>JANPDA010000060.1:0-7121 GCA_031431235.1 Hyphomicrobiaceae bacterium
CCACCCCGACCGGGGTGCGCCCCCCGCGGGGGCCGCTGCCGGCTCCCCCCCGGGCGCGGGGGGGGGATTTGCGGCCGGCCCCGCGGGCCGGGGCGGGGCGCGCGCGGCCCCGCCACCTGCTCGGAGCGCACGAGCGCGCCCATCCGGTCATCGAGCCCGGAGCGCAGATCGGCGAGTGCCGATTCCATGGCATCGGCTTTCTCGCGGGCCGCCTCGACCGCGCGCCGCACCTCTTCGTCCGCGGCCTTGCCGGCCTCGTATTTCTCGTTGATGCGGCTGGTCTCGAGCTTCAGCGCTTCGAGGTCGTGCGCGAGCCGGCCGCTGCCTTCTTTCAGGGTCGCGACCGCAAGCTGGGAGCTCTCGCCCGAGGAGACGTTCTCGGCGATGCGCTGCGTGATCGAGGCCCCCTGGCGCTCCAGGTCCTGGGCGACAGAGCGGCGCAAGGCATCGAGCCGGCTGTCGAGTTGCAGCTCGAAATCGTTGATGCGCCCGGCAAGGTCGGCAAGCTGGGCAACCCGCCCGCCGCCGCCGTCCTTGGCGGCTTGCCCGATCGCAGCCAGCGCGCCTTCCATGGCGGCGACCCGCTTCTCGACGGCCTCGGGCAGCTTGCCTTCGGCGGCCGGCAGGCTGGCGAGCGAGGTCTTCAGCTCGGAGACTGCGGAGGCAAGGCCCTGCTGCGTGCTCTCGATTGCGGCGAGCTTGCCGCTGCCGACCTTCAACTGCTCGAGCTGGGTGGCAAGAACCTCGATCCGCTCCTTGGTGACGGATTCGCCCGCGTCGGATGCCTGCTCGGCAAGGCTGCGCTCGAGTACTCCGACGCGATTGCCGAGAGTCTCGATGCGCGCGCCCGATCCCGCCCCCGCGATCGGCAGCTCGAGCCCGAGCTGGCGCGACGCGAGCTCGCCGCCGAACAACGCCAGCACCGCGCCGGTGACGCCAGCCAGCATGTGCGACAGGAACCCACCACCGCGCCGTCCGCCATCGGCCGGCTTGACTGGCGGCGCCGAAGCCAGCTCCGGCTTGCCGGGCTTTGCCATCTCCGGGGAGGTCGAGCTGGTGCTCGCCTTGCCGCTGATCGGCGGCACGGCGCCAGCACCGCTTGCCGGCTTGTCGATCCTGGCCGGGTCGATCGATGGCGATGAGCCTGCCGCGGTATCCACCGTTGCAGCACCGGCAACCGGCGTCGCCGGTTTTCCCTCCGCACCGGGTAGATCGCGCGTCTCGATCACCTTGGCCGAAAGATCGATGGTTGCGGTCGGTCGCTTTGGCGGTGCTTGCTCGCCAGGGCGCGTCGGACCCTTCCTGGGATCATTCTTGTCGTTAGACATGGAGCCTCTCGAGAGGGTCGCCAGCCTAGGCCGGGCTTGACGGGGTGAGTGCGGCCTACTGGATCCTGGTATCGGGTGTCAGCTCGTCAGTCGATTGTGCCGCGTGACGGACCAGGAGAGCAAGTAGTTCCTCGCTAGTGGGTTTCCTCGCCACCAGCAAGACGCTCGGCGCAAGCCTCGCAAGGCGGGCGGCGACCGGTTCCGACAGACAGGCATGGATCAGGCGCCGCGATCGGGCCGCCAGACCCGCCGCCTCGATCAGCGCGGCGTAGGTGGCGGCGGTGCGCGGCGACATCAGGATCACAGCGTCGATCGTCCCTGCCTCGATCGCGGCGAGCGTTGCGGCGGAAAGAGCGGCAACGGGCTTGCTGCGGTAGAGGACGGGCTGATCGAGCCGGAAGCCGAGCGCACGGAGGTCGGCGGCGAGGTCGTGCGCCAGGGTTTCGCCGGCCAGATGGAGGATCGCACCTGCACCCGGAGCAAGCCGGGTTCCAATCACTTGGGCCAGCCCCTCGGCTCTGCCTCCCCCCTCGACCACCGTCCTCCACCCCATCGCACGGGCGAGCGCCGCGGTCGCTGCGCCGACCGCGAACAGCGGCAGCCTGGAGAGCGCCGGCAGCTCGCGGCGCCCTGCGATCGCCCGCAAGCCATTGCGGCTGGTCGCGACGATGCCTGCCATGCCCTCGGCCGCCAGCGAAGTGTCCGCCAGCAGCTCGATCCGCAACAACGGCGCCACGTGGGTGTCGTAGCCGAGCAACGCGAGCGCTTCAGCCTGCTCGGCAGCATCGGGCTCTGGCCTTGTCACCCAGACGCGCACTGGATTCGCCTCAGCCACCGAGAAAGGCAGGCCCGGCGCGCCCGAGCAATTCTTCCGCCGCGTCCGCCCCGACGGCGGCTGCCTCAGTGGGAGCGCCGTCACGCATGGTCTCATGGCACGCGCTCCCATCGGGCGCGAGAATCATGCCGCGAAAGTGGAGCCGGCCGGCTTCCAGTGTGGCGAGCCCCGCGATCGGGGTCTTGCAGGAGCCGTCGAGCCGCGCGAGGAAGGCGCGCTCGGCCGCGACCGCAATCGCCGTCGGCCCATGACCGAGCGGTTGCAGCAGCTCCGCCATTTTGCGGTCCTCCGCCCGGATCTCGACCCCGATCGCGCCCTGGCCGACTGCCGGCAGCATCTCCTCGGGCTCGAGCACCGAGGTTGCCCGCTCGGCCATGCCGAGCCGCTTCAAGCCGGCATAGGCGAGCAAGGTCGCATCCGCTTGCCCTTCGGCGAGCTTCCGCAATCGCGTCTCGACATTGCCACGGAACGTGACCACGCGCAGATCGGGCCTGAGCCGGCGGACCTGGGCCTGGCGGCGCAACGAGGCAGTGCCGACGACCGCGCCCCGCGCCAGCTCCAGGAGCGTGCGGGCTTGCAGCGAGATGAAGGCGTCGCGCACATCCTCGCGCTCCAGCAGGCATGGAATGGCGAGGCGGGAATCGAGGACCGTCTGCACGTCCTTCATGGAATGGACGGCGAGATCGATGCTGCCGGAGATGAGCGCCTCCTCGATCTCCTTGGTGAACAGCCCCTTGCCGCCGACCTCCGACAGGGGGCGATCCTGGATGCGGTCGCCCGAGGTCTTGATGACGCAGATCTCGATGTCGGCCTCGGTCAAGCCATGCGCCGCACGCAGGCGATCGCGCACCTCCTGGGCCTGTCGCAGCGCGAGCGGACTGCCACGAGTGCCGATCCGGATCGGGGTTGCGGACAAGGGCGGCCTCCTTTCCGGGGACGCTTGCGTTGACGAGACTGGCCGAGGCCATCTATCCCCCTCGCATGGAAGATCGCAAGCAGACAGCCGCCAGCAGAGCCGAAGCGCTCGTGCTCGGCATCGAGACGAGCTGCGACGAGACGGCGGCCGCGGTGGTCAGGCGCACGTCCACCGGGCATGGCGAGATCCTGTCCAACATCGTGCGCTCGCAGCTCGCCGAGCATCAGCCCTATGGCGGCGTGGTGCCCGAGATTGCCGCGCGCGCCCATCTGGAGGTGCTCGACCGTCTGGTGCCGGCTGCGCTCGCGCAGGCGGGCGTCGATCTCTCGCGCCTGTCGGCGGTTGCTGCGACCGCCGGTCCGGGCCTGATCGGCGGCCTGCTAGTTGGCCTGACCTTCGGCAAGGCCATCGCACTGGCGCGAAAATTGCCGCTCGTCGCCGTCAACCACCTCGAAGCGCACGCGCTGACGCCGGGCCTCAGCGACGGCCTCGATCCACCCTATCTGCTCCTCCTCGTCTCGGGTGGGCACAGCCAGCTGCTCGCCGTGCACGAGGTTGGGCGCTACCAACGGCTCGCCTCGACCATCGACGATGCGTTGGGCGAAGCCTTCGACAAGACGGCGAAGCTGCTGGGGCTCGGCTATCCGGGTGGGCCCGAGGTCGAGCAGCAGGCGCGGCTGGCGCGCGCGGCCAACCCTGCCGATCCCGCGGACGGCATCGTGCTGCCGCGGCCGATGCTGGGGCGGGCCGAGCCGCATTTCTCGTTCGCGGGGCTCAAAACCGCCGTCCGCCACGAGGCGCTGCGCCGCCAGCCGCTGAGGCCAGCCGATGTCGGCCACATCTGCGCGGCCTTCGAGGAGGCGGTTGCCGATGTGCTCGCCGACCGGGTCGCACGCGCAACCGAGTTGTATCAGCGCGTGGCCGGCGAGGGAGCCCAGCGCGTCCTGGTGGTCGCAGGTGGCGTTGCGGCCAATGCCCGACTGCGGACAGCACTGCGAGCTACGACGGACCGGCTCGGATTCGCACTCGTCGCGCCGCCTGCGGAGCTCTGCGGCGACAACGCGGCGATCGTCGCCTGGGCCGGGGCCGAGCGGCTGGCGCGCGGCTCGCTCGATAGCCTCGATTTCGCGGCCCGTCCGCGCTGGCCACTGGATGCCGCGGCCGAGCCCATTCTCGGCTCCGGCAAGTCTGGAGCAAAGGCATGAGCACGCAAGCCGGCATCGCCGTGATCGGAGCCGGCGCCTGGGGCACGGCGCTCGCCCAGTCGATCGCGCGCGCCGGCAATCCCGTCGTGCTGTGGGCGCGCGATCCGGCCCTTGCCAAAGCGATTGGCGAGACGCGCCGCAACGAGGGCTATCTGCCAGAAGTCGAGCTCGCCAGCGCGATTGCAGCAACCGCGAACCTCGACCGGGCGGCGGCGGCGCGGACGGTCTTGCTTGCGGTACCGGCCCAGCACGTGCGGGCAATGGCGCTGCGGCTCGCTCCAATGCTCGCGCCCGGAACGCCCACCGTCATCTGCGCCAAAGGCCTCGAGCAGGCGAGCGGCCTGCGGTTGTCCCAGGTTCTCGGTGAATGCTTGCCGCAGGCGCTGCCGGCCGTGCTGTCGGGGCCGGGTTTTGCCGGCGAGGTGGCGCGCGGCTTGCCAACGGCGGTGACGCTCGCGGCAGCAAGCCTGCGCGATGCGGAAATGCTCGCCCGTGCGATCGGCCATCGAGGCTTGCGCGTCTACTGGAGCGATGACATCACGGGCGTGGAGCTCGGTGGCGCGTTGAAGAACGTGCTTGCCATTGCCGCCGGCATCGTCATCGGCCGGGCGCTGGGAGCGAGCGCTCACGCGGCGATCGTCACCAGGGGATTTGCCGAGATGACCCGGCTCGCGCTTCGCTGCGGGGCACGGGCCGAGACGCTTGCCGGCCTGTCGGGGCTGGGCGACCTGGTGCTGACCGCCAGCAACCCGCAATCGCGCAACATGTCGCTCGGCTCGAGGCTGGGGCAGGGTGAGGCACTCGAGGCGATCCTCGCGTCGCGCCATTCGGTCAGCGAAGGCGTGTGGACGGCAAGCGCCGCCGTCGCATTGGCCGCGAGCAACGGCGTCATGGTACCGGTCATGGCCGCCGTCGCCGACGTTGTCGCCGGGCACGCAACGATCGAGGAAGCCATGGAGCGCCTGCTCGCCCGGCCGCAGCGGGCGGAGGGTTGAATCGCTGAACAATCATGCAGCCGAGCTCTGCAAGGGCACTGTCGACCGTCGCAACCGGCACGTTGAGGTCAATACGATCCGACCCTGTGATCCACCAGTAGAACACATGCGTGTCGAGGTTCACGCTCATGGCGAGCGCTCACCCGAAATCCACGCCAACTCCTCATCCGACAGCGGCTCGAGCAACTTGTCGTCCGGGATGTAGATGCGGCCTTTCCACCGGCCCGGGACGCGCTCCGGCCCGACGACACGCTTTGCATCGATCGACGGTGTTGCGAGAGGCTGCAGCCGCACGGTTCCGAGCTTGGGGTCCGAGATGGGGACATCCTCCCCTCGGGCGGAATTCGGCAGGGGCTTTGCCGCGGTCCGGCTATCGGGTCTCTTCCATTGGCGCGACTTGCCAGAGCACCTACCCGAAATGCGCCCGTGCAGCCTTGCGGAAGGCTTTCACCCCCGCCGTCTCCTTCGCCTTCGGCAGGGACGCGATCACGATCTCGCTGTCGGGGCTGCCCTCGGCGAGCGGGCGCACGGCGAGCGCCATGCCGTCATAGGTCATGTTGTTGGCGGGTTTCGTGCCGAGCAGCGCGAAACCGAGGCCCTGGCCCACGAGCCCGCGCACCGTCTCGAAGTTCGTCGAGCGAAGCGCGATGCGCGGCTCGAGGCCTTGGGCGCGGAAGAGGCCCAGGAAGTAGTCGCGGCTCATGGGCAAGTCGAGCAGGATCATCGGCTCTTTCGCGAGGTCGGCGAGCGAGACCCGGCGCGAGCCGGCCAGAGAATGCCCGCCCGGCAGCAGCGCATAGGCCGGGATGTCGGTCACCTTCTCCTTTCTGAGACCAGAATCGAGATCGAAGCCATAGGTGAGCGCGACATCGCACTCTCCCGCTTTGAGCGCTTCGACCAGCGCCGATTGCGGCGCCTCCACGAGCCGGATCGCAAGGCCCGGCCGCTCGTCCATGAGGCGGCGCACCAGCGCCGGCACCACATAGGGCGCGAGCGTGATAAGCGCGCCGATCCGGAGCTCGTCCTTGCCCGGCTCCACCGCCTTGGGCAGATCGATCCGCGCAGGCCGCCCATAGGCTCGGTTCGCGTAGATGAGCGGATGGCCGCCCTTCTCGACGAAAATGTCCTCGACCTCACCGATGAAGATGCGGTGCGAGCCGTATTTGAGGCTCTGCTCGAGGCGGCAGTCGAAGGCGACGAGCGGATCGACGATGCGCGGTGAGCCTGTCTTCAATGCGACCCAGCTTCCGCACGAGAACTTGTCGCCGTCCGCCGTCTTGATCCTGCCGGCAAAGGTATCGGAGATGTCCGACTGGTCCTCGCGCAGCACGTTGACGCAGAAGACGCCGTTGCGCTGGATCGCCTCGCACGCCGCACTCTTGTGGTGGACGCAGACGAGCAGCGAGGGAGCGGCGCTGTCGGCGGAGACCGAGGACATGGCCGAGACCGTCACGCCATGGCGCCCCGCCGGACCGTCGGTCGTCACGATGTTCACGGTGCAGGCCGCGTGGCTCATACCATCGAGGAAGAGCTGGCGGAGGGGGGAGGGTGTGGCGTTGGACATGTCAGGCACTTTCAGTTCGCTGGTTGGGCCTATGGCTCAGGTCCTTTGTGTCGTCCGCGTCTTTCCGGCCCGGACAGCGGCGATCAAGGCAGCGCGGACACTGTCGAAGAAGCGGGGCGGCAGGAAGCCGTAGTCGTAGCGATCCGCATTGGCGATCCTGCGCAGGTCATGCCCTGGCCAGACGAACCTGTTTCCTTCCCTAAGGAGAATCCACGATGGCTCATCGTCCAAACCCAAATTCAGCTTGACCGTCGGCGGTATCTCGATCCCATCACCCG
>JANPDA010000061.1:0-7375 GCA_031431235.1 Hyphomicrobiaceae bacterium
TGCGGGCACCTTCATCCTCATCCACTGGTCGTCGCGCAAGGCGTAGCGTTGCATCTGTCGGCCTCCCCATTGCCGACAACCCATGAGTGGGAGAAAAAGTGATTTGGGAATCCCTCGACTGACGACAGCGACGACGGGCGCGCACGATTTCTGATGCGGCGTGGCAGCACAAACTCTACTCAACTGACGACAGGCCCTAGTGGATTGGCAAAGCCCGAACGAGTGGTGGAAGAGATTCGACGTGTTGCCCAACCGAATTGACGTCGACAAGCATGGGCGGATACTACCAGACGATAGATGGCCTTCCAGCACGCTCGGAGGCCGGTTGCGCCCGCCTGCTCGGCGTGAAAGAGAGCCGCGCCGACTCTACCGAATCGGGCTTCCACATCCCGGGCAAACAGAACGGATCTGCTGAGAGTGATTGAGGAAATTCGGCTTTCTCTGATGAGAATTGCGCGCGCATGCGCGCAGCAGATGCGTTCGTTCACTGAGCGGCCCTTTGTCCGCAGTGTCACGGCCATGTTTGCCGGGACATTGGCGACGCAAGTCGCCAATGTCGCGACATCACCAATTCTGACACGCATTTTTAGTCCCGAATCGTTTGGCCTATTGGGTCTGTTCAACTTTGCATTATCAATTCTCGGTCCGGTCGCAGCCATGTGTTTTCCTATTGCGATCGTGCTGGCTCGGGACGAGCGAGCGGGGGCCGCGCTCGTGAGGCTTTGCGTGCTCATATCGTTTGCCGTGTCGGCGATCCTGCTGGCCGTGCTGCTGGTCTTCCATGGCTGGGTGGTCGCAATGCCCAACCTTGAGTTGTTGGGGCCGTACCTTTTCCTGCTGCCGGTGGCTGTTCTGACCAGTGGATTGATGCAGACCGCGGTGCAATGGGCGACGTGGCGGGAGGAGTTTCGTGGTCTCGCACGCGCCAGTGCAATTCACGCCATCGTGACGAATGGCCTGAGGGTCGGCGTTGGCGCTGCACTGCCAAATCCGGGCGTACTGATTGCAATCAGTGCCTTAGCTCCTGCATTGCTAGCCGCGATGATCGCATGCCGCATAGCTGGAGGCTCGCGCGGACTGGCGCTAGTCGGTTCCGATATCTTGTCTCGTACTGCACTGGCAGAATTGCGCGCTGCGGTACGTGAATTTAGGTCATTTCCGCTGCTCAGGATGCCACAGAACATCGTCAGCGCGTTGTCGCTCGGAATGCCCCTAATTTATCTCGCCCGATATTCCGACCCATCCGCCCTCGGGCATTATACTTTGGCCGTGCAAGTCCTGATGCTGCCCAGCCTGCTGATCGGAAGTGCGATCGTCAGCGTATTTTATCCTCGATACGCCCGGGCCGCCCGCGATGGTGAGCAATCGAGTTATCTGACAAAGACGACGCTCGGCATGTGTGCCATCGGTATCCTCCCGTATCTTATCGTATTTGCATATGGCACCGAGATTTTCGGCTTAGTGTTCGGTCCAACCTGGCGACAAAGTGGAGAGTTCGCAAGCTGGCTTTCCTTGTGGCTATTGTTCGCATTTTGCAGTCGCCCTTCGTTCAATGCGATCTCAGTACTTGGGCTGGAACGGTTCCTTCTTGTCTGGGAGCTGGCCGGGATCTTCCTCGTGGCGGTGACGCTCTTCATCGGATTCGAAGCTGGAACCGGACCTGTGACCGCCATCATGCTCTACTCATTCGTTTCGGCTGCACGGAACATCGTGTTGATAATTTGGGTCCATGTGGTCGCATACAAAGCGCTACCGGTCGCATGATGTGCGGATCTCGCTTGAAGCGTCTGGACAGCTTCATCACTTTACGCATAATCTTGATTTTGTTGAGACTGTGCGCTTCGTACCACTCCAGGAATCTCGTAGATGCTCGCAACTAACATCGGCATACCCGCCTTGCGTCGGCATCGCATAGCGTTCGTCATCACAGACGTATCGGGCGGCGGAGCGGCTCGCGTTGCAGTCATTCTTTGCAAGGAATGGGTTACGGCAGGGCACGAGGTCCACCTCATCACCTACGAGGAGCCGGGCACGCCATCCTTCTATGAGGTCGACGAATGTGTTTTTCGCCATCAACTGGGCCTGGTGCATTCCGCCCCGGGTGGGCTGGCATTCATCACAACCAATGTCCGAAGGGTCGGGCGGCTGAGAGCTATCCTGCGCGACATTCGACCGACGGCAGTGATCGCGTTTCTGCTCGAGGCAAATGTGACGAGCATCTTGGCCAGCACGCGGCTCGACATTCCGGTTCTCGTAGCCGAGCGCAACCATCCAGCCCATCACCACATCCCTGCCATCAAGGCGAAGTTGCGAAATTCGCTGTACAGCCGTGCCGCTCGCCTCTGTGTCCAGTCGGAGGATATCCGCCGATGGTTCATCGACAACATTGGACTCGACGCCAGCGTGATCGCAAATCCAGTCATCTCGCCCGACTTGGTGCCCCGCCGGAATGATCGGCGAGCATCGGGACGCCAGCGTATCATCGGTCTCGGCCGCCTCGAACCCCAGAAGGGCTTCGATCGTGTGATCAATGCGTTTTCTGCCATCCAGAACGAGGTTCCGGACTGGGAGCTCGTCATTTTCGGCGAGGGTGAGGCGCGCGCTGATCTCGCTTCCCAGATCGAGCGCTCGGGCTTGACGGATCGGGTACGTCTTCCGGGTCAGACCGCAACGCCTATGGCAGAGCTTCGCGAGGCGGATCTGTTCATACATGCTGCTCGCTACGAAGGCTATCCCAACGTAATCATCGAGGCACTGTCTGCGGGGTTGTGCGTCATTGCGACCGACAGCCCAGGTGCGACCGGGGAGATCCTGGCACAGGGTCGCGGCCTGCTCGTTGCCGACGGTGACAGCTCGGCACTGTCCTCGGCCATGCTGCTGGCCATGCGCGATCGACAGATGCGAGAGACCACGGCTGCACGAGCACAGACGCTGATCAGATCACTGGCCCCAGCCAGGATCGCGCAACTTTGGATTGAAGAAATCGAACGCTCGAGAGTGTGAAATCCAATGTGCCGAAGCTCCCACTGTCAATTCACCAATGCAGCTGCCGGAGGAAAGCCTATGCATCGGGCTCGAAATCATCAGGTGGATCGAACTACAAAAACACTCCAGTTTCTATTGATGTGGAAAAACAGGGTCGGCCTCGGTGAATTCGAGATCGACGATGGTAGCGTGCCTCGGTCTGCAATTTCAGCGATTCGGGTCGACGAGTGACCAGCGGTGCTGCGGATGCCTGAGCGGGTCGGGCCGGCTGTATCAATGCTCAGCCGCACATGAACACTCCTCAAGGCACCAGCCATCGAAGCGACAGAAACCAGGGGTTTCACTTTGACCAGACCGGACGATCGAATCACGGAGGAAACGGCCAAGATGGTCGGCTATCGGAGCGCTGACCGCTATCGCGCCCGCTGCAACTTCCTCTTTCAGGGTATGGGACTTGGGGCAAAGCGGGTTCTCGATGTCGGTTGCGGCTTGGGCTCGGTTGCCATCTGGTGCGGAATTCACGGCGCCGCGAATGTTCTCGGGATCGAGCCAGAAAGCGAAGGCAGCACCGAGGGAACTTACAAACGCTTTCGCGAAACGACTCTGAAGCTCGTCCTCGATTCGAGGGTGGCAGTGAGGGCGAGCAGGCTCGACGAAATCACGGCAGCCGACGGTCCGTTCGACATCGTGACCCTGCTGAACGTGATAAATCATCTGGATGAGGACGCGGTCGCCCGAATGCATCGAGATTCTGACGCTTTCGGGCGATACGTCGGTCATCTCCGCAGTCTGCGCAGCCTGATGGCCAAGGGCGCTACCGTGGTTATCAGCGACTGTAGCCGGCATAACTTGTGGAACGATCTAGGTCTGCGCAATCCACTCATGCCCACGATCGAGTGGCACAAGCATCAATCGCCCGCTGTGTGGAACGAAGCCTTTCGTGCGTCTGGGTTTGAGTTGCATGACTTGCGTTGGTCCCCAATGTATCCGATGGGGATGTTTTCGACGAGTAAATCATTACACTATCTGACAATCTCCCATTTTACGATGCGATTTCGTGCTGCATGACGATCCATCCTGCTTTGGCCTCAGACATGTTGAGTGATATACTGTTGCATCGTCTCCCACACGCAGTCCCGATGGAGATAGATCCGGGTGCGGCAGTAGCCGAAGCGCGGGCGCTCGACCGCGCGCTTGCGCATCGACGCGATCACGCATGCGCCCTTCTCTGCCTTCCGGCAGCAATAGTCGAGCCTAAGCGTCCGCCCACGACGGCGGTCGACGGTGCTTCCGCAGGCGAGGCCTGCCCGGAAGCAGACGCAATGAGCGAGCGTCGAGGTGTCGAATTCGACACCCTCCGTGGCCAGCATCTGCGACTGGCGATACAAGGGTAAGTGCCAAGCATACTTCGAGACGACGACAACGGCGACGAGGCCTTCCGTCGGCGGCCTACCTTCGACGAGGCGGGCAGGAGCGGGTGCCTGGACGACGCCGGCCGTTTCGTCGGCGACCTCTTTCTCGCACGTCCTGCAGGCACCCTCGAATCGCTACGCGCATCCGACCGCTGTTGGCATCAGTCTTGCTGATCTCCGTTCGTGATCGATCGTCCACAGCTCGTGGGCTTCATCGTTTCCTGTGATCGGAGTTGGTGTATGGCATTCAATGGAGGTTGGGATTCACTGCAGAGCTGGCCGCTCATCGGCATTCATGCGATCGTCACACAAGATGGGAAGCTCTTTACTTTTGGCACGAATCTGACCGGCCAACAGGGTGGTACAATGTACCATGATTTGTGGGATCCCTTGACTGGCATACACGAGACGATCGATCACCATAGACATACACCGACTGACATCTTTTGCTCGGCTGCTGTCATCATTCCAGGCACCGACATGATTCTGATTGCCGGTGGCGACGCCCGCCCGGCAGGCCACGCCAACCTCGGCGTGTCTGACGTCAATCTGTTCCACAACGACAGTCATCAGGTCGCGCTCGACAGCCATGGCGACATGGCATTCGCACGCTGGTACGCGACTTCAATCGCGCTGAACGACGGCAGAATCCTCGTCATGGGAGGCATCGATGGCGAGGGCCACTGGGTCGAAAAACCCGAGGTCTATACTCCCGGCATGGGCTGGAAGACGCTAACCGGCGCCGAGGATGTCACTTTGCGCTATGGATGGATCTATCCGCGAGCTTTCGTCAATGACGATGGGAACGTCGTTTATTTCGCGACCGGCAGTCGCAGTAGCGGCCAGCTCGAAATGAAGATCCTCGATCCGTCGGGCGACGGCTCGATCGTCACCTATGGCAGTCTGCCATTCATCTACCATCCCTACTCCCAGGTCGTCATGTACGCGCCAGGCAAGCTACTCGTCTCCGACGTCGGCACCGGTGTCTGGAAGGTCGACATCAACGGCGATGCACCGGTTTCTGAGCAGATCTCGACGTTGTCCCAGGAGCGCAACTATGCCAACATGACCGTTCTTGCCGATGGTACGGTCATGCTCAACGGCGGAACCGGCAAAGACAACCTCCAGGCATTTGCCGACACGACGCCGATTCTCTGGGATCCGAGAACGGGGGAATGGACCGAGCTTCCGGACGAGGCCCATCCCCGGCTCTATCATTCGACCTCGGTCCTATTGCCTGACGGGAGCCTGATTTCATTGGGCGGTGGCGCGCCGGGGGAGGTCAATTACCTCGACGGACAGGTCTACAGGCCGTCGTATCTCTTCGACGCCAACGGCAATCCAGCCGAGCGGCCCGTCATAACCGATGCTCCACAGCATGTGCGCCCCGGCCGCACGTTCACCATTGCAGTCGATGATGCAGCCTCGATCACAAAGCTGACGTTCGTCAAGAACGGAGCGGTGACGCATGCCTACAATATGGAAACGCGCGCCACCGAGCTCTTCTTTACGGTTGGTCCAAATGATACGCTCGAGGTGACGCTGCCCGGTCTAGAGGGTGGCGTCGTTGCCGGCACGTGGATGCTGTTTGCCTGGGATGGCACCGGCGCACCATCGATCGCCGCGATGATCGGTGTCGATCCCGTGTTTGGGACAGGTGTTACGTCAGATGCACTCAATCTTCTCAGAAACGGCAGTTTCGAGACCGCGGCCGACATTGTCGGCTCGAGCGAGCTCGATTTCGTGCTCGGCTGGAATTCGTCGCAGGACCGATTTGATCTGTGGAGCGACGGCCATCTCGGCCACGCCGCGACCGACGGCCAGACGATGCTCGAGATCGACGCTGAGCTCGGCACGCTCGTTCAAGCGGTCGAGACGACCTTCGGCGAGCTCTACAGCTTGTCGTTCGATCTGATCGGGCCGTCGGCGGCTGGCTTCGTCCAACCGATGGAAGTGTCGTGGAACGGGATCGTTGTCGCAACCTTTGCCACCGGCGAGCTGGATGCCCAGCACATCGAGCTCGAATTGAAGGGGACTGGCGGTAACGACGCTCTGTCGTTCCGCTCGACGGCGAGCGCCGCCGGGTCCTCGAGTGGATTGCTGGACCGTGTGGTGATGGCGGCTATCGGATACGGGGACGCCAGTCCCGACGCCGCTGGCCGGATCATGGGCGACGACGCGTCGAATGCGATCCGCGGCAGCGATTATGACGACGTGATCCGGGGCCGTGGCGGCGACGACGCCATCGTCGGCAGGGCTGGGGCTGACGACATCCATGCGGGCCAAGGCAACGACCAGGTCGATGGCGGCGAGGGCAACGATCGCATTGCGGGCAGCAAGGGCGACGACGAGCTCTCAGCCGGTACGGGCAATGACGAGTTGCGTGGCGGCATGGGCTTCGACACGTTGGAAGGCGGTCTTGGACGCGATACGCTGCGGGGCGGTACTGGCGACGACCTGCTCGTCGGCAGCGCTGACCGGGATCTCTACATTGGCAACTCGGGCTTCGACACGCTCGACCTCTCGCGGTTCGCCGAGCGGGTCGATCTCGACCTGTCCGCAGGCCGGTTCACCAGTGCTGCCGGCGGCGGCCAGACCCAAAGCATCGAGCAGGCGATAGGAACGAATTTCGACGACGTCCTGCAGGGCAGCAGTCGCGACGACGTCCTGCACGGCGGTGACGGCGCCGACCGAATTCGCGGATTGAAAGGCGGCGACATCCTGTCGGGCGGGGCCGATGCCGACGAATTCGTTTTCCATGTGTCGGATGTGGCCACCAAGAATGGTAGCCGTTCCTACGGAGTCGACCAGATCCTCGATTTCGACCTAGGCGAAGGCGACCGACTGGAATTCCGCCATCTGGCGCTCAGCGCTGACCACATTTCGGTCAATGATACCAGGGCTGGCCTCGTGATCTCGGCTGAGATCGGCACGGCGAGCGTGGACGTGGTCTTGCTGGTCGGTGTCCACAATCTCAC
>JANPDA010000062.1:0-4295 GCA_031431235.1 Hyphomicrobiaceae bacterium
CCCAGACCTCGAGCCGGATCTCCATCTTGGTGAAGTCGACACCGCGGCTCACCATCCGCACATTGTCGATGTTGCCGTCGGCGTCCCCGATCACCTGTGCGATCTGGGCGAGCGTGCCCGGCTGATTGAGCGTCGTCACCTGCAGCGTCGTGGTGAAGCGCTCCGGCCGGCGCTCGTCGATATCCCAGGAGACATCGATCCAGCCATCATACTTCTCGTAGGCTTTCAGCTTGGGGGAATGGATCGGAAAGATCTCGATGCCACGCTCGGGCGTCAGGATGCCGACGATCTTGTCGCCCGGAATGGCGCCGCCCTCGCCGAAATCGACCGGCAGGTCGCCGTTGAGGCCGCGGATCGGGATGCCCTGCCCGCCACCGGCGCCGAAATTGAGCGCACTGTCACTCTCGGTTGCCACAGCCGACCAGCCGGGCAGGCGAAACTTGAGGCCGATCGCCTTGCGCAAGTTGAACCAGCCCTCGTCGGCGCGGCTTTCGTAGCGGTTGCGTTGCGTGCGGTTGCGCAGGCCTGCCTCGGGCGGCTCCAACTCTGGGAACACGGCACGCAGCACCGTGTCGGTCTTCAATTCGCTCCTTGCGACCGCGACCAGCACATCCTCGACCGTCTTGTGGGTCAAGCGCGTCAGGCCGCGTGCAATCGCGTCGTCGGAATAGTCCTTGGCGATGGTCGAAAAAGCCGAGCGCAGGATCTGGCGCCCGAGCTCACCGAATTTTCGCCGCGTCGCGTCCTTGTTCGCCCGGCGGATGGTCGCGCGCGCCTTGCCGGTTACGGCGATCTGCTCCCAGGCGGCGGGCGGCGGGGTCTGGGCATCCGACGTCAGGATCTGGACCTCGTCGCCGTTCTTCAGCTCGCTCGTCAGCGGCCGGTGCTGGCCATTGATGCGGCAGCCCACGCAGTGATTGCCGATATCGGTATGCACCGCATAGGCGAAGTCGATCGGGGTGGCGCCGCGCGGCATCGCGATCAGGCGGCCCTTGGGCGTGAAGCAGAACACCTGATCCTGGAACAGCTCGAGCTTGGTATGCTCCAGGAACTCTTCGGAATTGTCGCCGGCAAGCAGCGTATCGACGAGCCGGCGCAGCCACTGATAGACGCCGCTTTCGCCCTCGGGCGGCCGCTCTCCCGCGCCAAAGAGCTTGTCCTTGTAGAGCGAATGCGCGGCCACGCCATACTCCGCGATCTGGTGCATCGCCTCGGTGCGGATCTGCAATTCGACGCGCTGGTGGCGCGGGCCCACGATCGTCGAGTGGATCGAGCGGTAATCGTTGGGCTTGGGGTTGGAGATGTAGTCCTTGAAGCGGCCGGGCACGATGTGCCAGGCGGTGTGCACCACGCCGACCACGCGATAGCAGTCCTCGGCCTTGTCGACGAGCACACGGAAGGCATAGATGTCGGAGAGCTGCTCGAGGCCGATCTGCTTGCGCTCCATCTTGCGCCAGATGGCATAGGTCTTCTTCTCGCGACCCGTCACTTGCGCGGGAATCGAACGCTCGGCCAGGCGCGCACGCAGCGCCGCCAGGATCTCCTCGATCAAGCCGCTGTTGCGTGCGCGCAGCTGGGCGAGGCGGTCGGACACGGTCTTGTAGGCGTCCGGGTTGTACCAGCGGAACGACAAGTCCTCGAGCTCGTCGCGCAACCATTGCATGCCCATCCGGCCGGCGAGCGGAGCGTAGATCTCCAGCGTCTCCTCGGAGATGCGCTTGCGCTTCTCGGGCGCCATGTGCTCGAGGGTGCGCATATTGTGGAGCCGGTCGGCGAGCTTGACCAGCAGCACGCGGATATCGGTCGAGATCGCGATCAGCAGCTTGCGGAAATTTTCCGCCTGCTCGGCCTGCTTGGTGACGAGATCGAGCCGCTTGATCTTGGTCAGGCCCTCGACCAGCCGGCCAATCTCGGGGCCGAACATCTGGTCGATCTCGGCGCGCGTGGTGCCGGTGTCCTCGATCGTATCGTGCAGGAGGGCGGTTGCGATCGTGGCGTCGTCGAGCTTCAGGTCCGTCAGAATGGCCGCGACCTCGAGCGGGTGGGAGAAATAGGGGTCGCCGTTCGCCCGCTTCTGGGTGCCATGCTGGCGCATGGCGTAGACATAAGCCCGATTGAGCAGGCCCTCATCGGCATTGGGGTCGTATTTGAGCACGCGCTCCACGAGCTCGTACTGGCGCATCATGACCGGTCCGCGCCTCCACAACGCTGGTGCCGCCGGGCATGACCTGCGAGCTTGCGCCGGCATGCGCCCTCCGACGCCGCCCAGGCCTGGGAGCACGTCCTCCCTCCTGTGCCTGCCGGCTCGCTCGCCACCGAACCAAAGCTCCCTACCGGTTGCGGGTTGCCGCTGCGTTGGATGCCTCGATCGGCACCATGCTCTCCAGGCCGCGCAGCAACTCGTCCTCGCTCATGCGGTCGATCTGGGTGTCGCGCGATTGGTCGTCACGGCCCAAGGTGGGACCACGCGGCTCGGAGGAAAGCATCGGCGCGGCGTCGGCCTCGGGCTCATCCACCTCGACCAGCTTCTGGATCGAATGGATGAAATCCTCCATGAGGTCATCGGAGGAGACGGTCTCGTCGGCAATCTCGCGCAGGGCGACGACCGGGTTCTTGTCGTTGTCGCGCTCGACGGTGATCGGCGCACCACTGGTGAGCTGGCGCGCGCGATGGGAGGCGAGCAGCACCAGCTCGAAACGGTTGGGAACCCTCTCGACGCAGTCTTCGACGGTCACGCGGGCCATGCGTTCTCCAGCCAGTTTGGGATCGGGGATCAGCCGAGGACCATACCCAAGTCGAACCGATAGAGCAACCAGGAACAAACGCAGAACTCACGCAGACCGCCGCTGGCCTGGATCAGCTCATCAGCCAGATTATGCCGAGGATGAATCCAGCCGGCAAGCTTGCGGCCCAGAACATCTCCTCGTTGCCGGTCCCGCTGATCCAGAGCGATGCGGTCGCCCATAGGGCGGCAAGACCCAGAAGTAGCTTCATGGTGACAGAACCCCTTGACGGTTTCCGGTTGCACCCATTTGCACGGGGCGCAGCCCGATTGGGGTTTCGCAAACATCATACCAGCCGACCAGAGCAGCTCGTGCAAGCTGAAAACATGATGAAGGCCGGCCCTGCAATGCAGGACCGGCCTTGCCCGACGCTCAACCAGGCAGGCGTTTCAGGTGGCGATCAGAACAGATTGCCGAAGCTGTAGCGGATACCGACCTTGGCCTCATGGGCGGAGAGGTCGTCGATGTCGAGCTTGGGGCTCCAGGCAAACGAGCTGTCGCCCTGGTCCGAGGACGCTCTGCCCAGATCCATGTAGCGATAGCCGACATCGAGCGTCACGTTGCGGCTGAACTCGTAGCCAACACCGGCCATCAGCGACCAGGCGAGCGCGAGGTCCTCGTTGCCCCCGATCGTCGCCGTGATCGGCGAGTTGGTGAAGGTGACGTTCTCGATGTCGTTGTAGGCGAGGCCGACGCCCACGCCCACATAGGGGATCAGCGCGTCCCAGTGACCGATGTCGTAGTAGGCGTTCACCATCGCCGTATAGGATGTGATGCTCGCGTGGATCGGGTCATCGGGAACCGGAGGCAGCGGCGGCGTCCCCATGAGCTCGCGCTCGGTGCGGTAGCCGAGCACGAGCTCGCCACGGAAGCCGCGCTCCGAGCCACAACCGACACCGGCCTCGAACAGCCAGCCATCCTCGACGCCCTCGTTGGTGACCTGGTTGTCGGGAAGCGCGCCGAACGTGCCTTCCGCACCCTCGTTCCAGACATAGCCGACGTCTTTGCGGATGTAGCAATGACCGGCGCTGCGCTGCTCGACGATGGGCCCATCCTTCATCGAGCCGTAAAGATCGGCGGGAGCAGCCGGGGTGGAGGCCAACGCCGCGGCGGCGAGCGCAATGACGGCAAGACCTGAGCGAAGCGACTTGGACATGAGCAGGAAACCTCGACTTCGAGCCGATGCCGATGCCGAAGCCGTTCGCTCCGGGGCACCAGCTTGCTTGGCGGTGAATTCATTTGACACGCCCGCGGTTGAGGCCAGGTAAAGCGCCGTGCTGATTCGGGACGGTGCGGCAAAGCGAGGGTGGCTGCCACCATCCGAGCTCCCCTCGAGTCAGGCAAAGTCGATGGCTGAGGCAGCTCGTGGCGACCAAAGGCGCAGCTTGGCTTCGGTCGTCTCGTCTCCTTTTCCTACCCGGCATCCCTGATGGCCGAAGGCCGATCCGAAATCTTACCCGCTCGGCACAGAGGCCGCGGAGAAGGTCCCGGGTCGCGCAGGCGCGCGCCAGG
>JANPDA010000063.1:0-5486 GCA_031431235.1 Hyphomicrobiaceae bacterium
TGAGCTTCTTCATCATGGTCATTCTCCCGTGATCATCCCGAGGTTCGGGTGAGGTTGCTTCTTCTTCCGGCTGGCGCTGGATCGTTCGATCTTCTGTCGTCCGCCGCTGACCATGATTTGGGTCGGGGCCTCGCAATGTCCCAGGGCGCTGATACGTTTCTCGGATGATTCTATAGAAAAATGTTACATATCAGTATATTATGGGTGTTCCAAGCGGAACACTACGTTACAAACGTTACGTATCCGATACAAACTCGATGCCCCGGGTAACGCTGGCGCCCGAGCGTCCCGCCCTGCTATGGCTTGGCAGGCAGCGCGGCGCGAGGAGACAGGCGATGGCGAGAATGGCAACCCAGCGAAATGTATTCGGCGAGCCGGTCGTCTCGTGCTCCGAGCGACCACTCACCGGCTTTTATCGCGACGGGTGCTGCCATACGGGCAAGGAGGACGCAGGCTCGCATACGGTCTGCGTGGTGATGACGGCGGATTTTCTCGCCTTCTCCAAGCGAAGCGGCAACGATTTGTCGACACCACGGCCCGAGCTCGCCTTTGCGGGCCTCGAGCCCGGCGATCGCTGGTGTCTGTGCGCCGCCCGCTGGCAGCAGGCGCTGTTGTCGGGCAAGGCGCCCCATGTCGTGCTCGCGGGCACCCACGAGCGCGCACTCGAGCTGGTCGAGCTCACCGACTTGAAGCGGCACGCGATCGATCTGACTTGAGGCGACGCCTCAGCCGGTCACGAGCCGCCAAGTCTGGAATGCCGTGAGCATCAGCACCAGCAGGCCGACTCCGATCCGCATCGCCTGCAGTGGCACGATCCGGGTAAGCAGCCCGGCGAGCGGCGCGGCGATCAGCCCGCCGAGCAGGAACCCCAGCACCGGCCGCAGATCTTCCAGGCCGAGCGACGCGATGAAGGTCGCCGAGATCGTCAGCGTCACGAAAAACTCGGTCAGATTGACCGAGCCGACCACGTAGCGAGGAGCGTGTCCGCGCCCCACCAGCGTGCTGGTGACGATGGGACCCCAACCGCCGCCGCCAGCCGCATCGAAGAATCCGCCGAAGAAGCCGAGCAGATGATGCGCTCCCTTGTCCTCGGGCTGGGTCGGGGGCGCGCCTCGCAGCGCCTTGGTCACGATCACGAGGCCCATGACCCCGAGATAGGCCAGGATGAAGGGCCGGATCAGGTTGCCATCGACACTCGTGAGCACAAAGGCGCCGAGTGCTCCCCCGATCACGCCGGCAACCGCCAGCCCGCGCACATAGCTCCAATCGATGTTGCGCTGGACGAGATGGGAGATGCCGGAGGCGCCGGTGGTGAACACCTCGGCAATGTGGACCATGGCGCTCGCGGCGGCGGGCGAATGCCCGAAGGCCAGCATCAGCGTGGTGCCGACAATGCCAAACCCCATGCCGAGCGCGCCGTCGACGAGCTGGGCGAGGAAACCGGCCAGCATCAGCATCAGGAAATTGCTGTCCATGGAGTGGGCTCCAAGCTGTCAGGACCGATGGCGAGCGGTGGCGTCGTGCGGGGCCATGCGACTCGAATCACGGAAACTGATGCTCAGAATAGCCGCAATCCCCGGACCCAAGAAGGTCTGGGATGCGCAGTCCTGCGCTATTGCGGAGGAAAAATTTCTAATTTTCCCAAAGCCGGGGCAGGTGCGTACCCTATGGTTGAGCTCACCCGGCCGCGACGACGATCCCGATCGGGCAGGCAACGCCGGTGCCGCCGAGCCCGCAATACCCACGAGGGTTCTTGGCGAGGTACTGCTGGTGAGCGTCCTCGGCGAAATAGAAGGGACCCGCCGGCGCGATCTCCGTCGCGATCGCCCCCAGGCCCTTGGCGCGGAGCGCTGCACCAAAGGCGGCCTTCGTCGTGAGCGCCACCTCGTGCTGGGCCTCGGTGGTGAAATAGATCCCGGAGCGGTATTGCGTGCCGATGTCATTGCCCTGGCGCATCATCTGGGTTGGATCGTGGTTCTCCCAGAACACCTTGAGGAGGTGCTCGCAGCTGATCAGCTTGGGATCATAGACGACCAGCACCACCTCGTTGTGGCCGGTCTCGCCGCTGCAGACCTCGCGATAGGTGGCGTTGGGCGTCGACCCTTGCGCGTAGCCGACGGCCGTGACGTGGACGCCTTCGAGGCTCCAGAACTTGCGTTCCGCGCCCCAGAAACAGCCCATCCCGAGCACGATCCGCTCGCAACCGGCTGGATAGGGGCCCTTCAGCGCCTGGCCATTCAGGTAATGATGGCTGGCAGTCGGGATCGGCTCGGCGCGTCCAGGAAGTGCATTGGCGGCGGTCGGCATCCGCGCCTTGCCTCTGTCGAACAGCATGGGATGTCCTCGACTCTGTGGCCTCGATTTGACATTGCATATAAGAATGCCATGGCCGGGCGGCATCTGACAATGCCGGCATCGTGAAGCGCCACTGCAGGGAGCACGACAATGACCGTCGCCGCCACAACCGGAAAAACCGTCTACCAGGCCAGCGGCGGGCGCAAGACGGCGCTGACGCTGTTCCTGTTGCTCGTCATGCCTTTCTTCGTCTCGTTGCCTTTTGTCATCGGCATGCGGGTCAGCCATGGCCTGTTGTCGGACTCGGTGCCGCTGATCATCGCGGCTGTGGTGATCGGCGTGAGCCTCGCGCTGCTGCTGTCCCACGTCGTCTACTCCTACCGGACGCGGATCGAGCTCGGCGATACCGGTGTCAAGATGACCTTGCCGGATTGGAAGGGTCCGACCCCCGGCCTCAGATATGTGAAGCACGAGATCCCCTATGATCAGATTGCCCGGATCGAGAGCCGCGGCGAGGTTTACCGCGAGCTGGCGGTGCCCTCGATGATGCGGGCCTCCACTGTGCTGACCAAGACAGGCCAGCGCATTCATCTGGGCTATTCGCACGAGACATCGGAGGATCCCGCGATCCCGGTGACCGAGATCGCGGCCAGGATTGCCGAGCGCGCCGGCGTCGAGGTCCGGGAGAAGGAGTGCATCCGCGTCGGCAGCCAGTACAAAGCCATGCTGAAAGGCACGCCGGCCTGGGATACGGCCGACGACGAGACCGAGGGCCATCGCCGGGTCGCCGGGGACGATTACGCCAAGCTCATCCAGAGCAACCACAAATACATGTTCTATCTGGCGTTCGTAGTGATAGGTCTCGCTTTGATCGCGCTGGTGGTCGATCTGGGGCGCAGTGGCTGTCTCAACTGAGAAGCAGGGGGTAGCGGCTGGTGAGTTGGGGTCGATGTTGACGCGCCGCCGGCGGCGGCTGGCGATCAGCAGCGCGATCCCGACCGCGCCGAAGAACACGAAAGTCGGCAGCTTCAGGACCTCGACCAGCACCGGATCCCACAACAGCGGATGGATGTAGCGCTCGAGGATCGCCTGGACGAAATTGAGCGAGCCCGAGCCGAGGCTGAACCAGTGGCGGCCGAGCGAGGTCGCCGCGAACCCGGCGCCCGATCCCACGGTCGCGGTGACATCGGCGACGAGTGCGATGATGGCGACGATCAGCGACCAGCCGCCGAGCAATCTGAGCAGCATGGCTTCCTCCTTGGCCCCTGGGGAGCGTCTAGCACGATTTATCCTGCTACCCTGAGCATATAGGTGGGCGTTCGAGAGAACAAAGGATTTGCCCGATCACAAGCGCTTGCGCGCCCGCAATGGAGCACCCGCCTCGCCCCGTTTTCGGGTACGACGAGGATCGGCTCGAGCGAGCCGTGCGGATGCAACGGACCTTTCTGGTCCCCCTGTAGCCAGGCAGCGGGCGAGCTGCCACTCGCCGCTCGGGCCCGCGAGCAAATGTCCAGCAGCGCGACCAACGACCAGTTGCGGGCAATCCCCAGTTTTGGCATGGTCCGGCCCGATTTCCCGGATCGACGGGATTGACAGCGGCGGCACCGGGGGCTCCCTCGGAGCCGAAGGCTGCATTGTGTGATTCTTCTCTACGAATTGGGCTGAAGGGGGACTTCTCGTCATGGACATGATCATGTGGGCGATTCTTGCCGGTGGAGGGTTGTCGATCCTCTACGGCATCTGGGCGATCCAATCGCTCATGGCGGCCGACGCGGGCAATGCGCGCATGCAGGAGATCGCGGGCGCGATCCAGGAAGGCGCCCAGGCCTATCTGAGCCGCCAGTACACCACGATTGCCATCGCCGGCGTGGCGATCTTCTTCCTGGTGGTATTCCTGCTCGGCTGGCTGCAGGCGCTCGGCTTCCTGATCGGGGCGGTCCTTTCGGGGCTTGCTGGCTTCATCGGCATGCACGTCTCGGTGCGCGCCAATGTGCGCACGGCACAGGCCTCCTCCGTCAGCCTCGCCGACGGCCTCGGCATGGCCTTCAAGGCGGGCGCGGTGACGGGGATGCTGGTCGCCGGTCTGGCGCTGTTGGGCGTCGCGGGCTACTTCTTCGTCCTGACGCGCGGCTTGGGGCTGGAGCCGGCCTCGCGCACCGTCGTCGACGCGCTCGTCTCGCTCGGGTTCGGCGCGTCGCTGATCTCGATCTTTGCTCGGCTCGGCGGCGGCATCTTCACCAAGGGTGCCGATGTCGGCGGCGATCTCGTGGGCAAGGTCGAAGCCGGCATTCCCGAGGATGACCCGCGCAACCCGGCGACCATCGCCGACAATGTGGGCGACAATGTCGGTGACTGCGCCGGCATGGCGGCGGACCTGTTCGAGACCTACGCCGTGACGGTGGTTGCGACGATGGTGCTCGCGTCCATCTACTTCGCGACGTCGGCGAACATCCTGGGCATCATGATGTACCCGCTCGCGATCGGCGCGGCGTGCGTCGCCACCTCGATCATCGGCACGTTCTTCGTCCGGCTCGGCTCCAACAACTCGATCATGGGCGCCCTCTACAAGGGGCTGATCGCGACGGGCGTGCTCTCGCTCATCGCGCTCTATCCCGTGACCGAGCGGTTGATCGGGCTCGACACCGTGCTCGTTGCCCGCGGCCTGCAGTTCACCGGCATGGACCTGTTCTGGTGTGGCGCGGTCGGCCTCGTGGTGACGGCGCTCATCATCGTCATCACCGAGTACTACACGGGCCTGGGCTATCGTCCGGTGCGCTCGATCAGCCAGGCCTCGGTCACGGGCCATGGCACCAACGTGATTCAGGGCCTGGCCGTGTCGCTCGAATCGACGGCGTTGCCGGCCCTCGTCATTATCGCGGGCATTATCGTCACCTTCAAGCTCGCGGGGCTCTTCGGCATTGCGATCGCGGTGACGACGATGCTGGCACTCGCTGGCATGATCGTTGCGCTCGACGCCTTCGGACCGGTCACCGACAATGCGGGTGGCATCGCCGAGATGGCCGGCCTGCCCAAGGAGACACGCAAGACCACCGATGCGCTCGACGCGGTCGGCAACACGACCAAGGCCGTCACCAAGGGCTATGCCATCGGCTCGGCGGGCCTGGGCGCGCTGGTGCTGTTCGCCGCCTACAGCGAGGACCTCAAGCACTTCATCGAGATCGCGCAACCGG
>JANPDA010000064.1:0-4177 GCA_031431235.1 Hyphomicrobiaceae bacterium
CGGGCCGAGGGCAACCGCGTCGCGGTCCGGGTGCCGTAGACGGCTAGTGTTCCGTCCCATTCATTCGATTCCGGCGAAGCTGGACCAATGAATGGAAAGACGGAGCACAAACAAAGAGTTGGCTAGTGGGCTGGCCATTCATTTGGGGTGCCGAATGAATGAGTCAGAACCCTAGTGTGGTGTCTCGTAAATGCCATCCAGCATCCGCGGCTGGCTCGGTGATGGCATTTGCGAGGCGAAACCACACTGGCATCATAGAGTTGCTAGTGTCCTTTCATCTCCGAAATACACTTCAGAGGAAACTGCGAGGTCGAGCGTATTTCGGAGACAGGACACTAGGCCCGCAGCAGCACCAGCATGGCGGCAGCGATCACCAGCACGCCCGCCTGCACGGAAGGCAGCGGCCAACGACCGCTCAGCACACCATCGGTCACCAGGATGAAGGCAGGGATGAGATAGGTGTAGGCCATGACCTTGGCCTGCGGCAGCCGCGTGCTGGCATGCTGGATGAGGAAAGACGAGGCGGCCGTCGTGAGCAGCGCCAAGTACGCGATACCCGCCAATACATGCCAGGGCACGCCGCGCCAGTCCGTTGCAACGAGCATCGGCCCGGCATAGGCCGCGAGCAGCACGACGCCGGCAAGGATGGTCCAGAAGCTCATGAGCAGGCTCGGCGTGCCGCGATCGAGCAGCCGGATCAACGGCGAGTAGGCGGCATAGGCCGCGCAACCGGCCAGGAAGATCCACTCCCCGCGTCCGAGCCGGAAGCCGAGCATGTGCTCGATCGACCCGCCGAGCACCACCCAGAGGACGCCCGCTGCCGCGATCAGCAGGCCCGAGGCGAGGTGGAGCCCCAGCGGCTGAGCGAGCATGAGGCGCGAGAGCACGGCCGACATCAGCGGGACGAGTGCGAACAGCGCACCCGTGTTGAGCGCGCTGGTCAATCTCAGGGCTTCGAACATGGTGACGAAATAGGCCGTGACCGACAGCCCCAGCACCAGCGCAGCTCCTGCTTCCTGGAGGCGCGGCCAGCGCCATTGGCCCGCGACCGCGACGACGGCCGCGAACACCAGTGCCGCCAGCAGAAAGCGCAGGAAGGTCAGCGGCAGCGGATCGAGCGGCCCGCTGATCGCGGCGCCGACCGTGAAGGAGGTGGAGACGAGCAGCGCAAACAGCACCATCGCGGCGTGCGCCGTCCAGCTCGCCGGAGTCGCCGGGGTCCGACCCGGTCCGCTCACTCGGCCGCCGCCTTGCTGCCCGGGTTGTTGGGGTGCGTCGTCCAGTTGGCATAGGCGGGATCGATCGGGCTTTTCGTGCGCGGATCGATGCCCGATATCGGCTCCATCGTGATGCAGCTCTCGACCGGGCAGACGGTGACGCAGAGGTTGCAGCCGACGCACTCCGCGTCGATCACCTCGAAATGCCGCTTGCCCTCGACGAGTGCCGTGATCGCCTGATGGGAGGTGTCCTCGCAGACGACGTGGCAGCGCCCGCACTGGATGCAGAGGTCCTGGTCGATCCGCGCCTTCGTCACGTAGCTCAAATTCAGGTACTGCCAGTCGGTGATGTTGGGAATGGCCCGGCCGACGAGGTCGCTGACGCGGCTCATGCCCTTGGCGGTCAAATAGGTCGAGAGGCCCGAGATCATCTCCTCGACGATTTTGAAGCCGTAGGTCATGGCGGCGGTGCAGACCTGAACGTTGCCCGCGCCGGCCGCCAGGAACTCGGCCGCGTCGCGCCAGGTCGTGATGCCCCCGATCGCCGAGATCGGCAGGCCGCGCGTGTCGGGATCGCGCGCGATCTCCGAGACCATGCTGAGCGCGATCGGCTTGACCGCGGGACCGCAGTAGCCGCCGTGCGTGCCCCGCCCGTCGATCGAGGGCACCGGCGAGAAGCTGTCGAGGTCGATCGCGACGATCGAGTTGATGGTGTTGATCAGCGAGACGGCGTCGGCGCCGCCCAGCTTCGCCGCCCGGGCCGGTTGGCGGATGTCGGTGATGTTGGGGGTGAGCTTCACGATCACCGGCATCCGCGTGTGCGCCTTGCACCAGCGCGCCACCATCTCGATGTACTCGGGCACCTGGCCGACGGCCGAGCCCATGCCGCGCTCGCTCATGCCGTGCGGACAGCCGAAGTTGAGCTCGACGCCGTCGGCGCCGGTCTCCTCGACGCTGGCGAGGATCGCCTTCCAGGCGTCCTCGGAGCAGGGCACCATCAGTGATACCACCATGGCGCGGTCGGGCCAGGCGCGCTTCACCGCCTTGATCTCCCGCAGATTGACCTCGAGCGGCCGGTCGGTGATGAGCTCGATGTTGTTGAAGCCGAGCAGCCGCCGGTCCGGGCCATGCACGGCGCCATAGCGCGGGCCGTTGACGTTGACCACGGGTGGCCCGGCCTCGCCGAGCGTCTTCCAGACGACGCCGCCCCAGCCCGCCTTGAACGCGCGCACGACGTTCAACTCCTTGTCGGTCGGCGGCGCCGAGGCGAGCCAGAACGGATTGGGCGACTTGATGCCGAGGAACTCGCTGCGGAGATCGGGCATGGGTTGGTCCTCCGGTCGTCTCATGGTTGTGCCGAAAGCGAGCGATGGATGCTCTCGGCCGCCTCCCGGCCGTCGGCCACGGCCGAGACGGTCAGGTCGTCGCCACCCGCCACGCAATCGCCGCCGGCCCAGACCTTCGCCAGGCTGGTGCGGCGCTCGGCGTCGATCCGGATGCGTCCGCCCGCGAGCGCAATGGCGCCGGCGAGGGAGTTGCCGACAAAGGTCTGGCCGATCGCCTTCATCACCATGTCGGCTTCGATCCGGAACGTTTCGCCGCTGCCGGTCAGCTTGCCCAATGCTTCCTCCGTGTACTCGCATTCGAGGCCGACGACCTTGCCGCCGTCGCCGATCAGCCGCACCGGCCGGACCCAATGCTTGATCCTCACGCCCTTGGTCTGCGCCAGATCCTGCTCGTACCCGCTCGCATTCATCTGCTCGGGCCCGCGCCGGTAGAGCAGCGTCACGTCCTCGGCGCCCAGCAGCTTTGCCTGCACCGCCGCATCGATCGCCGTCATCCCGCCGCCGACGACGGCGACGCTCCGCCCCACCGGCACTGCGCCGAGGTTCCCGGCCTGGCGCAGCTCCGCGATCCAGGCGACGGCATCGACGACGCCGGCAAGCCCCTCTCCCTCGGCTGCAAGCGCGTTGACCCCGGCAAGGCCGATGCCCAGGAACACGGCGTCGTAGCCTGCCACGAGGCCGGCGAGCGACAGGTCGCGTCCGAGCGCCTTGCCCGTCTCGATCCGAATGCCCCCGATCGAGAGGATGAATTCGATCTCGCGCGCGGCGAACTGGTCGACCACCTTGTAGGCGGCGATGCCGTACTCGTTGAGGCCACCCGCCTTGTCGCGGGCTTCGAGCATCGTCACGTCATGGCCGTGCAGCGCGAGCCGATGCGCGCAGGCGAGGCCCGCCGGTCCCGAGCCGACGACGGCGATGCGCTTGGCCGTCGGGGCCGCGCGCTCATAGAGGCGGGCGCCGCTCGCCATCACGTGGTCGGTCGCGTAACGCTGCAGCAAGCCGATCTTGACGGGCTTGCCTTCGGCCGCCTCGCGCACGCAAGCCTCCTCGCACAGCGTCTCGGTCGGGCAGACGCGCGCGCACATGCCGCCGAGGATGTTCTGGTCGAGGATGGTCTTGGCCGCACCGAGGGTGTTGCCGGTTGCGATCTCGCGGATGAAGAGCGCGATGTCGATCGTGGTCGGGCATGCCTTCATGCAGGGCGCGTCGTAGCAGAAATAGCAGCGGTCGCTTTCGACATGGGCCTCGTGCGCGCCGAGTGGCGGGTGCATGTCCGCGAAGCTCGCGCTCAGCTCCGGGGCATCGAGCCTGCCCCCGGCGATCCCCGCCGTACGCCTGTTGGCTCCCATGGTCTCCGCTCCCTGACCGCGCGCCCGCCGATCGGCGCCAGCGCACGAGCATGCCGGATGTGCCGGGCGCGATCAAAAGGTTTCTCGCCTGCCGCTCGCGGTGCGGGCCACAGGGCTCGGAACCGCGCCCGATCGATCCCGAGCTCGGCGAGAGCGGCGAAAACCCCAGGTCATTCCGGTGGTGTGGAGGAGGGATGGTGGAGCCGAGGAGGATCGAACTCCTGACCTCGTCATTGCGAACGACGCGCTCTCCCAGCTGAGCTAC
>JANPDA010000065.1:0-2738 GCA_031431235.1 Hyphomicrobiaceae bacterium
CAAAAGGGAATTGCCGAGCGCAAGACGGCGTCTCGCAAGGTCTCGCGCCTCACCAAGCGCGTGCGCGCACTCGGCGCCTAGTGTCCTGTCTCCGAAATACGCTCAATCTCGCAGTGTCCTCTGAAGCGTATTTCGGAGATGGAAGGACACTAGCAACTCTATGATTCTAGTGTGGTTTCGCCTCGCAAATGCCATCTCCGAGCCAGCCGCGGATGCTGGATGGCATTTGCGAGACACCACACTAGGCTCGTTCTGCAGCGGCCGCTGCCGTGAGCGCTGCTGTTGCAGGACTGTCACAAACGAATCTCGCAACGGGGGCCTCGCGGCCCCCGTTCTCGTCGGCGAGGCCGGATTGCGGCCATTGCCGGCCTGCCACTGCCCAGCGAGGCGAGGGGCTGCCCCAACAGGGCTCGCAGCGCAAGCATTTTCTTGCGCCGCGGGGCAGCTCATTGGGGGAGCCAATCGATGGCTGGAACGAGCGGCCAATCGCGCTGGATTCCGCTCGCATCTCCAATCTCTTATCCACCAGACAATGGTTCTTTCCACCGGCCTTGGGGGAATGGAGGCCGCTCTCCCCCGCCAGAGATTGAAGCGGCCAGTTGCGGTTGCCGACCCTGAGACCATGTGCTAGCTTAGGATTAGAGATGGGCGGGAGTAGAGCCTGTCGTGTATTGCGTTGTATCCGTTTGACTGCCACCAGACGTTTCGAGTCCGCATAGGTGGTTTTGACTACGTACTGTACCGAGTTGGCGCAGTGTACTATGTAGGGCTAAAAGTTTTTTGCTAGTCGATGACGGTGCGGTTGTAGGGCGTACACCCTCACGTCAGACAGCAAATCTACTGGGGACCAAATCAGACATGGCAAGCGGCAACGCAGCCGGTCCGACCAGGAACGTCGATCCGATCGACGCTTGGCGGCGGCTCGAAGGGGAACCTTCTGCACAGCTGATCGATGTGAGGACGGCGGCCGAGCTGACTTTCGTCGGCGTGCCGGATCTGTCGTCGATTGGCAAACGGACGATCTTCGTCGAATGGCAGAGCATTTCGGGTCAGGCGGTGACCACGAGCTTCAGTGCGGCTTGCCGCGAGAAGGTCGTGGCTGCCGGTGGCGATCAGAAGAGCGATCTCTATTTCATCTGCCGGTCGGGCGCCCGGAGCATGAGCGCCGCCAATGCCATGCGCGAGCAGGGCTTCACGGCTTGCCACAACGTCGAGCATGGCTTCGAGGGTCCCCTCGACGAGGTGGGACATCGTGGCAACCTTTCCGGCTGGAAAAAGGCCGGTCTACCCTGGGTTCAAGGCTGAGCAGGGTTCCCCGAAGTGGTCTTTCCTGCTTGGGGGAAAACGCTGCGCAATCAATGAGTTCGAGCGGGCGCTCGTTGGGTGTCCAACGACTGGCCGCTCAGCCCAGGGCACACTACCGACGTCGACCGCAGAGAAGGCAACGAGCACGCCTCGAGGGTGGCGAGCACGTTCTGCGGGGGGCGAAGGGCAGCAGATGCAGAGACTTAGCGAGGGTAGGACAGTGGGCATCGAATCGAAAACACATCAGGACTCCGTCCAGACCGAAGCGTCTGGCGAGATCGATTTGGCAGGTACCGCACCAGCGACCGAAGGCACAGCCAAGCCTGCCAAACAGGGCAAGAGCCCGACCGTCCGCACCGTCGAATGGTCGCGGGTGCAGACAAAGCTCAGGGCGCTCGTCGGCGAGGACGTGTTCACGAGCTGGTTCGCCCGGCTCGCGCATGAACGCTTCGAGCAAGGAGTGGTCGAGCTGTCGGTGCCGACACGCTTCCTGAAAAACTGGATCCAGGGTCACTACATGGACATGCTGCTGCAGGCGTGTGGCAGCGAGATGGAGGGAATTGCCCGGATCGAGCTGATCGTACGACAGCCGGCTGGGTTGATCCGCAAAGGGACGGTGGATGCCGGCCAGCACTCGTCCGGAGAGGACCATGGCCATGGCGCAGCCCGGCCCGCCACGGGCAACGGCAACCGGCCGGCGCAGGCCGCGACCGCGGGCGCCGGGGCAGGCAGCGACGGCGGCCCGTTCCAGGGCTCTCCGCTCGATCGCCGTTTCACGTTCGAGACCTTCGTCGTCGGCAGCTCCAATCGGCTCGCGCATGCGGCCGCCAAGCAGGTCGCCGAGACGGCGTTGAACGAGCCGATGCGGTTCAATCCGCTGTTCATCCATTCCAATGTGGGCCTCGGCAAGACGCATCTGCTGCACGCCATCGCCTGGGAGGTGAAGCGGCGCAACCCCTACGCGCAGGTGCTCTATCTCACGGCCGAGCGGTTCCGCTACCGGTTCGTCGAATCACTGCGCTCGCAGGAGGCGATGTCCTTCAAGGAGAAGCTCAGGGGCATCGACGTGCTGCTGGTCGACGACATGGAGTTCCTCTCGGGCGAGCGCACCGAGCAGGAATTCGACTCGACCCTCAACTCGCTGCTGGATGGCGGCAAGCAGGTGGTGGTCGCATCGGCCCGCCAACCAACTCAGCTCGAGGCGCTCGACCAGCGCATGCGCTCGCGGCTGGCGGGTGGACTCGTCGCCGAGCTGACCCCGCTCGACTATGAGTTGCGGCTGAAAGTGCTGGAGCGCCGGGCGGAAGAGAAGAACGCGGCTGATCCGACCTTCTCGGTGCCGCGCGAGGTGCTGGCGTTCCTCGCCGAGCATCTGAGCGAGAGCGCCCGCGAGCTCGACGGAGCGATCACGCGCCTCTATGCGGCCTGCCATC
>JANPDA010000066.1:0-3685 GCA_031431235.1 Hyphomicrobiaceae bacterium
CCCATTGTCCAATATTCCCCACTGCTGCCTCCCGTAGGAGTCTGGGCCGTGTCTCAGTCCCAGTGTGGCTGGTCGTCCTCTCAGACCAGCTACGGATCGTCGCCTTGGTGAGCCGTTACCTCACCAACTAGCTAATCCGACGCGGGCCCATCCTTCGGCGATAAATCTTTCCCCTCTCGGGCGTATACGGTATTAGCTCCAGTTTCCCGAAGTTGTTCCGTACCTAAGGGTAGGTTCCCACGCGTTACTCACCCGTCTGCCACTCCCCTTGCGGGGCGTTCGACTTGCATGTGTTAGGCCTGCCGCCAGCGTTCGTTCTGAGCCAGGATCAAACTCTTAGGTTTGATTCCGATTCTGGTTTGCTCGAGGTTTCCCTCGAAGCGCTTGCATTACGGGTCCCTTCACTTCTGAAACACCGGAGCCGAAGCCCCGATATCCATAGTGATGGACGAAACACAAAGCACCAGGATCTGTCTTGATCCGTGCCGAAGCACGAACCCGCCAGGACCCCGCCGCCTGCGTTTCTCTTTCTTCGATTGACTTGTCAAAGAGCAGGGCGCGAACCCATTTCCCCAGGGAATGACTTTTCCCTGAGATACGAACAGACGCGACCTGACCAGGAGCTTCCCCGGTGTGAGTCTCGTTGTTGTTCGAAAAATTGGCGCCCGAAGGCAGCGCGAACGAGCACAACGCCCGCGCAGTGATTGCTATAAACCTCATCCGACCCGGCTCTGTCAACTCCATTCTGAAGTTTTTTTGACGACGCTCCCCCGGCCTGTCGATAACTGGATCCCAGACATAGAGCTGCCCGATTGGAGCCGCATTCGCAACGCCAGTGTTCCGACCCATTCATTCGGTACCCCAAATGAATGGCCAGCCCACTAGCCAACTCGCTGTTTGTGTTTCGTCTTTCCATTGATAGATCCAGCACCGATCCAGCTTCGCGGGAATCGAATGAATGGGAGGAGCACCAGCGGCGCCATTGCCACAACGAGTGAGCTGTGACCGATGCTGCCGACGGAAACGCTGGTGCCGATGAATGAGCGGCTGCGCGAGGCCCCCGGTTGACAGGGCTCCGCTGCCGCAGCAACTGTCGGATCGACGTCCACGCCTGAAGCTCGCCTGGGCCGTTGCCTCGACTGCAGTCCGTGCTCGCCAACGAGGGGATCGGGAGTAGACCGGAACGTGAGCCGAATTCGCCGATACGGACCCAATGGTGGCATTGCGACCGGACGTGCGCTGGTGAAGGCCGGCGGCCGTCCGCTTCCCCAGATCTATCTGGCGCAGACCCGGGCCGCGGGACGGCGCGTTTATCAGAGCGAGCAGGACGGCCAGCTCCACGGCTCCAAGATCAAGTGGCTGGTCAGCACCGTGCTGGCAGCAGGGGTCGGCGCGATCGCAATCGGCCTGGTCGCCTACAGCACCATCGACGGCGACGACCGGCGCGGCCTGCTCGCGATGATCGAGGAGGCCGGCAGCAATGTGTTCGAGCCCCCCGTCGCCCTTCCCACTGCAACCGTGCCGCTGACATTTGGCAAGAGCGACCGCCTCGAGGCCACGGCGAGCGGCCTCGTCACCAAGCACGTCGTGCGCGAGGAGGTCCGTCAGCTCGTCGGCGACCGCGAGGCGATCTCCTTCCGCCCCTATGCCCGCGTGATCGCGTCCCTGGCAACGGCACCGCCCGAGAATGCCGATGCCATTCCCCCCTTCAATCCGCTCACCCTTTACGCCAACGATCGGCCACTTGGAGCTGGCGAGCGACGCGGCGGCCCGGAGGCCGGCCAGCCGGTCAAGGCCGAAGTGGTGGAGCTCCCCGGCGGTGTGATGCCAGAAGAGGACGGGCAGGAGCTCAGTGAAGCCGACGTCGCGCTGATCCTGCGCACCGAATCGAAGGCCGATGAGGGCAAGGAGGAAGAGGAAGTCGCTTCCCTCGCGGCCCCACCCGTGGAAGCGACCGCCGCGGGGCTCACCACCGATACCCTCAACGTGGCCTCGCTGCAGAAGAACGAGTTCGAGCGCGACGATGCCGGCAAGCTCGACGGTCAGGAGGTCGCCGTCGAGCAGGTGAAGGCGGGCGACACCCTCAACAGCATTCTGGGCGAGCACGGAGTCGCCGCCTGGCAGGCCCGCGCGATCGCCGATGCCGCCAAGGCCGTGCTGAAGACCGACATCCTGATACCGGGCCAGATGATCCGGCTGACCCTCGTGCCCTCGCCGACCGAGCAGGGGCAGATGGAAGCGTCTTCCGCCACGCTGTTCTCCGAGGGACAAGGGCACCTGGTGACCGTGATCCGCAACGAGGCCGGCGACTATGCCGCCAGCAGCAAGGCCGTCGCTGGACGCACGCTGACGGTGCCCAAGCCACTCAATCAACAGCAAAAGGCCACGCTCTATCAGAGCTTCTACAGCACCGCGATCAGCCAGGGCCTGTCGGAGGAGATGATTGTCGGGCTGCTGCGCACCTATGCCTACGATACGGATTTCAAGCGGCGCGTCGGCCCGGGCGACAGCTTCGAGGTGTTCTTCGATCTCGTGCCATCGAGCAAGAGCCCGGAAGGCAAGCCCGGCGAGATCCTGTTCTCCTCCCTGACCGTTGGCGGCGAGACGCGGCGATTCTACCGCTACCGCACGGCCGACGGCGTGACCGACTTCTTCGACGCCGAAGGCAGCAACGCCAAGAAGTTCCTCACGCGCAAACCGGTCCGCGGCGACGCGCGTTTCACCTCGGGATTCGGCATGCGCCTGCATCCCCTCCTCAAGCAGCGCCGGATGCACACTGGCGTCGATTGGTCGGCGCCGATCGGAACCGCCATTCTGGCTGCCGGATCGGGTACCATCGAGGAGGTCGGGCGCAAGGGCGGCAACGGCAACTTCATCCGCATCCGCCATGCCAACGGCTATCAGACCACCTACTCGCATCTGTCGCGGTTCGCGCCCGGGCTGGCTCCCGGTCTCAAGGTAGCACAGGGCCAGACCATCGGGCATGTCGGCTCGACCGGCTTGTCGTCGGGCCCGCACCTGCATTTCGAGGTGCTGATCAACAACAGCTACGTCGATCCGATGACGATCCATGTTCCGCGCGAGCGCCAACTGAAAACGCGCGAGCTCGCCGAGTTTCAAAAAGAGCGCCAGCGCATCGACGAGCTGATGGACCTCGCGCCCTTGACCATGGGTATGATCGAAAGCGCCGGCAATGGCGGGTGAGCGAAAGGCTTGGCCGGGTCCACGCTCGGTCAGCCAGATTTGCCATCATCAACCAATGCCTCTCCACTCCCCCACCCGGCATCCCGGACGAATGCCGGGCAGGTTGCGAGGATCCCGGATCGACGCAGTCGTGCCGGTGGCGCGCTTTCAGTGCGGCGGCGTCGTCCGGGATGCCGGGTGTGAGGTTGCCAACGAAGAGGCATGGGGTCGAGAAGCTGGGGGTTGGCCCCGATTTCACGAGCTTCAACGGCACCCAAGTCTCCGCGACCGGATGCCGGGCGGAGTGCGGAGCCAGACGAGGGGGCGGAGCGGCCCGGCCCTGATGATGATTGTGGCTGCTGCCGTCGCGCTGGCGAGCTGGGCCTCGAACGGCCGACGGAACGTATCGCTGATGTCGCGGCCGAGTGCTTCGATGTCGGTCTTGGCCGAGCGCATCTCGTCGAGAATCACGCCCGGGGTTTTGATCGCCCAGAAGCTCGCG
>JANPDA010000067.1:0-14935 GCA_031431235.1 Hyphomicrobiaceae bacterium
CCGATCATCTTCCGCAACACGCCGCAATGGTTCATCGGCATGGACGTGCCGGTAGGCGTGCCCGGCAGCAAGGGCAAGAAGTCGATCCGCAAGCTCGCCTTGAAGGCGATCGACGACACCACCTTCTATCCCCCCGCCGGCCAGAACCGCCTGCGCGGCATGATCGAGGTCAAGCCCGACTGGGTGGTCTCGCGCCAGCGCTCCTGGGGCGTGCCGCTCTGCGTCTTCCTCAACGAGGAAACCGGCGAGTTCATCCCCAATGCCGCCTTCGCGGGCTCCGATCAGCTGATCGACCGCATCGTCGCCTCCTTCCGCGAGAAGGGGGGCGATGCCTGGTATGAGGCGGGCGCGGCCGAGCGCTATCTGAAAGGCATCGTCGACAAGCCGGCCGAGTGGGAGCAGGTGCGCGACACGGTAGAGGTCTGGTTCGATTCCGGCAGCACCCACGCTTTCGTGCTGGAAGCCCGCCCCGACCTGCAATGGCCCGCCTCGCTCTACCTCGAAGGCTCCGACCAGCACCGCGGCTGGTTCCATTCCTCCCTGATCGAGAGCTGCGGCACTCGCGGCCGCGCGCCCTACGACGGGGTCCTCACTCACGGCTTCGTCATGGACGAGCACGGTCGCAAGATGTCGAAATCGCTCGGCAACGTGGTCGCGCCCCAAGAGGTGATCGAGAAATCGGGCGCCGAGATCCTGCGGCTCTGGGTGATGAGCTCGGATTATTCCGACGATCTCCGCGTCGGCCCCGAGATCCTGAAAGCCAACATCGAATCCTATCGCAAGCTGCGCAACACCGTGCGCTGGCTGCTCGGCACCCTCGCCCATTTCGAGCCCGCGATGCGTGTCGAGCCGAAACAGTGCCCCGAGCTCGAGCGCTACATGCTGCACCTGCTGTCCGAGCAGGCGCAGGTGGTGGCGGCAGGCTACGCGGCCTACGACTTCAAGCGCGTGTTGCACGCGCTCTCGAATTTCTGCATCAATGACCTCTCCGCCTTCTATTTCGACATCCGCAAGGACACACTCTACTGCGAGCCGTTCTCGAGCCCGAAGCGACAGGCTACGCTGTCGGTCATCGACGAGATTTTCTCCTGCCTGACCGCCTGGCTCGCCCCCATGCTGTGCTTCACCATGGAGGAAGCCTGGCTCGCCCGGCACCCTTCCGACGACGGCTCGGTGCATCTGCGCCAGTTCCCGGCGATCCCCAAGGGCTGGAAGAGCAACGAGCTCGCCGGGAAATGGCAGAGCATCCGCGACGTGCGCCGCGTAGTCACCGGAGCACTCGAGGTCGAGCGGCGTGAGAAGCGCATCGGCTCCAGTCTGGAGGCCGCCCCGGAAGTTTTCGTCGAGGACGCTGATCTGGCAAAGCTGCTGAAGGGCATCGACCTGGCGGAGCTGTCGATCACGAGTGCCGCGCGCCTCGTGGCTGGTCCGGTGCCGCCGACTGCCTTCCGCCTCGATGACGTCCGCCATGTCGGGGTTGTGCCGCACCGGGCCGCAGGCACGCGCTGCGAGCGCTCCTGGCGCGTGCGCGACGACATCGGCGCCGACCAGGAGTTTCCCACCTTGTCGAAGCGCGATGCCGAGGCGGTCCGTGAGTGGCAGGCGCGCCACGGCAACACGGGCGCAATCTGATGGCGGCGCTCCGACTGTGCGGGCCGATGACGCGGCTGGGCCTCGTCGTCGCGGTTGCCGGCTTCCTGGCCGATCAGCTCCATAAATGGTGGATGATCGACATCTATCTGATTGGCGAGAAGGGCCGCGTCGCGGTTCTGCCGTTCCTCGATCTGGTCGCGACCCTCAATCCTGGCGTGAGCTACGGCCTGTTGCCTCAAGGCAGCGTCGCCGGCCAATATCTGCTCGCCGGATTTGCCGCCGTCGCCTCCATCGGGTTCCTGCTCTGGCTGGCGCAGGTGACGTCCCGCCTGGCAGCGATCTCGATCGGCCTCATTGTCGCGGGGGCGCTGGCCAACGCGACCGACCGGCTGCATCTGGGCGGGGTTGCCGATTTCTTCTCGCTCCATGCCTTCGGCTATTATTGGTATGTGTTCAATCTCGCCGATGTGTGGATTGTTGCCGGTGTGGCCGGGCTGCTGTATGAGTCGCTCTGGGCGAATCGCAAAAGCGCCGCAGTTTGAACGCACTGGAGTCCGAAGCGGGTGGATGGCTGGAAGCGGTCGAAACTCTCCCGGGAGACTCGTTTGATGACCGATGGACGCAAATTGGGAAGGCGCCTCGCAGGTGTCGGCGCGCTTTTTGTCGCGGCGCTGCTCGGCGGTTGTGGCGGCGGCGTCGAGCTCAACGGCAAGCTGTTCGACGCCATGGGCGTCAGCTCGAAGTCGGCAACTGCGCAGAGAATCGACCCGATCGTGCCGGAGCGCACCGGCCTCGTTCTGCCACCCTCGAACCAATTGCCAGTGCCGGGTGGCAGCGCGGTCGCTGTCGCTGCTCCAGCTGCCCTGCCGGCTCAGGGCGGCGAGCAATGGCCCGTCGATCCCGATCAGCAGCTCGCAGCCCTCCAGGCCCAGCAGCAGGCCCAGCAGGCCGCGAATTGCGACAGGCCCGACCCCTCCGAGGGCAGCGAAGGCCTGAAGCAGCACAAATATGTCCGCTGCGGCAGCATCTGGACCACTCTGTTCAATTCGGGTCTCGATCAACCCGAGAACGCTCAGGGCCTGAAGCCGATCTTGCAGCAGCCCGAGCCGATCATGGTCCCGGCTGGCAGCGGCACGATCCCCGCTCCGGCCCCCGACGAGACCGCGACGGTCGACCCTCAGCAATAGCGCGTGGGTTCTGGCCTACCTGCCCGCGTCGGTTGAATTCTCGAGCAAATGGAGAACTCCATCCATGGTTGAGGCGCTTGGGCGCCCGACCGCGGGCGGTCGATCTCCCCACGATTGAAACGAATCACCGGGGCTACGTGACGGAAAGGCCACGCAATCTTGGGTGAGCGGGCTCGATTTGGTCTCAGTGTCGTGGTGTTTGCGCTGATGGCGTACGTCGCCGCCCCGCCGGCAACGCCTCGCGCCCAGTCGCTCAGTGCTGATGGTGGCATGGCAAAAAACGCGTCCCGCCTCGACCCGGCCTTTGCGGTCTGGCTCGTCGGTTTTCGTGCCGAAGCCGAAGCGACCGGCCTGCCGCGCCAGCTGCTCGATGAATCCCTCTCGGGCCTCGTGCCCGATTACGAGATCATTGATCTCTTGCACAATCAGCCCGAGCTCGAGCGCACAGTCTGGGACTATCTGGATCGCGTCGTCTCGGATGAGCGGATCGCGCTCGGCCGTGAGATGCTCGCACTCCACGCCGCGCTGCTCGATACGATCGAGGCAACCTATGGCGTCGACCGGCATATCGTCGTCGCCATCTGGGGCATCGAGAGCCGCTACGGGCAGAGCATGGGCGCTCGCTCCGTGGTGCGCTCATTGGCAACGCTTGCCTTTGCGGGTGGTCGCCGCGCGGGCTATGGCCGCACCCAGCTCCTTGCCGCGCTGAAAATACTCCAGCTCCGCGATGTCGCTCCCGAAGCCATGCGGGGCTCCTGGGCAGGCGCGGTCGGCCATACCCAGTTCATCCCCACGACCTTCCTCGAGCATGCCGTCGATTTCGATCACGACGGCCGGCGCGATCTCTGGGGCTCGCTCGGCGATGCCTTGGCCTCGACCGCGCAATACCTCGCCCGTTCGGGCTGGGAGGCTGGGCAGGGCTGGGGCTATCAGGTGCGATTGCCACCGGGCTTCGACCACGCCTCGGCAGGTTTGCATGCAAAGAAGACCAACCCAGAGTGGGCGGCAACCGGCCTCACACGCGAGGACGGCAGCTCCTTGCCCGCATCCGATCGGCCCATGTCCCTCATTCTCCCCGCTGGCGCAAGTGGCCCCGCCTTCCTCGTTTCGGCCAATTTCCGCGCTATTCTCAAATACAACAATGCGATCGCCTATGCGTTGTCGGTCAGCCATCTGGCCGAACGGCTGCGGGGAGCGGGAGCGATATCGGGGAGCTGGCCGCGCCACGAGCGACCCCTCCTGAAGCCCGAGCGTGAGCAATTGCAACGCTTGCTGACAGCCCGCGGCTACGAGGTAGGTGAGATCGATGGGGTGATCGGAACGCGGACCAAGGCGGCGATGCGCGACTTCCAGCAGCGCGAAGGCCTGCCGGCCGACGCATTTGCCACAATCGGCCTGCTGGAGCGCATCCGGAACGACGCTCCCCTATGGTGAATTCGCGAGCATCTTGCGATCGGCAAGCGAATGCGCCAGACCATCAAACGGGCACAGCACGGATAAGGCCGATATGATGCAGCCGATGGAAAGACCGGGCGCAATGCGGGCACTTCTCGCCACGGCGATGCTGCTGGCAGCGGTCGTTGTGCTCGCCAGCGCGACGCCGGCCCCGGCCCAATCCGGCAATTCCTTCGGCCAGAGCTATCTGACGCCGTTTCCAGAGAATGACGTCTATCGGGTGATCGTTCTGGGCGATGCGTTCGGCGAGGGCATCAACGGTGGTCTTGCGGAAGCGTTGTCAGACGAGAGCGGCATCGAGGTGATCGACCGATCCAATGGTGCGACCGGACTGGCCCGCAATGACGAGACCACCTGGGACAAGCAGCTCGAGCAGATGGCGGCGAGCGAGCAGATCCATGCCGCGGTCGTGCTGTTCGGTGTGGTCGATCGCCAATCCATGCGCATCGAAAAGCGCCGCTATCAGGTCGGCTCGCCCGAATGGAAGCAGGAATACGGCAAGCGCGTCGACCGGGTGATGAAGGTATTGAAACGCGAGGGCGCGGCCATCTACTGGCTCGGCCTGCCGGTCATGCGCTCCCCTTCCGCCGCCGCCGACGCCGAGGTCATGAACGCCATTTTCCGCGAGATGGCGGTCATCAACGCGGTCAAATTCATCGATACGTGGTCCGGATTCACGGACGCCTCTGGCGGCTACAGTCCCTACGGGCCCGATCTCTCCGGCAAGGTGCGTGAGTTGCGCAGCGGCGATGGTGTCTATTTCACCGGTCGCGGCTACCAGAAGCTTGCCCATTTCGCCGAGCAGGAGATCAGGCGCGATCTCGCCCTCGCCCGCGCCGAGCGCGACGTGCCGCTCGCCGGCAGCGAGGATGAGCAGGCCCGCATTGCCGCCGAGCGCCGCAAGACGGAAGGCAAAACCTCCGGCACTGCCGCCGCGGGCCAGTCCGGCACCGGCGTTGCCATTGCGGCCGTCCCGGCGCTCGCCGACTATCTGGCCGACGACTCGACCATCACAGTCACTGGGGCGACGGGCCAGAAGGTCCAGCTCGAGATCGTCCGACCGAGGATACCAGGAGCGGTGGTCGCCCACATCCTGCGCAGCAGTCAGGCCCGCTCCGTCGATATCGGCCAGACCATGGGCACCGACCTGAAAATCGGGCTGACTGCGTTGAGCTCGCTCGCCTTGGGCAGTGCCGGCAACAGTGGCGCACCCGGCAGCGTGCCGCTGACCCAATCCCCCTACTACAAGCTCCTGGTGAAGGGCGAAGCCGCACGCGCCAAGCCCGGCCGCGCCGACGATTTCGCCTGGCCGCGCCAACTGCAAACCGCAGCCCGCCAGCCGGGAAGCTGACGGTCCTGGCGCTCGCCTACCCGCGCCTCGCCAGCAGCGACAGCACCGCCGCACCCCAAACCGTCGACAGCAGCGAGCCCGCGAGCACGCCGAACCGCACCTGCTCCTGGCGCACCACGTCCGGGAAAGCGAGCAGCCCGATGAACAGGCTCATAGTGAAGCCGATGCCGGCGAGCACCGAGACGGCATAGATGTCGGCAAGCCCGGCTCCCCGCGGCAATCGGGCGATCCCACTCCGGCTCGCGAGCCACACCGTGCCGAAGATGCCCACCTGCTTGCCGAGGAACAGGCCTGCCATGATGGCGAGCGGCAAGGGCTCCAGCAACTGACTGAGCGACATGCCGTGCAGCGATACGCCTGCGCTGACGAACGCAAACACCGGCAACACCAGATAGGTGACCCAAGGGTGAGCGAGGTGCATCGCCTTGTCGAGTGGCGAATGCCCTCCTTTGCCGGCCGACACGAGCGGGATCGCGAGCCCGGTCACGACGCCCGCGAGCGTGGTATGCACGCCGCCCAGCTGAAACAGCACTGCCAGCGTGATCCCGAGCACCCCATAGACCGCGAGGCTGCCGACTTGGCGGTGGTTGGCGAGTGCCATCAGCCCGATCACCGCCGCCGCGAGCATCAGCGGCCAGAAGGCGACGCCCGCCGAGTAGAAGATCGCGATGATGAGAATGGCGCCCAGGTCGTCGAAGATCGCGATCGCCAGCAGCAGCACTTTCAGCGACGGACTGAGGCCTCGCCCGAAGATCTGCAGGATCGCCAGCGCAAACGCGATGTCGGTCGCTGCCGGGATCGCCCATCCCCGAGCCGTGTCCGCCCCCCCGGCAATCGCCAGATAGACGAGCGAGGGCACTGCCATGCCGCCGAGTGCCGCAATCAGCGGCAGCAGCACCTGGTCGCGGTCGCGCAGCACGCCCATCACCATCTCGCGCTTCAGCTCCATGCCGACCGCGAGGAAGAACAGCACCATCAGCACGTCCTTGATGACGAGCTTGAGTGGATGGGCGATCACGGCCGAGCCGAGCCCGACCGTGACAGGCGCAGAAACCAGGCTCTTGTAGGCTTCGGCCAGCTGCGAGTTGGCTGCGATCAGCGCGGCGACCGTCGCCGCGATCATGATGATGCCGCCCGCGGATTCGAGCGCAATGAACCGCTGCAACGCGCGCGGCAAGCCAACCGTCAAAGTGCTGATCGGCCTGTCGAGCATGCGGGGCGGTCCCTGTCGCTGCCTGGGTGCTCGTCGCGGGGTGCGGCTCGCGCCTGCCAGCCTGCGCGCCCCTTCAACTGCGGTGTGTCTTCACCTCGCCATGCATCCGCTCGACGCTATCGACGAGCCGCCGGCGGGCGGCCTCGTAGGCATCGCGCAACGCCACGTAGACATCCTCGTGCGCCTGATTCTCGTCGTTGCTGGCAACCGAGATCTCCGGTCGTCCTGGCAATCCAAGCATGATTTTCACGTGAAAGATCTTGCCCTTGTGGTGATGCCTGTGCGGCGCATCGACGACGAAGCGCATGTGCGTGAGCCGGGGGGAGAGCTTCAGCAGCTTGCCGGCCTTCTCCTTGACGCGGGCCACGATGGCCTCCGATGGCTCCATGTTGTCGAACACGATCTCGGGGATGACGGTCATGCGGACCTCCTTCCAGTATGGTGGGAAAGAATAGCACGTTATAGCTTCGACCGGGACCGTAACTTGACGCCAATCATGGCCGGGAGGGGACATGACGCCGGAGCAGGAGCTGCGCGAGAAGCTGAGGAAGATCGAGGCACTGTTCTCAGGTGCCAAGACCGACGGCGAGCGGGCAGCCGCCGGTGCGGCGCTCGATCGCATCAAGGCCCGCCTCGCCGACACCGCCGGCAGAGAGGCCGCGATCGAGATGCGCTTCAAGCTGCCAGACCCCTGGGGCCGCAAGATGTTCATCGCGCTCTGCCGTCGCTATGGCCTCAAACCCTTCCGCTATCCGCGCATGCATCGCCAGACCGTGGTGCTGCGCGCCCCGCGCTCTTTCATCGATGGCGTGCTGTGGCCCGAGTTCGTCGAGGTCGAGAGCGTGCTCAGGGCCTTTCTCGGCGACATCACCGAGAAGGTGATCAGCGAGGAGGTGTTCGGCGACACCGGCGAGGCCGACGAGGTGCCCGAGCCGATCGCGGGGCCGGTCGAGGGTGCGCCCGCAGCACGCCGAAGATGATCTCGCCGACCATGTTCGGCGGCAGCGCCTCGAGGTCGGCATAGGTGGCTGGACGTGCCTTCGGCAGTGACATCGGATTGCGCAGTCCTTGCAATCCCGTGCACTATGCGCCGGCAACTCGGTCGTCGCAACCTGACGGTCAGCGCGCAGGACCGGGTGGGATGGTCGATCGCGCTTCGCCCACACCGCCATCACTTCCACTTCTCAGTGCCGGGACGATAGTCGCTCGCACCCCAGTGCAGGATGGCGCCGACACGGTCGCCTGCGGGGGGCTCGGGGGCGATCAGGCCGTAGTGGCGGGCGAGGCGGGTGAGTGCGAGCTGCAGCACCACCTTGCCGGAGCGTTGCGGCCAGCCTTGGGTCTCCTCGGCCGTCTCGATGCCCTGCAAATGGCAGCAGACATCGATCAGGACGCCGGCGAGCTCGGGGCCGACGGCGGCAAGCGCCCGGCGCACCCGCTCCTTGGCGGCGATCACGTCGTCGCGCAGTGCGACGCCGAAGCCGGGTGCCGAGCGGCGATCGCCCGATGGCGAGGACGCCGCCGACCAGTTGGCCGTCGTGCGCGGCGTCATTTGTGCGAACCAGAAATCCGAGCGGAGCCGCTCACCTGCGGTGAATTGCTCATCTGAAATCATGGCGGCACCCGACTTGTCCTTGCGGCGGCGCAGCCAGGCGAGCGGGCTCTCGGCATCGTCGACCAGCAATTGCCGGCCGTCCGGGGACGTAGCATCGGCCGGTCGCAGGGACCGCTCCTGGTGCTGGGTGCGGAAGGGGTCGCTGATGGCGAGCGCACGGCGCAACCACTTGGCGCCCGCCGCCGCCAATACGTAGCTGCCGCCATCGGGCCCGCGCGCGACGAGGCCTTCGCTCACCGCCTCGGCAAGTGCTGACGCCGGCAGCGGGCGACGCGAGCCGCGGGCTGATGCGTGCGTTCCCGAGATCGCCAGCCGGTCGCCGTCCTGGCGAGCACAGGCGCCCGGCCGGGAGAGGGATTTGAGTAGGGCGGCGAGGTGAGCCCGCGGCCCGGCCGCGACGGGTTGCTGGCTACTCATCGTCATCTCCATTGCGCTCTGCGCACCGTCCCAGGCCGCGCACGATACCTTCGAGCAGATCGAGCGTGCGGTCGAAGGCAGGATCATCGCGCCGGTCCTCGATCGACCGGCACGCATGGCGCACGGTGGTACGGTCGCGCCCGAATGCGGCGCCCACGGCAGTCATCGTCAGTCCGAGCCCGACATGGGTGATGTACATGGCGACCTGGCGCGCGAAAGCGATCGGCGCGCGGCCACGGGTCGGTCGCCGGAGGTCACCAGCATCGATCAGAAAGGCGCCGGCCACGGTGCGATCGATGACGGGTCGGATGACGAAAGCCCGATCGCCCAGATTAGCGCCTATGCTTGAAGTTGCGGCGACCGTCTCCGGCAGGTGGATGCTTGATTGCGAAATCATGTTATGCCTCTGGTGTTTGAGGTACTATTGATTGTTGACGAAGCAATCGACGTACCAGACGGCCGGTTGTTTGTGCGCCTTCGACTTGATACTAGGATATCTCCTGTAGTGGGCGGCGGGGATAAGTCCCAAACCTGCCGCGCTGATGGCAAGACGGACCCAGACGATCCCGGCTTGGAGCAGAAAGAACACGACCCGCGTTAACCATGGTGGGGCGCTGCCGCCGTTTGGTCCTGATTTTGCTTGATACGAGCAGCTCCTCTGGCCATGGCTACCCGCATGTCACTCGTTTCATCAGAGTCCGTCACGTTTCTCGGCGCGCCTTTCGATATGGTCGAGCCCGCCGACGTCATCGAGACGATCCGGGCCCGCCGCAAGGGGCAACCGTTCCGCTACATCGTGACCCCCAACGTCGATCACGTGGTTCGACTGAGCCGGCAGCCGGAGCTGCGTGCAGCCTATGAAGGCGCATGGCTCAGCCTCTGCGACAGCCATCCGGTACGGTTTCTCGGGCGCCTGCTCGGCCATCGCCTGCCGCATTTTACCGGCGCCGATCTTACGCTCAGGATGTTCGGGGAAGTGCTGGAAGCGGGCGACGAGATCGCCGTGCTCGGCGCCAACGAGGGGATCATCGAGGACATCAGGCAGCGCTTCCCGCAGCTGACGATCACAGCGCATGTGCCGCCGATGGGGTTTGCCAAGGATGAGCAGGCCTTCGGCGAGGCGGTCGCGTTCGGGGCGACGAGCAAGGCGCGGTTCCTGTTCCTGGCGGTCGGCGCGCCGCAATCCGAGCTGGTCGCCCAGGAGATAGCGGCGACGCCGGGAGCAACCGGTACCGCGCTCTGCATCGGCGCTTCGCTCGAGTTCCTCACCGAGCAGAAGCGGCGCGCGCCCCAGTTCATGCGCGATACCGGGACCGAGTGGATTTTCCGGTTCGCGAGCGAGCCGCAGCGGCTATGGCGGCGCTATGTACTGGGCGTCACTCCGCTCGCCATGCTGTTCCTCGGCGAGGTGTTCCGGCGCGGGCCCGATACCAAGGTCGCAGCGCGATCTACCGAGGTCCTGACGCCGGCCGTCGCAGTGGCCCAGCCGCCGCTCGTGCTGCACATCACGGGCGACTATCCCGACCCGGTTCGAGCGCCGACGACGCAAGCCATCAAGCGCCTGATCGACGACAGCAAGGGCGCGCGCCACCTCGTGTTCTCGCTCGACAGGACGGTCAATCCCTTCGCCACCTATCTGAAAGAGTGCCCGGCTCCCGACAACCAGAAGCTCTTTGCCTATGGTCATTTCGGCCTGCCACTCGGCATCGGTCACTTTGCGTCATTCTGGTTGGTCGCGCGCCGGATCGAGGCGGTGCTCGCCAAGCAAGGGCTGAGGCCAGACGCCGTGCATGCGCACCGGCTGACGTTCGACGGCATCGCCGGCTGGCTGATCGCGCGTCGGCGCGGGATCCCACTGCTGCTCTCGGTGCGTGGCGAGGTCGAAAGCAAGGTCTTCCGCTTCAAGCCGCTCTATCGGCCGCTGCTGCGCCGCATCGCGGCGGATGCAGCGCGCATCTACTATGTCTCGGCTTGGTATCAGAGCACGCTCGAGCGAATGACCGGGGCCGATCCCAAAAAATCGCGGGCACTGCCCAACGCGGTGCATAATACCCGCGTGCGGATCGTCCCGCGCGCGCCGGAGCCGGCGTTCGTTGCGATCGCCAACCTCGACATCACTCGCAAGAAAGGCATCAACCGCTTGATCGAGGCGTTCGGCGAGGTTGCCGCCGAGCTGCCGGGCGTCCGGCTCGACATCATTGGGACCGGCAAGCCCGCCGCGGTCGCGATGGTTGAGGGGCTGGTCAGCGCGGCGGGGCTGGGCGAACGCGTTCGCCTGCTCGGGGCACTGCCGAACGCTGTGCTGCTGGAGCGGCTGCCGAGCTATCTCGCGCTCGCACTGCCGAGCCGCAACGAGACCTTCGGCATGGTCTATACCGAAGCGCTGTTCGCAGGGGTGCCGATCCTCTATTCGCGCCAGACCGGGATCGACGGCTATCTGGACGGGCTCGATGTCGGCGTCGGCGTCGATCCCAACGATATCGCCGAGATCGGCCGCGGCTTGGTGGCGCTCGCCCGGGACAATGGCCGCTATCGCACAGCAATCGCGGAAGCAGGCAGCGAGTTGCACCGCCGCTTCGATCCGGAGCGCCAGATCGCCCTCTATCAATCCGAAATCGAAGCTGCCGTCGTGGCGAAGTCGAACCCGGGCCAGTGGAGCGTGAGCGTGCACGCCGACTGGCGCCCGCTCGAAGCGGAATGGCGCGCACTCGAGGCGGACGGCGCGCTCACGGCCTTTCAACGCTACGATTGGTCGGCTGCCTGGTACGCCGTCACCGGCCGCCATGGGCGGGCCGAGCCGCTGATCGTGGTCATCCGTCCGGCTCTGGGAGAACCGCCCGCGATGATCCTGCCGCTCGCGCGCTACATGGCACACGGCGTCAGAACGATCGGCTTTGCCGACATGCGCGTTTCGGACTATGCGGCACCAGTGATGCGGCGCGGCCTCGACTTGCCCCCGGCCGAGGCACGATTGCTCTGGCGGCGGGTGAAGGCGGCCTTGCCCGCAGCCGATCTTCTGCATTTCTCCAAGCTCGTCCCGGACGCAGGCGGACAGGCCAATCCGCTGCTCGATCTCGGCCATACCGTGCCGCACATCTTCATGTCACATGAGGTCAAGCTCGTCGCATCCTGGCGGGAGAGGCTGGAAGAGCTACTCGGGCGCAAGTTCGCGACCGAGCTGGAGCGCAAACGCCGCAAGATCGAGCGGATCGGCGAGATCCGGCTCGAGGTGGCTCACGGCGGCAGCGAGGCGGATGAGTTCTTTGCCGCCCTGCAGCGCCAGCATCACTCCCGCTTCAAATCCCTGAACCGCAACGACGTGCTGGACGATCCGGTCTGGTGCGAGCTCTATGGGAGCCTCATCGGCGGCGTCGACGCCCGGCCCTACGCCACCATGCTCGCGCTCTATGCGGGCGATCAGTTGCTCGCGACCACATACGGGGTGATCCATGATGCGCGCTATCTGATGCTGATCATGAGCTTCGAGAGCAAGCGGTGCGACAACGCCTCGCCCGGCCTGCAGGTGCTGAACGAGGCTATGGCGTGGGCCGCCGACGCGGGCCTCGAAGGCTTCGATCTGACGGTTGGCGACGAGCCCTACAAGCGCTCGTTCCGGGCCCAGAGCCGTCCAGTCTACGAATGGATGGAGCCGCTCAGCGCACGCGGCATCGCGCCCTGGCTCACCTGGAAGACGAAGGTCTGGCTGCGCCGGCATCCGGGCTTGCGCTCCGGGTTGAAAAGGTTGATGGGACGAACAGCGGACTGATACGGGCACGGATATTGCTTCTGATCGTCTGCGGCCGGCCTGGCTGTGGCGTCCCTGGATGTTGGGCGCGCATCGTGCGGGCGTGGCCTTGCCGGCTGGGTGAGGTAACGGAAATGCTACAAACGACGGCGAGCGACGACCGGGCCATTCGGGACTTGCGGCGACGCAAGCTGGCACCGCGGCCGGCGAGACCCGCCGCCGTGGCAGCGGTCGCTCAGGCCTCCGATAGCGCGACGATCGGCGCGGAGCTGCTCGGGCTCATTGCCGGGCTGTGGCGCAGCCGCTGGCTGATCGCCCTGACCACTGCGCTCGGACTGCTCGCGGGCATCGCCTTCCTGTTGATGCAGACGCCGCTCTATCAATCGGTCGCGCAAATCCTGATCGATCCGCGCGAAAAACGGATCATCGATGGCGCCGTGGTGCCGCAAGGGTTCGGCAGCTCGGCGGTGGGAGCCGATACGCTGCTCGTGGACAGCCAGGTAGAAATCATCAGCTCGCGCTCGGTGCTGGAGCGCGCCGTCACCGAGCAGAAGCTGCTCGACGATCCGGAGTACTTCAAGCCGCGGTCCGGGGGGAAGCGCGCCGCGCTGAGGAACTGGTTCGGCGCATTCGTCCCGGGCTACGAGCCGGAGCAGCCGGTCGAGGCCGCCCCGATCGACGTCGTGATCGACCAATTGCGTGAGAAATACCTCTGGATCAACAGGTCCGGGAACACCTACATCGTCGATGTGGCGATCCTGTCGAAGGATGCCGCCAAGAGCACCCGTGTCGCGAACGCGGTGGCGGAAGCCTACCTCGCCGACCTGAACAAGATCTCGAGCGATACGACCCACGATACCACCCGGTCGCTCGAAGCCAGGATCGACGAGCAGCGCGAGAAGGTGCGCCACGCCGAAAGCGCGGTCGAGACCTACAAGGCGCAAGCAGGCCTGGTCGGCTCGCCGGGGCTGCTCGTCGACGAGCAGCAATTGCGCGAGCTGAATGCCCGGCTGGTCATCACTCGCACCCAATCAGCCGCGGCACGGGCACGCTACGAGCAACTGAAGAGCGTTGCGGCCGACAGCATCGACGTCGGTGCGACCGCGGTTGCGCTGCTGTCGCCGGTGATTTCCAACCTCAGAACCCAGCACGGCGCGGTCGCCCAGCGCGAGAGCCAGCTCGCCGAGACGCTCGGCCGCAAGCATCCCGATCTCATCAATGTCCGCGCCGAGCTCGCCGGCATCGAGCAGCAGATCGGCGCCGAGCTCAGCCGGATCAAGGCGAGCGCGCGCAACGAGATGAAGCTCGCGGAAGCCAACCAGAACGCGCTCGAGGGCGCCCTCGACACTCTCAAATCGCGCGCCGACGAGAACAACCAGGCCCAAGTCAAGTTGCGTGAGCTGGAGCGAGAGGCGCAGGCGGGAAGGGCCGTGTTCGAATCCTACCTGATCCGCGCCAAGCAAACGAGCGAGCAGGAGAAGCTCGAGAGTTCCAGCACGCGCATCCTTTCGCTGGCGACGGTGCCGCTGCGGCCCGTGTTTCCCCAGCCACCGGTCGTGCTGATCGCATCGCTGCTGGCCGGCCTGATGACGGGCCTCGCGATCGCCTGGGGCCGCATCGTCCTCGCCGGCTTTCGCCGGCAAGCCAATGCTGGCGCAGCATGAGACCACGCGTCGTGTGGCCGCGAGGCGTTTCGACAGCATCCCCTGGCGGCCAGCTGGAATGGCGCTATAGTCGTCGCCAGGGTGCTTCGATTGGCGATCGGCAGGAGGCTTGGCATGGCACAGGATACTGGCTCGGGTAAAACAGGTGGGTCACGAATGGTGACCTACGGGGCACTGGCGGTTGCAGCGCTCGCGGCGATATTCGCCTATCAGGCCGGTAGCGGCAGCAGCGAGTTGCAGTCGCGTGCCGAAAAGGCCGCGCAGCAGGTCACGACCCTTTCGGGCGAGCGCGACCAGCTGAAGGGCGAGGTCGACAAGGTGTTGGGCCAGCTGAAGGCGGCGGCCGGCGAAGGCACCACCTTGAAGGGCAAGCTCGACGGCGCGATGGGCGAGCTCAACGCGCTGAAAGCCCAATTGCAGAGCGCACTCGGCGAACGCGACAAGCTGCAGACAGAGCTCGACGCCGCGGCCAACCACGTCGAGGAAACGACGGGTCAACTCAACTCCGTGACCGGCGAGCTGGCGAAGATCACCGGCGAGCGCGACAAATTGAAATCCATGGCCGACGGCCAGATGAAAGAGACCGAGAAGCTGAAGGCGATGACCGACGGCTTGAAGAAAGAGATCGAGAAGCTGACGAAGGCGGCCACGACCGCCACCCCGTGACGGATGCGAGCGAGCTGCGGCTCGGTGCC
>JANPDA010000068.1:0-16521 GCA_031431235.1 Hyphomicrobiaceae bacterium
CCCCGCGGCTCCCGGGGAAACGGGAATCGAATGAATGCGCCAGAACACTAGCGAGACCGTTGCGACCTCGGCCCCCAACGCTGGGGCGGCAATAGCTGGACGCTCGCTCTGGCTGGACGCCTGGCTGCGCCTGAAGGCCAACCGTGCGGCGGTCGCGAGCGTGATCTACCTCCTCCTGGTGACGCTCGCCTGCCTGCTCGGACCGCTGCTTGCGCCGCATCCCTTCGACGCGGTCTATTCCGACTTCGTCAAGGTGCCGGCGAGTCTGGATCGCTATCCGCAACCGGGCGGGCTCGATGCGCCGCTGAAGGACGCCCTCAAACGCGCCCGCCTCGACCTCGTCGATTGGCACGAGCAGGGAGGCGAGGCGATCATCCGCGTCAAAGCTGCAAAGCCCATCGACGAGCGGGTTGTGCGCTATCTCGATCGCTCTGCTAGCCTGGAATCGACCCGCGTGCTCGAGCGCTCGAGCGACGGCCTCGCAATGACGCTCGCGGCCCGCGTCGAGCGCCATCTGTTCCTGTTCGGCACCGACGCCAATGGCCGCGACCTGTTCACCCGCTCACTGATCGCGGGCCGGGTCAGCCTGTCGATCGGGCTTCTCGCCGGTCTCGTCGCCATCGTGATCGGCGTCGCCTATGGCGCGATCGCGGGCTTTGCCGGCGGGCGCGTCGACGCCGTGATGATGCGCATCGTCGACATCCTCTACGCGCTTCCCTTCATCTTCTTCGTCATCATGCTGGTCGTGTTCTTCGGACGTAACTTCGTGCTGATGTTCCTGGCGGTCGGCGCCGTGCTCTGGCTCGACATGGCCCGCATCGTGCGGGGACAAACACTCTCGATCCGCCGCCAGGAATATGTCCAGGCCGCCGAGGCGCTCGGTGTCAGCCGGGCCGGCATCCTCTGGCGCCACGTCGTCCCCAACACGCTGGGTCCGGTGGTCGTCTACATGACGCTGCTGGTGCCGCAGGTGATCATCCTGGAAAGCTTCCTCTCGTTCCTGGGGCTCGGCGTGCAGGAGCCGATGACGAGTTGGGGCGTGCTGATCGCCCAGGGCGCCAAGAGCATCCCGTCCGCCACCTGGATGCTGCTGTATCCCTCGATCCTGCTGACGACGACACTGTTTGCGCTCAACTTCATCGGCGACGGGTTGCGCGATGCGCTCGACCCCAAGGACCGGTGAGCCGATGCCGGACGAGACGCCCATCCTCGCGATCGGCCAACTGCAGGTCCGCTTCCGCACCCCCGATGGCGAGGTCGAGGCCGTCAAGGGCGCGTCGCTCACGGTCGCTTCCGGCGAGACGATTGCAGTCGTTGGCGAATCGGGGTCGGGCAAGAGCCAGTTGATGATGGCCGCGATGGGACTGCTGGCCCAGAACGGATCAGCGACGGGCTCGGTCCGCTACCGCGGCACCGAGATCCTCGGCCTCTCCACGACTGCGCTCAACCGCATCCGCGGCCGGCATCTGGCCATGATCTTCCAGGAGCCGATGACCTCGCTCGATCCACTCTATCCGATCGGCGAGCAGGTGGCCGAGCCGATCCGCACCCATCAGCGGCTCGGGCACGCGCACGCTCGCAGGCGGGTGCTCGAGCTGCTCGACCTCGTTCGCATTCCCGATGCCGCGAGCCGGCTCGGTGCCTACCCGCACGAGCTGTCGGGCGGCCAGCGCCAGCGCGTGATGATCGCCATGGCGATTGCCAACGACCCGGACGTGTTGATTGCCGACGAGCCCACGACCGCCCTCGACGTCACCATCCAGGCTGAAATCCTCGCGCTCCTCGCCGACCTCCAGCGCCGCCTCGGCATGGGCCTCGTGCTCATCACGCACGATCTCGGCATCGTCAGGCGCATCGCCAGCCGTGTCGCAGTCATGCGCCGCGGCGAGATCGTGGAGGAAGGCGCGACCGCCTCGGTGTTTGCAGCACCACGGCATGCCTACACGAGAGCGCTCATCGATGCCGAGCCAGCTGGCCGCAAGCTCGTGCCCGCAGGCTCTGCCACCATGCTCTCGGGCGATCGGGTCAGTGTCGCCTTCAAGCTCGGCGGACGCTGGCTCGGCGGCGGCACGCGAACCCTGCAGGCGGTCGACAGCGTGAGCCTGACGCTCAAGGAGCGCCAGACCGTCGGCGTGGTCGGCGAATCGGGCTCCGGCAAATCCACGCTCGCCCGCGCGCTGCTGCGGCTGCTGCCCTCGACCGGCACCATCACGTTTCACGGGCGCGACATCACGCACACGACTGCTGCCGCGTTGCGTCCGTTGCGGCGCGAGCTGCAGATCGTGCTGCAGGACCCGTTCGGCTCGCTCTCGCCGCGCATGACTGTCGGGCAGATCGTGACCGAGGGCCTCGATGTGCATGAGCCCGGCATCGGCCGGGACGCACGCTCCGAGCGCGCGGTCGCAGCGTTGCGCGAGGTCGAGCTCGGTCCTGCCTTTCGCAATCGCTATCCCCACGAGCTGTCGGGTGGCCAACGCCAGCGCGTCGCGATTGCTCGCGCCATCGTGCTGCGGCCGAAAGTCCTCGTGCTCGACGAGCCGACTTCCGCGCTCGACCGGCAGGTGCAGAAGGCGATCATCGAGCTGCTGCGCCGGCTGCAGGCAGAGCTCGGTCTCGCCTATCTGCTCATCACCCACGATCTCGCGGTGGTGCGGGCGATGGCCGATCACATCATCGTCATGAAGGAGGGGCGAATGGTCGAGGAAGGCAGCCCCGATCAGATTTTCGGCGCCCCACGGCAGGCCTACACGCAACGCCTCGTCACCGCTGCGCTGCTATCGGCCTCGCACACGCCCTAGTGTTCCGACTCATTCATTCGGTACCCCAAATGAATGGCCAGCCCACTAGCTACCTCCTTGTTTGTGTTCCGCCTTTCCATTCATTGATCCAGCCTCGCCGGAATCGAATGAATGGGCCGGAACACTAGCCGCAGCACCAACAGCGCAAACAGGAACGCAATGAAGAGGGCACCCGAGGAAACGAGCGCGACAACGCCGAGCCCGTGTGCCTCGAACACGGGGCCCATCGATCCGGCGCCGAGCGCGAAGCCGGCATAGGTCATCGCCGCATAGAGCGCGAGCACGCTGCCGCGCTGAGGTGGGGAGGCCGCCGCAAAGGCAGCAACCAACGAGGTCAGGCTCAGATTGTTGAAAATACCCAGGCAAATGCACCAGGCAATGAAGGTGATGGATGAGCCGAGCGCCAACGGCAGCAGCAGATAAATGCCCGAGCACGACAGAAGGGCCACAACCAGCATTCGCCAGGGCGTGAGCCGGTCGATCAGACGCGCGTTCAACCCGCCAACCAGGAAACCAGCGCCATAGCCGACCGCCAGCAAGCTCGCCGCCGACGCGTCGCCGCCAAAGAGCTGCCGATAGGCCGCACCCCAATAGGGGTAGCAGCCATAGAACGCGAACATCATGAAGATGCACGCGACGAGCAGCGGTCGCACGGTCGGCACCGCAATGGCAGCCGCATGAGAGGCGAGATACCCGGCGCGTAGGCCAGACGCCCGTGGCACCGGCAACCCGAGATCGAGCAGCGCCGCGAGCACTGCGGCCGCAGCCACCACACCATAGGCACCGCGCCAGCCGAGCGTGTCGCCGAGCTCGGCGACGAATGGCTGCAGCAAGAAGCTCACCGACCAACCGAGCAGCACCAGCCCGAGCAGGCGCGCCCGCTCGGATTCGGCCGCGATGTCGCTAGCGATGGCATAGGTGGTCGGCAGCAGAATGCCATTCACCGCGCCCGCCGCCGCAAAGGCGACCGCAAACAGCAGCGCGGTTGGCGCAAGCGCCACGCCGAGCACCGCCAGGGCGAGCAGCAGAAGACCTGAAATCAGCACATTGCGCCGCGGATACCGGTCGAGGAAGGGTGCTGCGAGCGCGGCCATCACGCCAGTGGCTAGGCTGCCGCCGGCGACCGAGGCGCCGATCGTGCTTGCCGTCACACCGAGGTCGCGGGCCATATCCGGCAGCAGCGGCGAGACGATGAACATCTGTGAGCCAACCACCGCAACGCCGAGCATGAGCGGGCCGACGACCGTCAAGCGGAGGGTTGTCGGGAGCGATTGCGCCGAGGTGTCAGCAGAATGCAGCATCGGTGATTGCGATCTCGAGCTGGGCGCGAGCACCATAGCCGAGCTGCCTTCACCACGTGCGGGGCACACTGCCGCTGGTGCGCTGGCCGTTGCCGGACCGCCCGGCCCCCTCCGCTATGCATCGCGACGAACATGCAAGGGTCCGGCTCGTCTGGCTCGGGGTCTGACCCCGAGGGATCGCCGACTGGGCCTCGACCGCTTGGCGGGCACTCTGCCGCTGGCGGGCAGCCAATTCCGTGCTAGAATATGCCGTATGACCAGGATGCAAGCCATCTCCCGTTTCACAGAGCTCGTGCCAAAGCTCTCAGACGAGCAGCTCGAATCAATTCTCGAGTTGTCGGGCTATCTCGCTCAGTCGGAGGATCGCGGCGATCCGAGCGAGGAGCAGCGCGCCTCGATCGCCGCCGGGCTCCGCGATCTCCGCGAAGGACGTCTCGTCGACGCTGAAATCGTTCACGCCGACATCGCTTCCAGGATCGCCAAAGCCCGCGGCGGATGAGAGTCCGCTATACCACTCACGCTCGTAACAAGCTCGATGCACAGATCGACTATTTGCTGGGCATAGGCGCGCTTCAACCGGCAATCGATCTGGACAACCGCGTGAACCGGTTCGTCGTGAATACGCTCGGGCTGTTTCCGCGCGCAGGCCGCTATTTTGCAGACCTCGACCTCTGGGAGACCTGGATACCGAGAACTAAAATGATTGTCTGGTACCGGTTCACCGACGATGAGCTGATCGTCGTCGACGTCTGGCATACGGCACAGGATCGCTTCAATCAGGTTTAGCGCTGACCTGGGGACGCCGCCCAATCGGTTCCCGGCCGCCCCCTTTCCCCGCCCGGCGCCCTCCGCTATGCATCGCGGCGAACATGCAAAGGACCGACGCCATGCAGGATCGCGGCAGGACCGCTGGAAAATCCGACCTGATCGAGGGAGCAAGCGGCTCCTGGGAGGTCGTGATCGGCATCGAGGCGCACGCCCAGGTGGCGTCGCGCTCCAAACTCTTCTCCGGCGCCTCGACCGGGTTCGGCGCCGCGCCCAATAGCCATGTGAGTCTCGTCGACGCTGCGATGCCGGGCATGCTGCCTGTCATCAACGAGGAGTGCATCGCCCAGGCCGTGCGCACCGGGCTCGGCCTCGAGGCCGTGATCAACCTCACCTCGGTGTTCGACCGCAAGAACTACTTCTATCCCGACTTGCCCCAGGGCTATCAGATTTCCCAGTACAAGCAGCCGATCGTGGGCGAAGGCGCGATTGAGATCGACGTTGGCCAGGGCCCCAAGACCGTGCGCATCGAGCGCCTCCACCTCGAGCAGGATGCCGGTAAATCGATCCACGATCAGCACCCGGACTATTCCTATGTCGACCTCAATCGCTCTGGCGTCGCGCTGATGGAGATCGTGTCGCGACCCGACATGGGCTCTGCCAAGGAAGCGCAGGCCTATGTGGGCAAGCTCAGGAGCATCCTGCGCACTCTGGGCACGTCGGACGCCGACATGGAGAAGGGCAATCTGCGCGCGGACGTGAACGTGTCGGTGCGCCGCCCGGGCGCGGAGCTGGGCACACGCTGCGAGATCAAGAACGTGAACTCGATCCGCTTCATCGGCCAGGCGATCGAGTACGAGGCCCGCCGCCAGATCGGCATCATCGAGGATGGCGGCAGCATCAAGCAGGAGACGCGACTGTTCGACGCGAAGTCGGGCGAGACGCGCTCGATGCGCTCCAAGGAGGAGGCGCACGACTATCGCTATTTCCCCGACCCCGACCTGCTGCCGCTCGAGCTGACGGCGGACTATGTCGCAAATCTGAAGAAGAGCTTGCCGGAGCTGCCCGACGCCAGGAAGGCACGGCTGATGGGCGACTACGGGCTCTCGAGCTACGACGCCGACGTGCTCGTCGCCGAGCGGTCGTCAGCCGACTACTTCGAGGCAGTCGCCCGAGGCCGCGACGGCAAGCAGGCCGCCAATTGGGTGGTGAATGAGCTGTTCGGGCGCCTCAACAAGCAGGGGCTGGGCATCGAGGCGAGCCCGATCTCGGCGGCCCAGCTCGGCAGTGTGCTCGACCTGATCGCGTCAGGCACGATCTCGGGCAAGATCGCCAAGGACGTGTTCGAGATCGTCTGGAGCGAAGGCGGCGACCCGGTGCGAATCGTCGCGGAGCGCGGCCTGGAGCAGGTCACCGACTCTGATGCAATCGAGAAGGCGGTCGAGGAGATCATCGCGGCCAACCCCGACAAGGTTGCCCAGGCCAAAGCCAAGCCCACCATGATCGGCTGGTTCGTCGGCCAGGTGATGAAGGCCTCGGGCGGCAAAGCCAATCCGGCCGCCGTCAACGAGATCCTGAAGAAGAAGCTCGGGATTTGAGTGGGCTCATTCAACCCTGACGGTCTGCTCGGCGAGGCCTCTGCCTGCCGTCACCGGTGGCAGCGGCATGCCGTCCGCCTCCTGGATCGCGATCGCCTCGTCGACGATCTGGCACAGCTCGTCGAAGACTTGGTGCTCGTCGTCGCCGTGGCAGCCACCCAGCACGAGGCCGGGCGCGCTCCCCACATCGCACCCGCCTTCCTCGCTCCATTCGAGGATCTTAGCGCCCCAAAACAACTGTTCCGTCTTCCCGGGCGATCGAAGCCCCATTCAGCCCGGGGCGGAGATCGACCCGGGATCCAGGTCCCGGACGGGCCAGTCCCCCGACGAGATCGTGCAAGTTGTTGTGCCTTCGGCCCTTTTTGTGCTGAGTCCCGGCTCAGCGCTCCCGTTGGTCGCTTGGCCGGGAAGACGGCGGGGCGAGAAATGGGCTCGATGAAACCGATTCACTCGTCTTTGCGGGCCTCTTTGGCGTAACGCGTGCTCGTCATCATTGCTGGTGCCACTCACCGACCCTCGACTGCCTCATACGAGGCATAGCACCCCTGCATCGAGCGGGCTCGAATCCTGCCCCCGATTGGGGCTTCCTGGTCCACCCAAATCCACGGGGCCCCGTGATGGCCCCACCCACCCCACGAGCTGCCGCCTCCCATGACTTGGTCCATGCCGTCCTATCGGATGTCGCTTCCGGCACCGCCCGCTCCGGGCGTGTACGTATTCGCGGCCCTCTCGATCATGGAATCGATGGCGCGTGCCCTGGTCGTCACCGTCATGGTGTTGCAGAGCTACGAGTTGCTGAAGTCGGCGCAGAACGTCAGCTATCTCTCGACCTTCGTCGGCTTTTTCAGCTTCTTCTCCGGGCTGCTGCTGCCACTCGTCATCGGCTATCTGACGCGGCGCTGGACCTATACGCTGGGTGTGATTGCGATCATTGCGTCGCTGGGCTGCTTTGCCGCCGATACCGCCCCAGCGCAGATCGTGGGCGTCACGCTGCGGATGTTCGGCACATCCTGCATGATGGTGACGGCCAGCCTCTATCTGATGGACTACATCGAGAAGCACCAGCTGGTTCGGGCGGATTCGCTGCGCATGGTCGGTGCCATGGTGGGGTGGACGCTTGGACCCTATGCCGGGATCTGGATCGGCGAGACCTGGGGCCGCAACACTGTCTTTCTGCTGAGCGCGGGGCTGGCGGCACTGCTGCTCATCTTCTTCTGGTACCTGCGACTTTCCGACAGCAAGGTCATCATTCCGGCAACGACACCGCCCGAGAATCCGTTGCGCTATCTGCCGCGCTTCGTCAGGCGTCCACGGCTGCGGCTTGCCTGGTTCATCGCTTTCGGGCGATCCTGCTACTGGTCGGCGCTCTTCACCTACGGCCCGATCATGATGGTGGAAGCAGGCCAATCCCAGCAGGCCGGAGGCCTGCTGATCTCGATTGCCAACGTGGCGCTGTTGACGGCTGTGCTGTGGGGTCGGCTTGCCGAGCGCCGGGGCGTGCGCGTGGTGATTGCGCTGTGCTATCTCGGCGCCGCCGTCAGCCTGATCGCGGTTGGCCTGACGGACAAGTCGTTGCCGGTGCTTGCCGGCTCATTCCTGGTACTGGCGGCCGTCTTCTGCTCGGGGCTCGATGCCGTTGGCGGCGTCCCCTACTATCGTGCGGTCAAGCCGCGCGAGCGGACACAGATGTCGGGTGTCTATCGCAGCTACATCGACTTCAGCGACTTGTTGCCGAACATCGTCTATGGCGTGCTGCTCGGCACCTTCGGACTGAGCAGCGTGTTCGTCGCGCTCGGCCTCTTTCATATCGTCGTGGCAGCGGTTTCCTGGCGCTACCTGCCACGATCGATGTGAGCTCCCTGGCGCCAAACGCCAATCGGCATCGGAGCGCTCATCCGCGTCCCGTAGCGGATGCGGCGCAGCGAATCCCTGGCAACCGCCAACATGCGCTCCGAAGGCCGCAGCAGTAACGGAATATCGTGCCGCGGGCTGAAACCGACCCGGGCTGAGAAGCGCGGTATGAAGCCTGTCGACTTCCATGTGAACCCGCCGCGCGTCGAGAAGATACGCCGATAGCCTGCAGCCATAGCCCTGCGCACGACACGGCGATCGAACGAGCCGAAGGGCCCCGCCGCTCCATCGATCGCGTGGCCGAGGATGTCCTCGATCCGCGCTTTGGACGATTGCAACTCGTGATGCAGCCGATCGTCGTCGAGCGTCGACCAGCGGATATGGTCGACCCCGTGGCTGCCAATCGCAAAGCCGAGCCGGCGCATCTCGCGCAGGTCGTTGCCAGACAGGGATCCCTCACGCCCGATGCGACCGCTCAGCACGAAGAACTCTGCCTGCCGGCCGTGCTCGAGCAGCAATGGCACAGCTATGTCGGTGTCGCTGCGATTGCCGTCGTCGAAGGTGATCCGCACATCGACGTCGCTCGAGCGGTCGAGTTCGGCAAGCACTTGCAGCGTCTCGCGAAAAACGGTCACCGGCACCCAGTACGGCCGCTCGCAGACGGATACCTGAGCCGGCGGCTCGCCCAACCCGTGAAAATTGAGGAACAGCATCCGGGGCAGTAGCATCCCTGGTTCCCATCCCGTGAGGTGCCTAGGCTGCTCCGCGCTGCCGTAGGCCCATGATGAAGTCGGTGACGATGCGGACGATGCCGCGCGAGAGGAGATCATCGAGGGCCTCACAGAATTCGTCTACGTGCTGCCGCTCGGCAATGAGTGGCGGCTCGAGCCGAATGACATTTCGATTGTATTCCGTGAATGCAACTAGAATGCCATACTCACGCAGCAGGATCGAGCCGATGAAACCGCACAGGCTGCCCTTCAGCTTGGCATCTAGCATCGACACGGCTTGCTTGACGCCGAACGGCAGCGTCTGGCTGAAGTCGGCAAATTCGAGCCCGACCATCAGCCCCTTGCCGCGCACATCGGCGATGATCTTGGGGTACTTGGCCTGGATCGCCTCGAGGCGCGTGATCAGGTGCTCGCCCTGGGCAGCCGAATTGTCGATCAGCCCCTCGTCGTAAAGAATGTTGAGCGCTTCGATCGAGGTGCAACAGGCCTCGCCGATTCCCCCGAACGTGGCGGGGCCGTGAATGAGGGCGGTCTTGGGCGTGCCGTAAGCCTTCATGTAGACCTCGCGCCGGGCGATCATGGCGCCCATCGCGCATTTCCCCCCGCCGAGCGATTTCGCAAGCGCCGTCACATCGGGTACGACGCCATAGTGCTCGAACGCATAGAACCGCCCGGTCCGGCCGAGCCCGCACTGCACCTCGTCGGCGACCCAGAGCACACCGTGCTTGTCGCACAGCGCGCGCAGCCCCTTCCAGAATTCTGGGCTCGCCTCGATGATGCCCCCGCCCCCCTGCACCGTCTCGAGGCAGACGATGCCGATCGACTTGTCGGCTTCGATCGCCTTGCGAATTGCGTCGAGATCACCGAACGGTACTTTGACAGCGGTTTCGAGCAGCTTGAAATCCGAGCGGTAGAGCGGCCCGTCGGTGACGGAGAGCACACCCTTGGTCTTGCCGTGAAATGAGTTCGCGGCATAGACGATCCTGGAGCGAGCCGGACCTTGCGCCTGCTCGGCGACCTTCAGGGCCGCCTCCATCGCCTCCGACCCCGAGGAGCCCAGAAACACCATATCGAGGTCGCCCGGCGAGCATGCCGCCAGATTGTGGGCGAGGGCTGATGCATATTGCGACATGAACGCCATCGCGATCTCGTGGCGCTTCTCGTCCTGGAACTGCTTGCGCACGGCAAGGATGCGCGGATGGTTGTGGCCGAAGGCCAGCGAGCCGAAGCCGCCGAAGAAGTCGAGGATCTTGCGGCCGTTGCGGTCGATATAGTACATGCCTTCCGCACTCTCGATGATCACCTGATCAAAGCCCAGCAGCTTCATGAAATGAAGCTGTCCCGGGTTGAGATGGGCCGAGAACAGCTCGGTGATACGGCGTGGGGCAAGCGCCTTGGCCTCCTCGACGGACAACAGGGCCGGCTTTTCCGTACGGTTGCGCATCAGCGGCTCCATCGCGGCAGGATTGGACATCTGGGTCTCCAAGAATTCTGGTCGAAACACTCAAGCGGCTTGGGCGGTCGGATCGTCAGGCCGATTTAGGCCGCGGTCCCTGCGGTACTCGTCATAGGCAGCAATCAGCATATCGGTATCCTTGAACATCGGCCGCCAGCCGAGGTCGCGCTTGGCTCTTGCGGTATCGACGATGCAGAACTCGTCCGCGATCAGATACTGCTCGGGATCCATGAGCGGAAGATTGATGAGGTCGAGCGCATCGAGCGTGCGCTTGACCAGGAACCCCGGCGTCGGCACCAGAACCGTCCGGCTCCCCGCCCGCTTGACCAGGGCCCGCAGCAGCTCGCGCACTGGCGGGGGATCATCCGAGCCCAGATTGTACTCGGCATTGGGTACGCCCTTCTCCCAGGCAAGCCGCGCCGCGCTCGCGCAGTCGTAGACCGAAATGAACTGGTAGGGATTCTTGCCCGCCCCGATCATCGGCACGGGCAAATTCATGTCGATCAGCCGGAACAGCTTGGCGAGGATGCCGAGCCGCCCCGGCCCGATGATGAGGCGTGGCCGGAAGATCGAGATCCGCATGCCCTTGGCCCGGTAGTCGCGGCAGAGCGCTTCCGATTCGAGCTTGCTGCGGCCGTACTCGCCGAGTGGGTTCTTGGGATGATCCTCGGTCTGCGGCACCACCTCGGCCGTGCCATAGATCATGTCGGTCGTGAAATGCACGAGCCGGTCGACGCCTTTCTCGGCCATCGCCTCGAGGATGTGCTTGGTGCCGTGGTAGTTGACCGGCCAGAAGAACTCGTGGCGTTTCGCCCGTGGCATGATCGGCGAAAGCATCTTGGCGGAGAGATTGTAGACCATGTCGCCCGGCTGCATCGGCACCTTGCCGACGGCGACGCGATCAGTCACGTCGACCTCGATGAACACGGCGTCCCCATAGTGCGGCAACTCGCTTCTGTTGATGTCGGCGACCAGCACACGCTCGCCACGCTTGACGAGATCCGCTGCGAGATGGCGTCCAACGAACCCGTCGCCGCCGAAGATGATATGTTGCAAGGGATCTGCTCCGGTTCTTGCTCGAATGGTTCCGTTCAGGACTGCGCGATCAGTAGCGTGCCGAGGCACACGCAGGCGATGCCTGCCATCCGCATCGTGCCGACCGCCTCGCCGAAGACGAAGAAGGCGTAGGCGGCAACGACCACGTAGGCGAGGCTGAGAAAGGGATAGGCATAGCTGAGCTCGACCTTCGACAGCACGACAAGGTGGGAGGCCATGCTGATGACGAACGTGCTGAGCCCGAGGAAGACCCAAGGATTGAGTGCAACCTTCAGCACCGTGCCGATCAGGCCATCGCCCTCGATCGAGAGGGGGCCAACCCCCAGCATGCCCTTCTTCAGCATGATCTGGGCGGTTGCGTTCGTCAGCACGGTAAAGAGGATGAGGGGCAGATAGCTCATTTCGTCTCTGTTCTCTCGAGCGCGGGCGCTCGTCTGCATCGCGACATTGCATTCCATCGGCTGCTAGTGTTCCGACTCATTCATTCAGTATCCCAAATGAATGGCCAGCCCACTAGCCAATTCTTTGTTTGTGTTCCGTCTTTCCATTCATTGATCCAGCTTCGCCGGAATCGAATGAATAGGACGGAACACTACGGTGGCGGACATGACTTGGCCTGTGCCGCGGCCGGGAACAGGTCCTTGCGGAACGCTCGATGGTGCACGAGTGGGAGGTGCTTCAGCGGATCATAGGGATGCCAGTCCTCCGCACGGCTCAGGATGATCGTGCTGACACAATCTTTCGACCAGAGCACTGAAAGCGTGGGCATCGTCCATTTCCAGGAGTAGCGATCGGGCAGGAGCCCCGTCGCCTCGAGCGGAACATAGCCCGAGTATCGTGCGAGCGCGACCTCGACACGGGCCTTGTACTGGTACCAGCCGCCCCAGGAGCCGGCAAAGCCGAAGGCAAGGATCGCGCCGAGCGCCGACAGCAGCACGACCTCGCGCCGCCTGATCCGGGACATTCCCGCGACAAACCAGGCCGCTATCAGCAACAGCGGCAACAGCGTCAGCGTGAGCGTCCGTCCCGCGAACGAGACGAAAGCGCCAGTGTAGATGCCGAGCACCGGCATCACGAGTGTGAGCACTGCGACAGCGAATGCCGCGATCAGGAGGCTCTGCTGCTCCAGCTGGATCCCTGCGACCAGCAGAGCCAGTGCGACCACCGCACCAATGAGGCAGGCATTGAGCAGCGCAGCCGGAATGCCGATCGTGAACCACCCCCGGTTGTCGGCGCTGCCCGGGAAAATGATCCAGCAGGTCATGAACACGGCAATAGCCAGCAGGGCGCCGATGGTGCCGAGCCAGACCCACTGCTCGTTGGCAGGCGCCACCCGCAACCTGAGGCCGGCGAAGTAGGCCAGAACCACCGCTGCGCCAGGAGCCGTCTCGTAGCTGCGCCAGAACATCAGCAGCAATGCAAACAGCACTGCATAGTCGAGACGATCGAGCCTCGGCCGCATCAGCATGAACAACAGCGGCCACACCACGACCGCCAGGAAACAAGCCTCGCCGAAGAGGTTGTAGCCTTGCGGCATCACAACGAGCACGAACGAGATGAGCGGGAAGATCAGAGGCGTCTTGTCGAGGCCGCGCAGAGCGAGCAAGCAAGCCGCAAGCGACACGACGAAATACTGGTGCAGGCCGAAATCGAACAGCCACCTGAGGGTCGAAAGATCATTCACGCCGAGCCACATCGCAAGCGCGACCGGCCACTGCATGGCGTAATTCGCGTGCAACCGCGACCAGTTCGAGAGCTTGAAGCCGAACCCATCGACCATCGTCACGAAGTAATGCGCGCCGTCGGCTGCAAAACCGATGTCGCGCACCAGACCCGACCAGAGCGCGGCCGAGATCGCGATCAGCAGCAGGACCAAGGGCAGGGCCACCCGCTCCGCCCGATCGCGACCGATCAGTCTCGGTTGAGCGCGCCAAACAGCCTGTAGCGTGCTCTGCACCAATGCAAACCTGGAAATCATCGACCTACCTGGAGGAGGAACGGGGCAATCACAGTCCGGCCGGCAAGCGCCACCACATCGGGCGGGTATGCAAGCCATGTACCAGCCCCGCTCGCTTGATCGTGTCGTGTGCCATCTACTCTCTCGTCACACGGCGCCAGAAGTCCGAGACGAGCTGCTCGTCCCGATAGGGCAAAATCTCCCGCCAGCGCGGGAAGGACGCCTCGAACACTTGCGCGCCCATTCGAACGTCCTTGTAGGGATTGACCGCGCCTCCCGCAAACAGGGTTACCCGATCGAGCTCTTCGAGCAGCCGTAGCACGTTGGGACCGGTGTTCGGAAAGTCGAGCGTCAGCGTCGCGCCCGGTCGCGGAAACGACAGCAGGCCGGGCGAGGGGCGATCGCCAAACACCTTCAGCACGGTCAGGAACGAGGCGAGGCCTGCCGCATGGGTCCGCTCCAGCATCTCGGCGATGGCGGCTTGGGCAATCCCGAGCGGCACCACCGACTGATGCTGGTGCAGGCCATTGGGCCCATAGAGGCGGTTCCAGTCGGCGATCCCATCGAGTGGATAGAAGAACGGATCGAGCGCGACCCGCCGGCGCGAATGCCGGCTGCCTTCCTTGCGCAGGTGGACGGCGTTGAAGGCTCTGATGCTTGACCGGTTGAGCACGGAGAACGGCAGATCGAACGGCACGGCGAGCCGCGGACGTCCCGATCGCACCGCCTTCAGACCGCCCTCGTGCGCGTGATTGCCGCGGATGAGCAGCCCCCGCCCGAGCGAGCGCCCGCGGGCGAGTTGGTCGATCCAGGCAACGCTGTACTCAGAGCCGGCATCGGATTCCCGAGCGAGCCGGAAGAAATCGGCCAGGCCATCGAAGCGAATGACCTCCTGATCCACGCTAGCGCTCGCGACGGGCATCAATTGCAGCTCGGCCGTGGTGATGACGCCCGTCAGGCCCATGCCGCCGATGGTCGCCGAGAAGAGAAGCGGGTTCGAGCGAGCCGAGCAGCGCTGCCGGCTGCCGTCCGAGCGCATCAGCTCGAGCGAGCGCACATGCGAGCCGAACGTGCCGCGGTGATGATGGTTCTTGCCGTGGACATCGTTGGCGATGGCGCCCCCGACGGTCACGTACTTGGTTCCCGGCGTCACCGGCAGGAACCAGCCCATTTCCAGCACATGATCGATGATCGAGGACAGCAGCACACCCGCCTCGACCTGCAACACACCGCTGTCGCCATCGAACGAAAGAATGCGCCCCATGCCGCGGCAATCGAGCAGCAATCCCTGATCGTTGAGGCAGCTGTCGCCATAGCTGCGGCCATTGCCGTAGGGAAGGCACGAAGCAGATGCCGCAGGCCATCCTGGCGCGCCCGATCCCAGAACCACGGCTGCCCTGTCCTTGCGGCTGGTCCGCCCCCACGACTGGTAGCGAGGAGCCGTCATCTGGCCAACAGCAGCAGGACGCCGGCGATGCCGACCATGGCGATGCTCCGCCAATCGCCGATCGCGAACACGAGCGGATCCTCATTCATCTCATTGCGGCGCGCGAGCACCCAGAACCGGCAGACGATGTAGAGCTGGATCGGGCACAGCAGCCAGATCATTTCCGGAAAGCGGTAGAGCGCGTGCACCTCCGGGCTGTTCACATAGAGCGCGAGCACGAGCACCGACATCAGCCCGCTCGCGGTTCCGAACTGGGCGAGCGTCTCGCTGTCCTCGATGCGATAGCCGCGATCCTTGATACGCGTCTCGCCGAGGCTCGCCAGCGCATGCAGCTCGGTGAAGCGCTTCACCAGCGACAAACTGAGGAACAGGAACACCGAGAATGAGAGCAGCCAGAACGACAGCGGAATGCCCGTTGCGAACGATCCGGCAACGATCCGCATGGTGTAGAGGCCGGCGAGGATGATCACGTCGAACAGCAGCGTGCGCTTGAAGAACAAGGAGTAGGAGAGCGTTGCCGCATAATAGGTGGCGAGTGCGGCCAGGAAGGGCAACGGCAACAGCAGCGAGAGCGCAAACGCCAGCGCCAGCAGGATCGGAACCAGCACGAGACCATGGCCGAGCGGCACCAGGCCAGCCGCGAACGGTCGATTGCGCTTGTTGGGATGGCGCCGATCGGCTGGCAGATCGATCAGGTCGTTCAGCAGATAGACGCTCGACGCACAAAGGCCAAAGGCGATGAACGCCAGCATCGATGCCCGGATCCCGGCGCCATCGAGCAACTGGTGATCCAGAACGAGAGGCACGAAAATGAGGGCGTTCTTCAGCCATTGATGCAACCGCATGGCACGCAGATAGCTGCGCAAGCCCGCCCGCTCGCCGTGGAACACGACCGGCGTCTCGGCCAGCGTCTCGGCATCGGCGGCAAGCCGGCGATCCGGATCGACGAGGATGGTCGAGGTCGCCTCGCGCAGGATCGGCAGATCCGCCGCCTCGTTGCCGGCATAGTCGAATGGCCCGCCATGGGCATGCTCGCGGATCGCTGCGAGCTTGGCCGCGCCCTTCCGGTTGACGATGCCATCGCTGCCGATCACGCCCTCGAACAAGCCCAGGTGATCGGCCACCTTGCGCGCCAGCAGCTCATCGGATGCCGTTGCCAGGATGATCCGCCGGCCTTGGGCGTGCTGGGACTGCAGATAGGCGAGGAAAGCGCTGTCGTAGGGCAGCAACGCCGGATCGAGCTCGATCCGCTCGGCGATCATGCGCTTCAAATGGGCGCGCCCCGTGAGCAGCCACCAGGGCAGCAGCAGCAGATAGAGCGGATTGCGCCGCACCAGCGCCAGCACCGACTCGATCAGCAGGTCGCTGCGGATGAGCGTACCGTCGAGATCCACATAGAGCGGCCGGTCGACCGCAAGCTCGGCACTGTGCTCCGGCATCACGAGCTGCTGCATGATCTCACTCGTTCCGCCGTCCTGGCGGGTCCTGGCTGGTGCGCTCGCGGCTGCTGGCCGCAGCGGTCTCGAATGTCGGGTCCGGTCAACCAATTCCTCAGCGCCAC
>JANPDA010000069.1:0-1957 GCA_031431235.1 Hyphomicrobiaceae bacterium
GGTGTCTGGCCTGGGCTGCAACTCGGCCCGGCCGTCGCCCTGCTGGCGGCGATCGGGGGCGTGGGCATGACTTATGCGGTGTTGCTGGCACACGCCTGCTCGTTCCTCCCCGAGCATCTGCTCGGACGCGGCATAACACTCGTCAACTTCTTCTTCTTCCTGGGAGCAGGCCTGCTGCAGCCGCTGTCGGGGGCGCTGGTCGCGGCACTCTCGGCGCAGGGGCAGTCGCCGCTGCAGGTGTTCGGCGTGCTGCACATGACCTTTGGTGGCCTGATGCTGGCGGCATGCCTCGTCTATCTGCTCAGCACCGACAATCGCCCCTGAGGAATGCGCAGCCGGTCTGCGGGATTTGGACGCTGGCCAGAGCGGGCCACAACGCATTGAGGCGGGCGTCCGGCTGTGGCTATATGCGCCCGGTCGGCGGGCCGAGTTTGGGGCGCTGCAGCCAGAAGTCATTCAGGGGGAATGGGTCATGAGCATCCTCAATCGGATCGCTGCGTTCTTCACCCAGATTGTGACCCCCGTCTACGTTTTGAGGGCGCCGATCGCGGTGACGCTGGTTGGAGGCGCGGCCCTTTCCGTGCTCGACCAGACCCAGGAGGTCTATCGCGCCTACGCCCTCGACCGTGACAATTCCTGGCCCCAGATCGCGTCTGCCTTCGCCACATTGGCGCTTGCGGGTTTCGTCATCTGGTTCATCGGCCGCTACCTCACCTTGCGCTGGTCGCCTGACGAGCTGGGTGCCTCCAACGGCTCGGGCTTCCTGCTGCGCTGGCTGCCGCGGCTGCTCGGGTCAGCGCTCCCGTTCGCGGCGAGCTATGGCCTGGCACAAGGGGCGCGCGGCCTGAGGGCGATCGAGGTGCCGGACTGGCTCGATGCGCAGATGCCGGCGACGGCCGTCAGCATCCGAGAGGCGGCTGACGCCTACGCGACCGCGGGCGATCTGCTCTGGAAGGCCTCACTCGGCTCGCTGGGCATCGGTCTTTTCATTCTGGCGTTCACCTATCTGCGCGCCTTCCGCAAACGGTGGAAGTACGAGACGCCCAATCCTTGGCTGTTCGGGCTGTGGACCAGGATCGGATTCTACGTGCTGACACTCGGCCTCGTGATCGCCTTCTCCGCCCTTTTCCTGGGCGCGCGCGCGAGCCAGGGCGTGCTGGCGGAAATGCTCGGAACGTTCACGATCCTCAACCTGTTCATCATCTGCCTCGCCTTCTTCTCGAGCGCGTTGACGAACGTTTACGACCGCACGAAATTTCCTGCCTTGTCGCTGCTGGTCGTCACCGCGCTGCTCTCGACCGGGTTCGACCTCAACGACAACCACGTCATCCGCACGTCGAAGCAGGAATTCCTGCCGCTGCCCAACGCCGCCAAGAGCTTCCGGATCTGGCTCGAGACACGGCCTGATCGCGATTACTTCCGTGCCCGCGGCCAACCCTATCCGGTCTACATCGTCGCGGCCGAAGGCGGCGGCATGTATGCGGCCCAGCACGCCGCGCTGACGCTCGCGCGGATGCAGGATCGCTGCCCCGGCTTTGCCCAGCACATCTTCGCGATCTCGGCCGTCTCGGGCGGCGGGCTCGGCTCGGCTCTGTTCTCCTCGCTCGTGCGCGAGCGCGCGACGCCCGTGCGGCAACCGACCTGTCTGTTCGGCGAGCAGAACAAGGGCTGGTACGAGCAGAAGAGCAATGATTTCCTGGCGCGCGACTTCCTCTCGCCCCTCGTCGCCGCCGGCCTTTTTCCCGATTTCCTGCAGCGCTTCGTGCCCTGGCCGGTGCCGGAATTCTCGCGTGCGCGCGCGCTCGAGGCCTCTTTCGAGAAAGCCTGGACCACGGCGGTCGCCGAAGCACCCGAGAACCCGTTCGCCGAGAGCTTCTATTCGCACTGGCGCGCCGACGGCGTGGCGCCCGCGCTCGTCCTCAACGCGACCCATGTGGAAACCGGCGCACGCGTGATC
>JANPDA010000070.1:0-2640 GCA_031431235.1 Hyphomicrobiaceae bacterium
GCTCGATCTGATCGACAGCCTGGGCTATGGCGGCTGGATCGGCTGCGAGTACCGGCCACGGGCTGGCACGCTCGCCGGGCTCGGTTGGGCGGCGTGCCACGGCGTCGGGCCGGGACGGGCGAGGTCGTAGTCCAGTCTGCCGATCAGGCGGCGAGCCGCGGCCCGCGCCGCTCCTGGCCGTAGGCGCCATAGCTGCCGTCGGATTCGATCAGCGCCGGATCGATGCCGTTGACGACGATGCCGGCGATCTTATCGGCATTGGCTTCGAGATTCTTCAGTGCGCGACGCGCCAGCGGTATCGGCGTCTTGCCCAGGCGATAGACGAACAGGATCTGATCGGCGAGGTCGGCGAGGATGCGGGCGTCGACGACGGGCATCACCGGCGGGCAGTCGAGCACGATCACGTCGAACTCGGGCCGCAACTCCTCGAGGATGCGGGCCATCACGGGGGAAGCCAGCAACTCGGCCGCTGCCACCGCCGGCGCCCCCTCGCTCGAAGCGGGGAGGAAATGCAGGCCAGTCGCGGCCTCCCGCACGATGTCGTGGCGAACGCTCGAGCGCGCGATCAGGCACTCGAACAGGCCGCGCGGCGCATCCGGCATGAAGCTGCGGGTCAGCATCGCTTTGCGCAGATCGCAGTCGACGAGCAGGGTCTTCATGCCCGACAGCGCGTAGTGGTGGGCGAGGTTGGAGGCGACCACCGTCTTGCCTTCGCCCGGCATCGCGGAGACGACCAGCACCACGTCGGCGCCGCGCTCCGGGCGCCGCTCGTCGAGTGCGACGCGGATGCCGCGGACGGATTCGGCAAAGCCCGACTGTGGCTCGACCAGGATGCGGCGGATCTGGCTGAGGCCGCCCGCCTCCACGTCGTGGGGACCGCACGTTGCGGCCGGAATCGAGGCGAGGTGGCGAAGCTCGAGCTCACGCTCCAGCTTCTCCGGTTTGAAGAAGCTCGGATGCATCAACTCGAGCAGCACGGTCAGGGCGAGGCCCAGCACGAGGCCGGCGGCTCCCCCGATCGCGATGATGCGCGTCCGCTTGGGGCCACTCGGGCTGATGGGCACGACGGCGGGAGTGACAATGCGTGATTCCGCGAGTTGGAAGCTCTCCTGCTGGCGGGTTTCCTCGATGCGCTTGCGGAACGATTCGTAGATCTCTCGCGCCGCTGTGGCCTCGCGCTGCAACTCCTGCAGCTGCACCGTGGCCTGACCGACATCGCCGGCCGTGGCCCTGAGGCCCTCCATGCTCTGGTTCAGCGAGTCCTCGCGACTGAGGGCAACCTGATACTCGTTCTCCAGATTGGTGACGATGCGCTTGATCTCGTTTGCGAGCTGGACGCGCGCCGACTTCAGGTCTGCTTCCGCCTTCTGCATGTTGGGGTGGCGCTTGCCGTATCTGGTCGATAGCTCGGCGACCGAGCCAGCCGACTTGGCGAGCTCGTCCTTCAAATGGCCGATGGTCAGGCTGTTCAGCACATCGCTCACGTTCTCGTAGCCATCGCCCGCTTCCGAGAGCGTTCGGGCCTGGGCAAACTTTGCTTTGGCGCTCGCCGTCTCGGCGCGTGCGAGAATCAGCTGCTCCATGGCACGCGCCAGCTCTTTGTCGTCGAGCGAGTAGCCTTCGGTGTCGACGATGTGGTTCTTGGCCTTGAACTCCGCGACGACGCGCTCGGCGTCGAAGACACGCTCCTTCAACTCGCCAATCCGGCGCTCCAGCCAATTGCTCGCCAGCTCGGCCGTCTTGATCCGGGATTCCACCTGCTCGGCGATGTAGGCTCGAGCCATCGCATTGGCGATGCGGGCGGCCTGCCTGGCGTCGCGCGATTCGAAGCCGACCTCGATCAGGTAGGTGTTGCGGACGCGGCTGGCGCTCAGGCGGGCCATGAACGCCGAGAGCACGGTGGAGTCGCTTGCGCCCGGCAGGATCGCCGCGGCACGCTTGGCCGGCGGATCGCCGTCCTGGCCGGTCTTGGCCATGCGCGGCAGCGCCTGCTGGAACAGGCTCAGAAGCCCACCTCCACCCGACAGCTCGGGATCTTCACCCAGGCCGAGCTCGTCGATCACCCGCCCGGCGATCGCGGATGAGCGGGCGATCTCGACCTCGCTCTCGATCGCAGGCGTATCGGTTTTCATCCGGTCGACCACCTGCTCCATCTCGACCACGTTCTTGGCGCGCGAGTCGATCAGGACGGTGGCGGTCGCCTCGTAGACAGGCACCAGGGAATAGGCGTAGGCGGCGGCGATGCCGGCGGCAAGCAACGTCAGCCCGGCGAGCAGTCGCGCGCGCCTGGCGACGACGACCAGCATCTCGCCGGCGCTGGGAAGCGCAGACGGCCCGCCATTGCTCTCGTCCTCGTCGTCGATGTCTCTGCGGCTCATGATCGCTTGCTCTAGAAGTGAACCTTGACGCCGGCCGTGTAGCGGTTGTCGTCGGAATCGAACCGGTCCTCGCTCGAATCCCGCTCCTGATGCTCGTAAGCAATGGTAAACAACACGTTCTCTCCGAGCTCGTACTCCAGTGATGCGCGGCCCCAATAGACGTCGTCCACACGCTCGAGCCCGAGAAACTCCTGCCCGGTGACCGCCAGATCGAGCGCGACGTTCACCTGGCGTCCGAGCTCCTGCTCGAGGCGTGCGCCGA
>JANPDA010000071.1:0-2699 GCA_031431235.1 Hyphomicrobiaceae bacterium
CCCCCGCCGGGCGTTATCCGGCACCCTAACGTCGTGGAGCCCGGACTTTCCTCCACCGGCTCTGTAACCGGCAGCGGCCATCCGGCCGACTGGCGGGCGGAGTTAGGGGCTTGCGGGGCGGCACGTCAAGGACGATGAGAGCTGGCGAGAGCCCAGATTCCACTCCTACGCAGCCGCCCTCAGTCGCGCCCTGTTGCCGTGGCCCGTCCCTGGATGCTCGGCATGATCGCCGGCGAGCGCCAGGAACGCGCTCGGCACCTTGGCGACCGGCTCAGGCGGGGGCGTGTGGCTGCGACGTGGCGCGATGAGCACCAGCCCTCTATTCTTCACCGGCTTGCCTAGCAGCTGGCCTCGGATCTCACGGGCTATAACCTCGGCGACGAGCGACGGCACGGCATTGCCGAGCATGCGCTGCACGTCATTGCGTCCGCAGTCGAATTGCAGCCCGTCGGGGAAGGTTTGCAGGCGGCACAGCTCCTGCGCCGACAGCCGCCGGCTGGTCCAGTGGAACGGCCCCGTCGCCGGGCCTGGTTGCGCCTGGATCGTCCATGACGGGCGGTCCTTGGCGAGCTTCAGGAGGAAGCTCCAGAACCGTGTTCGCCAGCCGAAAAGCGGCATGCCGCCACCGCGCGGGGTATGCCAGAGATAGTTCTCCCCCTCGGGGATGCTCGGCAGCAGATCGGCCCACTTGCCGCCCATTTTGAGCGCCGGATCATTCGGCCGCGCGGGCAGGTCGCCGAGTGCGTCCCAGGTCGTGCAATAGGGCTCGATGTCGACGCCGGCGAGCAGGTCATCATTTTCGCCGTGCGTTACCCTGGGGAACTCGAACAGCTTGCCCTCGCGGCTGGCGACGATGAACACGCGCTCGCGGTGCTGCGGCACACCATAGCTGGCGGCGTCCACCACTTGCCACGCCGGGCGATAGCTGGTGCCGGTCTCCCGGTTGATCTGCTCGATGCCTGCGAGAATGCGGTCTAGTCCCTCGCTCTTGCCCTTGTAGGCGAGCCCATAGACGTTCTCGAGCAGGAATGACCTCGGCTGCGCATCGCGGAGCACGCGCAGATAGGCCGTCAGCGTGTCGGCGCGGGGATCATCGAGCCGGAGAGCGTCGCCGCGCGCCCAATAGCCCGACTTGGAGAATGGTTGGCACGGCGGCCCGCCGATCAGCACGTCGGCTTGCCCTTTCTTCAACTTGGCCGTCCGCAGCAGCTCCTTCGATGTGACCTCGTGAATGTCGCGCTCGATCACCGGCCAGTCGCGATTGAGCCGTAGGGTACGACAGCTCACAGCGTCCATCTCGACTGCCGCCGCCGTCTCGAACCCGGCCGCCTCGAAGCCGAAGTCCAATCCGCCGACGCCCGTGAACAGGCTGATGGCCTTCAACATCCTGGAGTCTCCGAATCGCGTTCATCATGAGAACATAACTAGAACGCGCATTTCCCTGCGTCAACGCATAGCTGGCTGTGCGTGAACCAAGCTTCGGGACGGGGCGCCCCGAATCGGTGCACAGTGTCGCGAGGCTACACTGCTGGCAGGCTGGGCCGCGAGATCCGCGTCGCGCGTGTCCACGGGGATCAGCGTGGCCAGCACTTGGGCGTGGACGCCATGAGCGACGATGTCTCGATCGGCGAGGAGATTGCCTTCTCTTGGAAGGTCTACTCCGTGCGCGCCCACGACAAGGAGCCGCTGCTCAAGTTCATCCGCGATGCGCTCGAGGCGCGCGGCTGCAAGCTGCACCATGTCGGGCCGGCCAATCGCGCGCCATTCCACATCGTATTCGACCTGCCCGGCGGCGAGCGCATGAGCGTGCTCGTCTATGCATTCCTGGCCAATGCCAAGGCGACACGAAACCGGCCCGACGACGAGCACCGCTTCCAAATCAAGTACGGCGGCGATCTTTCCGGCGTGCTCGACGTCGCCGTCGACCCGCTCGGCGTCACCACAACGATCTTCGTCGGCATCGATCTCGACGACAAGCTGTTCGTGGCGGGCGATCCGCTGATGAACAATCCCTCGCCCATGTCGCGCTCGGTCGAGTTCAAGGCCGACAACGTCGAGAACATCCTGGCCGAAGGCTGGACGGCTTGGGAGCGGGAGCGTCGTGAGGCCAAGACGACGACACGCCGCGCCTTCGAGCTGCTGCCCGACATCCGCACGGAGATCCTCATCGGCGGGCGACAAGAGCGGCTGCTCGATCTCATCCTGGTGGAGCGCGTTGCCCGCGGGCTCGATCCCGGCGAGCGGCATCTGATCGCCGACAAGTTCCGTGAGCTACCGGATAAGAGTGCGGCGAGTCGCGTCTCGCACAGGTTGCTCGACGAGCTGCAGATCGAGCCGGCCGCGTTGCTCGACCTGATCGCATCGGCGAGCCGGCTCAAGATGGCGGTGCGCGGCTGGGTGGCCGAGACGCATCTTGAGACGCATCTCAAGAGTATCGACGGCGTGACGGAGTGCGTCCGAATCGAGGAGGACGGCAAGCCGGATATCCGACTTCGTTGGCGCGGCAGCCGACCCATCACCATCGAGTGCAAGAACGTGCTGCGCTCGACCTATGCGGGCGGGGTGCCGAAACTCGACTTCCAGCGCACGCGGGCGGCCAAGTCCGATCCGTGCTCGCGCTACTACAGGCCGAGCGACTTCGATCTGGTGGCGGCGTGCCTGCACCCGGTGACGGAGAAGTGGGAGTTCAGCTTCGCGGT
>JANPDA010000072.1:0-2620 GCA_031431235.1 Hyphomicrobiaceae bacterium
TCTATGATTCTAGTGTGGTTTCGCCTCGCAAATGCCATCACCGAGCCAGCCGCGGATGCTGGATGGCATTTGCGAGACACCACACTAGCCGATGCAGGGTGTGGGCGGAAGGAGGATCGTGGATGGCTTTGGCCTGGCAGACGTGGTCTGCCAATGAGCCGGACAGCGCCTTGACATGACCGCTGCCCGGGTGACACCGAGAGACTGGGAATGGCGAGTGGGGAGAGGTTCGACGTGGCGATCAGAGGCATCCTGTTCGACAAGGACGGCACGCTCATCGACTTCACCTCGACCTGGGATCCGATCAATCGCGCGGCGGCCCAGCATGCGGCGGGCGGCAATCGGGCACTCGCCGAGCGACTGCTCGCCCATGGCGGCTACGATCTCGCGACCGGCCGCTGCCTGCCCGGCACCCCGCTGGCGCAGGGCACCTCCGCCGAGATCGCCCGTTGCTTTGCACAAGTGCTGGGCGCGGACGGTCTAGGGGATGGCCTTGCCGAGGAGATCGAGCGCATTTTCGTCGAAGGCGGCGCCACCGGCTCGGTGCTGGTCGAGGGGACCCACGCGACGCTCACCCATCTGCGTGCCCGCGTCCCCCATCTGGGCATCGCCACCAACGACAGCGAGGCGGGCATCGCCACCTCGCTCCAGAGCCATGGCGTGCTCGGCTATTTCGACTTCCTGGTGGGGTTCGATTCGGGCCACGGCGCCAAGCCCGGCCCCGGCATGGTCGAAGCCTTCTGTCGGGCGCGAGGTTTGGAGGCGCACGAGGTCTGCGTGGTCGGCGACACCATCAACGACATGGCGATGGGCAGCAACGCCGGCGTCGGCTTCAAGGTCGGTGTGCTGACCGGCCCGAGCGCGCGGGAGGATCTGGCGCCGATCGCCGACCTGGTGCTCGACAGCATCGCCGAAATGCCGGGGAGCGCGGAGTTTTTGGCGAGGCTCGCCTGAGCGCCGCTACCGCCTCACCCACCCTCGCGTCGTCAAATGCTCCTGCGGCGTGAAGCGCGCCTTGTAGCTCATCTTGCGCGACTCCTCGATCCAGTAGCCGAGGTAGACGTAGTCGAGGCCGAGCGCGCGGGTGTGCTCGATGTGCTCGAGGATCATGTAGGTGCCCAGACTGCGCTCGCCGAGGTCGGGATCATAGAAGCTGTAGACCATCGAGAGGCCATCGCCGAGCCGATCGGTCAATACGACGCCCACCAGCGGCCAGCGCGAGAACTCGCTTGGAAGCGCGCCGGGCGGGCGGACCCGGTACTCGGTCAGCACCGTATCGATGATCGAATCTTCCACCATGGTGAAATAGTCGAGCATGCTCATCTCGGTCATGCCGCCGTCGAGATGGCGACCGTCCACATAGGCGCCAAACAGGCTGTATTGCTCCGACGTCGGCACCCGGGGAACGCGCCGTGCGACAATGTCCTGATTGGCCTCCAGCGTGCGGCGCATCGAGCGTCGCGTCGTGAACTCCCGCGCCAGCACCCTGACCGACACGCAGGCATTGCAGCTGTCGCAATGGGGTGAGTAGGCAATGTTCTGGCTGCGGCGGAAGCCGTTGCGCAGCAGGTGATCGACGACCTGGGGGGTCTTGCCATGGTTGAGGTGGGTGAAGAGCTTGCGCTCGAAGCGCCCTGGCAGGTAGGGGCAGGGCTGCGGCGAGGTGATGTAGAAGTCGGCGAAGTCTTTTTTCTGCTCCATTACCGATCCTCGCTGTGGCGCGACGGACGTCGAATCGCGCCCGCGCACTCCTGAGCTCCCGGCAGGATAGCAGTGCTGCGCCGGTGGGCAAGTCGAAGCACTACCCGACCATCCGATAGCTGCCCGCATCGAGGTCGCCGGTCCAAGTCCACATGGCCAGCAGCGGACCCGCGCCCGTGCGCATGGCGTGGGGCTCGTCGGGGCGGTGATGGATGAGGGTGCCCGCCGGGTGGCGCACGAATGGCCCGTCGCCCTTCTGCCAGTCATGGCTGCCCGAAAGCACATAATAGTGCTCCTCGGCCCGGTGCCAATGGCTCGGATAGAATGTTTCCGGCGACTGCAGGTAGAGCCCGAAATAGAAGCCGTCGGCCCGCAGCGGTGCGTCGGGTCCCGCGAGCTTCGTGAACATGTAGCGACCACGAAACGACGCGGGCATTGGCAACGTTCCCTCGGTCCATGGCAAGGCAGCCGGATCGGCGGGGATATGGTCGGCCAGAGCATGGTGACCCGGGGTGGTGAGTGCGTCCGCGAGGAAGCTGGCCGCAAGCGGGCTTTCCCGGGTGCGGTCGAAGCGGGCGATCGTCGGCAGCGAGTCGAGGCGTGCGGCGAGGTCGGAGGTATCGGGCTGGCCGCAGGCCCGCAGTGCGGAGGCCGCACCTCGCACGATCGTGCCGAGATCGAATGACATTGTGGCCACTATTGCCCCCCGGCCAGCACCGTTCGATGCCGTGAGCCTGCGCTACTCCAGGGCGTGTCGTCAGTTGAGGTGAGTCTGTCAAGCCACACCGCATCGAAAATCGCGCGCGGCCGTCGTTGCCGTCGTCTGTCGAGGGATTCCCAAATCACTTTTTCTCCGACCCATGGGCTGTCGGCAATGGGGAGGCCGACAGATGCAACGCTACGCCTTGCGCGACGACCA
>JANPDA010000073.1:0-2928 GCA_031431235.1 Hyphomicrobiaceae bacterium
GATGCCGGCGAGGCCGCGGATCGAAAAGACTTTGTCCGGCCCTGGATGACCTGGATCACCGGAGATCCTGGTGCGGGCACCCGTCAGCCATTCCCCATCCGCCACATAGCCGAAGACCGAGCCGCCGGCATCGCCGACGAGCAGGTCGGGCGTGTGTCGCGTGCCCTTGATGATGGGTTTAGCCATGCTCTGCGCTCCATCAAGTCTCGCCACGGAATTCGATCCGTTCACGCCGACTCGGTAGGTGCTTACGCCGCTACCACTTCACCGTCCGCTAGCATATCGTCATTGGCGAAACAACAATGAAGTCTAGTTAATCCAGCAGAAATGTATTCCAACAATGGGGTCAGGAGTGTGCTTCGCGTAAATCGGAGCGAGGGACGCGCAGCGGCCCGAGGTCCGACGGAGCGCGACAGACACACCTCACCCCCGCTCGAACACCTCGATCAGGATCGGCTTCGGCAGGCCGTCGTTGCAGGGGTTGTTGACTTGGGGGCAGTTGGAGACGACGGCGAGCGCGTCCATGTCGGCGCGCAGCTCGACATAATGGCCGCCAGCGACCTCACCCGGCACCGCCTCGAACGTGCGCTCGGCGAGGCTGCCGCCCTGATAGACCGGCACGTGGCAGAAGAAGTTGACGTTGGGCACCACGTCGCGGCGGCCGAGGCCGTAGCGGGAGAGGGCGGAGATGAAATTCTCCCGGCAGCCGGGGCAATCCTTCACGCCGTAGAGCATCTCGTTGCTGTGGGCGCTGCAGCAGCCACCGATCGTGTCGTTGTAGCCCAGCGTATCGGCGACGATCGTAAAGATTTTTCGCGCCTCGTCCGAATAGAGGGAATGGCCGGTGGTCAGGCGCAGGCTCTTGGAGCCCTTCAGGGTGTTGGGCATGTGATAGCGCTCGAGCGGATTGTCGGCGTTGTAGCAGAGGAAGTCGACGCCCTGGCGGCCATGGATGTCGGTGATGCGCAGCCGGCGGCCCTGCTGGACGATCCCCGACCACGGCGCGCGTGCTGGCACCACCTCCGACAAGATCGGCTGCTCGTTGGCGACACTCTTCTTGGCCATAGCTCCCTCCGGATTGCGAGCGTCAGTATGACAAGATCGCGCCGGCTTGTCAGCGCCGCACCTGGAATGCCCGGAGCGGTGCTCGAAGGCATCGTCCGGCGCGAGCGAGCCTCAAGCCCTGATCGGGCTCTCCGGGAACGCGAGCTGCTCGCGGGCGCGCCATTCGTTGGTCACGTAGTTGATGATGACCGACTTGCGCACGCCCTGGATCGGCCGCTGCTCGAAGCCGTGATAGGTGTTGCCCGATGGCACGAACACGAGTGCGCTGTTGCTGGCGAAGGGTGAGCGGGCGACGTGGCGCTTCTCGCCGTCGTAGATGTCGGTGCCGAGCTCCTTGTGGGAGAGATCGGTCGAGAGATACAGCAGCAGCGTGAACACCTTGACGCCGAGATCCGTGTGCGGCTCGAGCCAGAACCCGTCGATATCCTGGGCATACTCGATGCGCAGATAGGAGCCGTCGAGATTGGTGCCGAAATGGCGCGCGACCCGATCGCAGACGCGCCGGTCCTGCAGGCCCTCGGCGACCGCCTTGACCGAGGGGTAGCGGCGCTGATTGTCGGCGTCGAAATACTTCCTGGTATTGTTGTGCAGCTCGCGCTTGCCCGAGACGCCGCCCAGGTCGGGCGCATCGAACGGCAGCCCAATCGTCTCCTTCAGCACGTCGTCCGGCAGGCAGTTTTTCAAGTTCCAGTGCCGATAGGGCCGGTCGGCGACGGCGCTCGTATCGACGCTTTTCAGGAAAGTCTGCACAACCGATTCGGATGAAATCGCCATGTTGTTTTCTCCGCGGCCCGGGGGAAGGGGCCTGTTGGTGGGCGGGTCCGCTCTCCTCGCCGTCCATTGTCGAGCCCGCCACCATAACCACGAACGAGGGCGAACCGGGCACTCTTCTTGCGGAACATGAACGTCCCTAACAAGGCAGTGCCCTCGAGGCCCATGTGGCGGCTTGTCCCGAGCGGCCTTGCAGGCGGTGACCGAATGTCGCCGGCTCGGCACCCGGCGGCAGTCAATCCGACCAGAGCTGACCGAGTTTGAACGGCGCGATGGCGAAAGGGGCAGCCGCGACCTCCTCGTCATCCCGCCAGGTTCGCCGCAACAGCCACTGGACGCCGGTCAGCTCGAAGGCTTCCAGCAGGCGCTCGGCGGCGTCCACATGCCAGAGGTGGCGCACGCCATGACGCGCATAGATGTCGCGCTTTTCGCCTTTGTCGTGGCGCCGCGTCGAGTGCGACAGCACCTCGCAGGCCCAATCTGGCGCGAGATCGAACCAGGCCGTGTCGGGCAGCCTCGGCATCCGCTCGAGCCGCCAGCCCGCGATATCGGGGACGAGCACGTCCTCGCCCAGATGCAATTCGGGCTCGAAGATGATCCACCAGCCGCCGGGACCAGCGGAGCCCAGATCGAAGGGTCCGCTCAGGACGCCACCCAGCACCGTAGCGGCTCTCGGCAGTCGCGGCGCCGGCCGCGGATGGACTACCAATCGCCCATCCAACAGCTCGGCCACCACGTGCGGCGGGACGGCCAGGAGATCGTCGTAGGTGGCGCGGCGGTCGGGGAGATCCTGCATGGCACAAAGCGCTCGGTTGCTGTCTCACCACCTGGAACGATATAGCACGCCACCGCCGCGATGTCGTCTCGCCGCCCGAGCGACCTCACCCCCCCAGCGGCCGCAGCAGCGCGCGCGAGATGATGTGGCGCTGGATCTCGCTGGTGCCTTCCCAGATGCGCTCGACGCGGGCGTCGCGCCAGATCCGCTCCAAAGGCAAATCGGCCATCAGGCCCATGCCGCCGTGGATCTGGATGGCCTCGTCGGCGACCAACGCCAGCATCTCTGTCGCCTTCAATTTCGCGATCGCCATGTCC
>JANPDA010000074.1:0-2971 GCA_031431235.1 Hyphomicrobiaceae bacterium
CTCGAAGCGGGCGTCGGCATCGGCGCCTGCCTAGACGCGCTGGTCGCCCATTGGCAGCGCGCGAGCTCAGAGGCCCATGCGCACAATGCGCTCGATCCGCCGGCACGCCGCGGCATTGGTGTCGCCTCGTGCTGGTATGGCTGCGGCAATACCTCGATGCCGAACCCCTCGACCATCAAGGCCGGCTTCAAGGCCAATGGCGATCTGGTGCTGCATCAGGGTGCGACCGAGATCGGACAAGGCTCGAACACCGTCATTGCGCAAATCTTCGCCGATGCCGCGCGACTGCCGCTCGCCCAGATCCGTCTCGTCGGCCCCGATACTGGCGTCACGCCCGATGCGGGCAAGACCTCGGCCTCGCGGCAAACCTATGTGAGCGGCAAGGCGGCCGAGAAATCGGGCCGGGCGCTGCGGGCAGCAGTGCTCAGGCACGCCAATGCCTCCGATGCGGCCGGGATCGAGATCGCAGGCAGCCTCCTCCTCGTGCGCGAGGGCATGATCGTGCGTGGGATCGCACTCGACCGGCTGCCAGCCGATGCGGAAGGCTTCGTCTTTCGCGCCGAGGAAACCTACGATCCCCCGACCACCAAGCTCGACGCCAATGGCCAGGGCAACCCTTATGCGGTCTATGGTTGGGGGGCACAGATGGCCGAGCTCGAGGTCGACATGGCGCTCGGCACTGTCAGGCTGATCAAAATCACGGCGGCGCACGATCTGGGCCGCGCGATCAACCCGATGCTGGCGGAGGGACAGGTCGAGGGTGGCATCGCGCAGGGCATTGGCTTGGCATTGATGGAGGAGTACATCCCCGGCCGCACCGAGAACCTGCACGACTACCTGATCCCGACCATCGGCGACGTGCCCGAGATCCAGACGATCCTGGTCGAGGTGCCCGATCCCGAAGGGCCGTTCGGCGCCAAGGGTTTGGGTGAGCACGCGCTGATCCCGACCGCGCCCGCCATCCTGAATGCGATCCGCCATGCGACGGGGGCGGCGATCGACAAGGTGCCGGCGACGCCCGACCGAATTCTCGCCGCCATCAAGCGTGCAGGAGAAAGAGGATGAGCGCCGACACCATCCCGACTGCGAAGATCCGCTGCGATGCCTGCCCGGTGATGTGCTACGTCGCGGAGGGCCGCACCGGCGCGTGCGATCGCTATGCCAATTTCGGGGGAGCGATCGTCCGCTGCGATCCGCTGACGATCCTCGAGGCGACCGGGCGCTCCGGCGGCAAGGTCGTCCCTTTCCTCGGCGATAGTGAGGGCTGGGACGGCGAGATCGTCGGCGGCAAACCGCACAGCTTCGTCACTGCGATCGGCGCCGGCACCACCTATCCCGATTACAAGCCCGCCCCCTTCATCGTCAGCCAGCAGGTGGCAGGCGTCGACCTCGTCACGGTCGTGACCGAGGGCATCTTCAGCTACTGCGGCGCCAAGGTGAAAATCGATACCGACCGCTTCCTCGGGCCCGAGCGCTCGCTCGTCAGGGTCGAGGGCGAGCCCGTCGGCCATGTCACGACGGCCGAGTACGGGTCGCAGATGCTCTCGCTCGGTGGCGTGCATCACTTGACTGGCGGCAGCAAGGCGGAGGGACGTGTCACCTGTCGGGCGCTGCTCGATCTCTGCAATGGCAAGCCGGTCGAGCTCAGCGTCGATGCCGGCTCGAAGGTGATCGTTTCGGCCGGCAAAGCGCCCATCGTCGACGGCAAGCCTGAAACGCGCATGCGCGTCGGCTGCGGCTCGGCAACGATCGGCATGTTCGCGAGGCAATGGCAGGGCCTCGTCGATGAGGTGGTGGTGGTCGACGACCACATCACCGGCGTCGTCTCGGAGCACCAGGCCGGCAAGGTCCTCGGCTGGGCCGACACGGGCATCAAGATCAAGGGCCGGCGCTCGACGCCGGGGCGATACTTCCAAGTCTCGCAGCCTGGGCTGGGCTGGGGCGGCACCACCATCACCGACCCGCTCGCGATCCTGGGCGAATTCAATGCGAAGAAGGGTGCGCGGCCAGGGTTGACGCTGTTGATGGTGTCAACGACCGGTGAGCAGCACGCTTACTACGTGCTCGACGAGAGCTTGAAGCCAGTCGCCCGGCAATTGCCTGAAGCGCTCGCCGCCTCGGTCGAGCTGATCGCCGAGAATTGCGAGCCTGCGCTCTGCACCGTCCTCTTCATGGGTGGCGCCGGCGGGTCGCTGCGGGCGGGAGTGACCGCCAACCCGGTGCGCTTGACCCGCTCGGTGCAGCGACTGGAAACCTATGTCACCTGCGGCGGCGCACCAGCCTATGTCTGGCCGGGCGGCGGCATCACTCTGATGGTCGACGTGGCGATGATGCCGCCGGGCTCGTTCGGCTACGTGCCGACGCCCGCTCTGGTCGCACCGATCGAGTTCACGCTGCGGCGCGAGCACTATCGCCTGCTCGGCGGTCACATGGACGAGATCCGCACCCTCGAGGACGTGCGCGCCCGAGGAGGGGAGTACGGCAATCCGCGCCAGAGCGTCGCCGCCGAGGCGGAATCATTGTGGCCGCCGGTTTGGCGCGCGCGCCGATGACCGGCCCGCAGGCCTCGCTGTTGCCCGACGGGCGGCGACTGCATCTCCACCACGGGCCGATCGACCTCATCATCGAGGCTTTTGCCGGCGAGGCGGATGTGCGGCTTGCCTATCGAGCGGCAGCGCGGCGGTTTGCAACCATTCTCGATGAGATCGTAGGCGAGCTGCCTCTCCTCAGGCAGCCGATCGGCCCAGATCGACAGCGCGTGCATGGAGCCGTCGCTCAGCGCATGATCGCGGCTGTTGTGCCCCATGCGGCTCATTTCATCACGCCGATGGCAGCTGTTGCCGGCAGCGTCGCCGAGGAGGTGCTGCAGGCGCTCGTCTCGGCGAGCCCGATCGCTAGAGCCTATGTCAACAATGGCGGCGACATCGCGCTCCACTTGGCGCAAGGCGAGAAGCTGTCGGTCGCAATCAGC
>JANPDA010000075.1:0-6553 GCA_031431235.1 Hyphomicrobiaceae bacterium
CCGTACATGATGGCCGCGTGAAGATCCGATCGGCTCAAGTCGCGGCCTTCGCTTTGTGCCCGCTGCCGCTGTTCCTCCAAGGCATGCGTCAGATAGATCAGCATGATGACGCCGGTCTCGGCGGCAACGCCCGCCAGCGCAATGAAGCCGACGGCAACGGCGACCGACAGATTGAAGCCGAGCCACCACATCAGCCACAGGCCACCGACGAGGGCGAAGGGTAGCGACAGCATGACGATCAGCGTTTCGGCGAGGCGGCCGAAATTGAGGTAGAGCAACAGGAAGATGATCAGCAGCGTCAGCGGCACGACATAGGCGAGGCGCTGCTTGGCCGTCGACGAAGATGTAGGCGGCGAGCTGGGCGTCCTCGGTGCGGATGCTGGAGGGGCCGGTCGAGAGGCTGATGCTGGCGACCTCGCCCAGCGGAATGAACGCGCCGTTCGCGAGCGGAACCAGCACCTCGCGGTCGATGGCGTCGGGATCGCTGCGGATCTCGCGGGGGTAGCGCAGGCTCACCGAATAGCGCTCGCGCCCCTCGACGGTCGTCGTGATCGGCTCGGCTCCGAGCGCATTTGCGATCACCTCCTGCACCTCACCCACCGTCAGGCCGTAGCGCGCGAGCCGAGCGCGGTCCGGCTCGATGTCGAGGTAGTACCCCCCCATGATACGCTCGGCGAAGGCGCTGGAGGTGCCACTCACGGTGCGCAGTACCGCCTCGATCTGGCGGGCGACACCCTCTATCTCCTTCAGGTCCTTGCCGAACACTTTCACGCCGACGGGCGTGCGGATGCCGGTCGAGAGCATGTCGATGCGGGCCTTGATCGGCATGGTCCAGGCATTGGATACACCGGGGAACTGCAACGACTTGTCCAGCTCGGCGATGAGCTTGTCGGTGGTCATGCCGGGCCGCCACTCGCTCTCCGGTTTCAGGTTGATGATGGTTTCGGTCATCTCGGTCGGTGCGGGATCGGTGGCCGTGCCGGCGCGCCCCGCCTTGCCCCAGACCGAGGCCACCTCCGGAAACGATTTGATGATCTTGTTCTGGGTCTGAAGCATCTCCGCGGCCTTGGTGATGGATAGCCCCGGCAGCGTCACCGGCATGTAGAACAGCGTGCCCTCGTTGAGGGTCGGCATGAACTCCGAGCCGAGCTGGCGTGCCGGCCAGAAGCTCAGCGCCAGCATCAGGACGGCAACTGCAATGGTCAGCCAGCGTGCCTGCAGGACAGCCCGGATGATCGGCCGGTAGAGCCAGATCAGCAGCCGATTCAGCGGGTTCTTCTTCTCAGGGACGATCCGGCCACGCACGAACACGATCATCAGGGCAGGCACCACGGTGACGGAAAGCAGCGCCGCCGCCGCCATGGCAAAGGTCTTGGTGAAGGCGAGGGGATGGAACAGCCGCCCCTCCTGGGCTTCCAGCGCGAAGATCGGCAGGAACGAGACGGTGATGATGAGCAGGGAGAAGAACAGCGCCGGGCCGACCTCGCTCGCCGCCTCGATCAGAATTTCCGTACGCGGCTTCTCAGGCGGCGCCCGCTCCAGATGCTTGTGGGCGTTCTCGATCATGACGATCGCCGCATCGACCATGGCGCCGATGGCGATGGCGATGCCCCCGAGGCTCATGATGTTGGAGGAGAGGCCGAGCGCGTGCATGAAAATGTAGGCGATGAGGAGCCCCAGCGGCAGCGTCACGATGGCGACGAGCGCGCTCCTGACGTGCATCAGGAACACGATGCAGACGAGCGCGACGATGATGCTCTCCTCGATGAGGGTGCGTTTCAGCGTTTCGATCGCCCTGAGAATGAGGTCGGAGCGGTCGTAGACCGGGATGATCTCGGTGCCCTCGGGCAGGCTCGCCTGCACCTCGGCGAGGCGGGCCTTCACGTTTGCGATGACATCGAGGGCATTGGCGCCGAAGCGCTGGACGGCGATGCCGCTGGCAACCTCGCCTTCCCCGTTCAGCTCGGCGATGCCGCGCCGCTCGTCGGGAACCAATTCGACCTGGGCGACGTCCCGGACCAGCACTGGCGTGCCGCCCTCGACCTTGAGCACGATTTGCTCGATGTCGCCGACGCCTTTGATGAGGCCCCGCCCGCGCACGGCGAATTCGGTTTCGGCCAGCTCGATGACGCGGCCGCCCACGTCCATGTTGCTCATGCGGATAGCTTCGCGCACGCGGGCAAGCGGGATGCCGAAGCTCTTCAGGCGGCGCGGATCGACCACGACCGAGTATTGCTTGACGAAGCCGCCGACACTCGCCACCTCGGCGATGCCGTCGGCCTTGGCGAGCGCATAGCGGACCTGCCAATCCTGCGAGGATCGGAGCTCGGCCAGCGTGCGCTTGGCCCCCGTCACCACATACTGGTAGACCCAGCCGACGCCGGTCGCGTCGGGCCCGAGCGATGGCGTGACGCCGCGCGGCAGGTTGCGGGCCGCCGCCGACAGGTATTCGAGCACGCGGCTGCGCGCCCAGTAGATGTCGGTGCCGTCCTCGAAGATCACGTAGACGAAGGACACCCCGAAGAACGAGAAGCCGCGTACGACATGGGAACGCGGCACCGACAGCATGGCCGTCGACAAGGGATAGGTGACCTGATCCTCGACCACCTGCGGAGCCTGACCCGGATACTCGGTGTAGATGATGACCTGGGTGTCGGAGAGGTCGGGGATGGCGTCGAGCGGCACCTTCCCGACGGCATAGACGCCGAGCGCGGTCGCGAGCAGGGCGCCGATCAGCACCAGCATCAGGTTCTTCGCCGACCAGCGGATGATCGAGGCGATCATGGCGTCACCTCGGCGGCGGCTGTTCCCGGTGTGACCGCATCGCCGGCAGCCACTGCCGGTTCACCCGTGAATGTCTTCAGCGCAGCCTTGAGGTTGCTCTCGGCATCGATCAGGAAGTTCGCCGTGGTGACGACCATCTCGCCCGCTACGAGGCCATGCGTGACCTCGATGTAGCCGTCGCCGCGTCGGCCCAACCGGACCTCGCGCGGTTCGAAGCGGCCTTGACCCTTGTCGAGGAGTACAATCTGACGGCTACCGCTATCGATGATGGCCTCCACAGGCACCGCGAGCAGCAGGCCCTCCCCACTACCGGCATCGATGACGACATCGGCATACATGTCCGGCATGAGCTTGCCGTCCGGATTGGGCAGCTCGATCCGGATACGGCCCGTTCGAGTTTCCTTGCCGAGGTCAGGATAGATGAACGCAACCTCGCCAGTGATCGTCTCGCCCGGCATGGCCATGAACGTCACACTGGCCTTGGCGCCCACCCGGATCAGCCCCAGGTCCTGCTCGGCAATCTCAGCCAACACCCAGACCCGAGAGAGATCGGCGATCTTGAAGAGGGCGCGGCCCGCTTCGGCCCGCTCGCCCTCGATCACCATCTTCTCCATGATTGTGCCGCTGACCGGGCTCGGCCACTCGATCGCATCGGGTATGTCGCCCCTGGTGCCGATGCGGTTGATCTGCTCGCGCGAAACCTCGAGGTTGGCGAGCCTTTGCACGGCACCGTCCACCTCACGGCCAGATTTCTTGCCCGCGGCGATCATGCTCACCCGGTAGTTGGCCAGAGCATTCAGCACCTCCTGGCTGAAGACGCGAAACAAGGGCTCACCTTTGCGAACCGTCTGGCCGGTTGTGTCGGCGTGGAGCTTCTCGATGAAGCCGTCGAAGCGGAGCGTCACGATTCGGAGTCGGCTTTCGTCGAGGGCGACCTTGCCGGCGGCCCTAACCGGCCGAACCAGCCGGCGCGTAGCCGCAGCGGCACTGCGCACGCCAGCCCGCTGCACCCGGTCGAGGCTGATCGTGACGGTCTTGCCGTCGTCGACCTCCTCACCCTCGTAGACGGCGATGTAGTCCATCCCCATCCAGTCTTTCTTGGGAACGGGTGAGGTATCCGCCAGCCCCATCGGGTTGCGGTAGTAGCGGACCTTGCGCTCGGCAATGGCGGGCGACGGCGACGCTGCCGCTTGGACCGGTGGCTCACCGGCCGCCAGCCGGCGCAAGAGGTCGGCATCCGGCCAGGTTCCCGTGCCGAGGCGGGAGCCGGTGGCGAGGCCCACGAGCGCGACTGCGCCCACGAGCAAAAGCTCTCTGACATTCATGACATGCTCATCCCTCGAGGACAGATCCGGCGCGCACAGCACGATCGCGCTCGTGACCCCAAGGCCCGCCGCAGTCGGAGACCACGGCGCGCAGGGGTTGCTCAGCGTCTCTACGCAGGATCAGCTTCGAGGTACGGGAATATCGCTCCAGGGACGGATCGACCGCGGATCCGCCACCGTCGCCGCAACGGCCACGGCCAGTCTCACGATGGCGATCGGATCCCCGGCCGGAACGAGGCCGAGGATGCCGTTGCACGCGACCTTGCAGCTGATCGTGCCGCAATGCGCCGACCCAATGTCGCAGGAGCAGGAGCCCTTGGCTTTGCCCATACAATCCTGCATTGCCGCCGACGACTGCTCGTGAACGCCAGCAAGGACCGGTGCCACACCGAGCATGAGCGCGAGCCCAATCGCGAGAATGAGGCGAAACAGCTTCATTGAGAAATCCCGATCATCGACCACTATGGCCATTGGCCGAGGACTGCGTCAACCACGTGTCGATCAAATGATCGGGAGTGGCGGTTTGGGTCGGTCTCGACTGCGCCATGACGCTCGACTGTCCGCGAGGCCTCCGAAGCCGACCTGCCCATCGCCTGCGGCACGACGGCGGCACTCTGTTGAGCGACTGCTCCGACCTCCGGCGGATCACGGTTCATTCCGTCCGGCCCGAGGTCACCGCCGGTTGCGACGACCCATGTTTCCGCCGGCCTGAGGCATGCCCGGACGCGCGGGCCACCCATCGTGGGGCGGCACGGCCCCTTGCGTCGATTCCGCGCGGCCCGCGTTGCCGCCCTCTTGACGTCACGGTTCTCGCGTCTTACCTGAGTGAACGTTCGTTCGCGAATGAACGTTCGCTCTCGAAAGGCCGAACCAATCATGACAGCAGCCCAGGTCCAACAGGCGAGCGATGGCCGACGCCGCGTGCTGGAGGCGGCCGTCATGTGCTTTGCTCGTGCCGGCTTCCACGGCACCTCGATGCAGGAGATCTGCGGCGAAGCCAAGATGAGCCCGGGTGCGCTCTACCGCTATTTCCCCTCGAAAGACGCCATCATCGAGGCAATTGCCGAGGAGGAGCGCAAGCGCAACGCTCAGATCCTCGCGCGCCTCGACGTCGACGAGAACGTGCTCGACGCTTTCTTCGAGACCGCTTTCACCTTCCTGCGCGAGGTCACCCGGACCGGGCAGGCCGCGCTTTGCGCCGAGGTCATGACCGAAGCCCAGCGCAATCCTCGGATCCGCGAGATCTTCGAGCGCAACCGCACGGAAGCACACGGCAAGCTCGCCGATGCGCTGGCTCGGGCGCAAGCCCGCGGTGAGATCGACGCCTCACTCGATGTCGAAGCAGTCACCAAGGCCCTGATGGCGCTCGGCGACGGATTGATCATGCGCATGCCGTTCGAGCCCGATGGCGCCCTCGATCAGCTGGAGCCGCAATTGCGGTTCCTGATCGGGCGGATGCTGATGCCGGGCACGACCGGCCAGAGGAGCTGAGCATGACCCTGATCAAAGCGCTCGCACGAGCTTTTCTGGTGATGCTGCTGGCGGCAATTGCGCCTGCCGCCCACGCTGTCGAGGCATCGCTGCCGTCTCCCCCGGTTGCAGGTTCGGGGGCGACGCTGCCTGCGATCACGGTTGCCCGAGCGGAATCGAGCCAGATCGTCGAGACGATCGTGGTCGGGGGCACGCTCGTTGCCCGCGAGGAGGTGATGGTCGCGCCCGAGGTCGACGGCCTCGCCGTGCGCGAGATCCTGGTCGAGGAAGGTGCCAGCGTGAAGAAGGGCGACGTGCTCGCCCGCCTTTCGGTCGACCAGATCGAGGCGACGCTGGCCCAGAATGCCGCCGACATCGCCCGTTGGGATGCGGCGATCGCGCAAGCCCGGACCCAGATCGCGGAAGCCGATGCCACACGCACCGAGAACCAGAAGGCGCTGAAACGGGCGCAGAAGCTCAACAAGTCGGGCTTTGCCAGCGAGGAGCGGCTCGACCAATCGGTATCGGGTGCTGCCGTCTCGCAAGCCCGGCTCGATGCCGCGCGCCAGGCCGTCACATCGGCGGATGCCCAGAAGAAAGCCGCCCTCGCCCAGCGCCGCGAGCTCGAATGGCGGTTGAGCCGGACCGAGATCCGTGCCCCGGTCGGGGGCATCGTCAGCGCGCGGCTGGCGCGGCTCGGTCAGATTGCCAGCATCGCGAGTGGGTCGCTGTTCCGCATCATCGAGGGCGGCGACATCGAGCTGGAAGCGGAGGTCTCCGATGTGGCGATGCCCAAGCTCGTGGCCGGGCAGACGGCGCTCGTCGCCCCGGCGGGTTTCACCGAGCCCGTGCGCGGCACCGTCCGGCTGGTTTCCCCCGAGATCGACCGCACGACCCGGCTCGGACGCGTCCGGATCGCACTTCCCCACGATGCGCGCCTCAGGATCGGGGGCTACGCGCGCGGCACGCTCGAG
>JANPDA010000076.1:0-3326 GCA_031431235.1 Hyphomicrobiaceae bacterium
CGTCAAAATAATCACGATAACAGTTCTGATCGTGCTCCCATTGAAGCTGTCAGCAGACACAATCAATACAGGCCGTCGAAAGGCCGGAGCCGAGCCTCTCGGCTGCCCCAGATCAGCCCACCAAATTTCCCCTCGTCGCACGCGCTCCTCCCGCTCCACGAGCCCCGATCAACTTGAGCACTTGGCTGACATCGATTGAAGTACGGGCCGTTAGAGGCACAATCTGCATCTGATAATCCGCGGGTTCATCCTTCATCCCCGCCCCGATCGCCGTTTGCGGGTGTCTGGTGCCGCACCACCTTGATCGTCTGCGTTACCTGCAGCTTTGTCACCATCTCCGTCGGCATGGCGCAGGCCGCTCGATCGCAGCTCCTTGAAGAACGGGTCGAGCGAGCTGTCCTCAGTCTTGTAGACGCGATTGAGCTCTTCAGTGATCCATTCGCGCCGGTTCTTGCTCAGGTACTCCTCAAGCGCACGCCGAAAGAGCTCGCTGCGTGTGATGCCGCGGGCTTTCGCAAGCCGCTCTGCGGCGGCAAACGTCTTGTCGGGGATGGAGATCGCTGTCTTCATGACCTGAGTATAACCACAGTTATACCGATTGCAACCTGCTCTCCTCACAGCGCATCGAACGCCCCCATCCGTTTCGCGCCCCACAGGTAGAGCGCCATGATCGCGATCGGAACCATGGTGAAGGCGGCGGCGAGCGGGATGTTGCCGGCGGTGCCCTGCTGCACGAGCACGACCGAGCCGATGAAATAGCTCGAATTGCCGATGATCTGCGGGATGATGTAGTCGCCCAGCGTCAGCGAGAAGGTGAAGATCGAGCCGGCGACGATGCCGGGGATCGCCAGCGGCAGGATCACGTGGCGGAAGGTCTGGCTCCCGGCCGCGCCCAGGTCGCCCGAGGCTTCGATCAGGCTCTTGGGCACACGTTCCAGCGCGGCCTGCACCGGCAGGATCATGTAGGGCAGCCAGATGTAGACGAAGACGATGAACATGCCGAGATAGCTGATCGAGAGCGAAGGGCCCCCGATCACCGGGATCGACAGGATCGCCACCAGCAGCCAACCGAGCCCCAGCCCGTCGAGCAGCCAGGTGATGATGCCTTCCTTGGCGAGAATGAGCTTCCAGGCATAGACCTTGACCAGATAGCTCGACCACAGCGGCAGCATCACCGCGAGGTAGAACAGCGCCTTCACCGGTCCCCGCGCGAAGCGTGCCGCGAAGTAAGCGATCGGGAAAGCGATCGCCGCCGAGGCGAGCGTGACGGCACCCGCCATCAGCACGCTGCGCACGATCACATCGAGATTGGCGGCATGAAAGAGCTCGCCATAGGTCTTCAGCGTCGGCTCGTGCAGCACGGCACCCGAGAACTCGTCGACCGAGAAGAAGCTGTAGACGAGGAGCGCGAGCAGCGAGCCCACATAGACGACGCCGAGCCACAACAGTGGTGGCCCGAGCAACAGCGCCAGCAGCAGCGAGGGCCTGCGGTAGAGGGCGTCGGCGATGCGCCCGGCCAACCCGCCCGCCTCCGGCTCCATGGTCCGCGATGACGCCATGCTCATGCTTCGCCCTCCATGGCGTGCATCGCCGACAGTGGCCAGCGCACCTCGATCCGGTCGCCTTCGGCATAGCGGCGGGACGGTGGCGCGGCGACCGTGAGGTTGAGATGATCGGCGGCGAGCACGAACCGCGTGATCGCCCCCTGATAGTGCGCCGAGCGGACCGTGCCACGCAGCGACGCAAAGCCCGCGGCAGCGGCGCCGGCGGCCTCGACCACGCTGATCCGCTCCGGCCGGATGCTGGTCCACGCACGCTTGCCGCCGAGCCGCTCGGCAACCTCGGGCGCCAAAACATTGGAGGAGCCGACGAAATCAGCGACGAACCGGTTTCCCGGGCGCTCGTAGACATCGGCCGGTGCGCCCACCTGGACGATCCGCCCCTCGTTGAAGACGGCGACCCGGTCGGCCATGGAGAGTGCTTCGCCCTGGTCATGGGTCACGAACACGAAGGTGATCCCGAGGGTCCGCTGCAACACCTTCAGCTCGACCTGCATCTGCTCGCGCAGTTTGAGGTCGAGCGCACCGAGCGGCTCATCCAGCAGCAGGACCTTGGGCTGGTTGACGAGCGCGCGGGCGAGCGCGACGCGCTGGCGCTGGCCGCCCGAGAGTTGGGAGGGCTTGCGCTCGCCAAAGCCCGCGAGCTTCACCAGCTCGAGCATCTCGCCAGCCTGCTTGCGGCGCACGTCGCCGGCAATGCCACGGATCATCAGGCCGTAGGCGACGTTGTCGCCGACCGTCATATGGGGAAACAGCGCATAGTCCTGGAACACCGTGTTGACGGCACGCCGGTAGGGCGGAACGCCCTCGGCGGTCTCGCCGAAAATCTCGATGTGACCGCTATCGGGCTGCTCGAAGCCAGCGATCAGGCGCAGGCACGTCGTCTTGCCGGAGCCCGAAGGGCCGAGCATGGCGAAAAACTCGCCTTCCACGATCTCCAGATCGACAGCATCGACGGCTTTGACGCTGCCGAAGATGCGGGAGACGCGCTCGAACTTGACGGCATCGGTCATCGTGGTGCCCCGAGGACGAAATCGCCGCCCCGGGCTGCGGGGCGGCGACACGATGGTTTTGGACGATCGTCGATCGCGATCAGCGTCCGCCGATCACGGCAATCGAGTCGGTGACCCAGCGATAATAGGGCACGCACTTGTCACCCTGGCTGGCGCACTTGGCGGTCGGAGTCCGCCAGAAGTGGATACGATCGAAATTGCCGAGGCCATTGGTATCGCAGCCGCCATCTGTCAACAGCGCGTTGCCCTTGCAGGCATCGAGCACCGACGGCACCGACCCGAACCACGCCGCCAGATCGCCCTGGAGCTTCGGATTGAGTGAATGCTCGAGCCACATGTAGGCGCAGTTGGGGTGCGCGGCGTCGGCATGCATCATCGTCGTATCCGCCCAGCCCGTCGCACCCTCGGCAGGAACGGTCGAGCCGACCGGCTGTTTGTCGGCCGCGAGCAGGTTCACCTGGAACGGCCACGACGAGGAGGCGACCACGCCTTCGGTCTTGAAGTCGTCGATCTGAACCATGGCGTCGTGCCAGTAGCGGCCGACGAGCTTGCGCTGCCCACGCAGCAGGTCGAGAGCGGCCTTGTACTGGACCTCGTTCAGCTCATAGGGGTCCTTGATGCCGAGCTCGGGCTTCTTGGTCATCAGATAGAGGGCGGCGTCGGCGATGTAGATCGGGCCATCGAATGCCTGCACGCGGCCGGTGTTGGGCTTGCCGTCGGGCAGGTTCTGCTCCTCGAACACGACCGACCAGCT
>JANPDA010000077.1:0-2274 GCA_031431235.1 Hyphomicrobiaceae bacterium
GGCCGAAGGCACAATAACTCGCACTATACCGTCCGGGGCCTGGATCCCGGATCGATCTCCGCCCCGGCAGATGAGCCGGGGCCCCGATCGTCCGGGAAGACGGGTGTTTCGAAGCGGTTGTTGTTCGGAGTGTCCTCAGACTGGCCTCTTGATGACGAGGCTCTGGCCGCGATCGCCGAGCTGGCCGCGCGCACTCGACAGGGTGCCCGAGTTGACACCTGCCCAGCCGATCTCACCCGATAGCCGCCCGTACTCGATCTTGGGGCAGCGGTTCATCACGACCTCGAGGCCCGCGGCTTGCGCAAGTGCTGCCGCCTCATCGTTCCTGACCGAGAGTTGCATCCACACGACTTTCGCTCGGATCGCGATCGCCTCTTTGGTGATCTCGAGCGCTGCCTCGGAGTTGCGGAAGATGTCGACCATGTCGACGGGCTCCGGGATCGCGGCCAATGAAGCAAACACCGCCTGGCCGAGGATCCGCTGGCCGGCGAGACCCGGATTGACCGGAAACACGCGATAGCCTTTGGCGATCAGGTATTTCAGCACGAAATAGGACGGCCGCACCTCGTTGGCACTCGCACCAACCATGGCGACCGTGCCTACCTTGGCGAGGATCTCGCGAATATAGCTCTCGTCGTAGCTGTCGTGATTCATGCCAACCTCAATCGGGAAGCTCGACGCGGCCCTTGGCATCGAGCGGGAAGAAGGGGTTCCAGGCGACCTCCCAGAGGTGGCCGTCGGGATCGGCGAAATAGCCCGAATGCCCGCCCCAGAATACGTCCTCCGCCGCCTTCACCAACCGTCCACCGGCGGCGACGGCCTCGGCGATCACGAGCGCGACCTCCTCGCGCGATCTCACATTGTGGGCGAGCGCAACGCCCGAAAACCCGGGCACGCTGTCGGCCATTCTGGCATCCACGGCGAGCGCTGCGCGTCCATAGAGGCCGAGCACGACGCCGCCCGCATCGAAGAATGCGACGTTGTCGTTGCCGATCGAGGACGCCTCGAAGCCGAGCGCCACATAGAAGGCTCGAGCGCGGGCGATATCGGCCACACCGAGCGTCACCAGCGTCAACCGCGGCTCCATCGCCTCAGCATCCCTTCCATTCCGGCGACCGCTTTTCGAGGAACGCGCCGATCCCTTCTTGCGCGTCGTGCGTCATCATGTTTTGCACCATCACCTCGGCCGCATAGCTGTAGGCGTGCTCGAGCGAGGTCTCGAGCTGGGCATGGAAGGCTTCCTTGCCGATCGCAACGGTGAGCGGGGATTTGGCCGCGATCTTGGCTCCGAGCTCGACCGCGGCCGCGAGCGCCTGCCCGTCGGCGACGGTCCGGTTGAGGAGCCCCCATTCGGCCGCCTCCTCCGCGCCGAGCCACTCGCCCAACAGCAGCATCTCCATCGCACGCTTCCTCGACACGTTGCGCGAGAGCGCGACCATCGGCGTCGAGCAGAACAGGCCGATGTTGACGCCGGGTGTCGCGAACCGTGCCGAGGCGCCTGCAACCGCCAGATCGCAGCTCGCGACCAGCTGGCAGCCGGCCGCCGTCGCAATGCCTTCGACCGCAGCGATCACCGGCTTGGGGCTCTTCACGATCGCCTGCATCAGTTGCGAGCACTGGCTCATGATGCGGGAATAGAAGCTGCGGCCGCCATCGCCGTCGTCGCGGTGAGCCGTCAGCTCGCGCAAATCGTGGCCGGCGCAGAAAGCCGGGCCCTGGCCCGCGATCACGATCACATGCACATCGGAGCGAGCGTTCAGCGTGACGAGGGCCTGTTGCAGTGCGCCAATCAGACCTTCCGACAGCGCGTTGCGCGCCTCCGGCCGGTTGAGCTTCAGGATCGCGACCGCGCCACGCCGCTCGCGCAGCAACAGCGGCGCTGCCGTCGTCACGCTCTTTTCCGACAAGGTTTGGCTCATCCAGCCCTCCTCCGTTCGGCTCGCCCATCCGCGAGCGCAGGATCCTGGAGCCAGTCTAGCAAGAATTGCACCGGTCGCGCTCTCGAGAAACACATCCTGGCATCACCCGTCATCCCGGACGCCTTCGGCCTTGTCCGGGATGACGGGTGGATGGGTGTGCGCGAGACGTTTCCTCCAACACGCATGCCGGCCCGGCCGGTTGGAAAGCTATTCTGGCTGCCCACCTTCGAGCAAATCGAGCAGTTCATCGCGGAAGGGCCGGACGACGTCGAGGTTGGCGGGGATTGCGATTGCGGGGGGCGTGAGTTGCTGGCGCAGCGAGCCGAGCATCTCGTCCTTCTCGGCCGTTGGAATG
>JANPDA010000078.1:0-5624 GCA_031431235.1 Hyphomicrobiaceae bacterium
ACCCAACGACCTCTCGATCTCGCTGTCGGGCGGGCGCAAGCGCGACGTCGCCTCGCGCGAGACGCTGAAAGCGTGCGACCACATCCTCGCCCGCTGCCTCGAGGCCGGCGTGATCGCCGCCATCTACGCGGGCGATGAGGACTACGCCCGCCCGCTCGCCGGGAAGGGCTGGCAGGTGATCGCGATCGCGAGCGACGCGGCCTGGATCGGCGCGGGCGCGGCCAGCGCGGTCGCGGCGATCGCAAAGGAGACGGCGGGGTCTTGAGTCTCGATGGCAGCGAAGGACGGTTGCTGCTCATCAGCGCCGGAGCAAGCCGAGGGCTACACCATCGCTGCAGCCCATGCGGGCAAAGTCCGCTGCCGATTCGTCGAGAAGGCGACGCCGGTTCTCGATGCTTCGCTCGAGCGCGGGAATCTTCGCTCGCAGGATGTCGAGCCTGCGGATTTCGGCGGCAAGCAACGACTGCGCATCGCTCAAACGGTTGACCCTGTTGACTTCCTGAACGAGATCGGCATGATCCTCGATGGCACGCCCGAGCCTGGAGCGCTGCCGGCCCAGGCCCGGAATCGCAGGTATCATCAGGTCCCGGACTCTGCGTTCCAGTTGCTCGACGCGTGCTTCCCCTTGGCGGATCTGTGCCTCCGCAGCGCGAAGCTCTGCATTATCGGACTTCAAACGCGCGTCCGAGTCCGCGATGTTGTCTGCGATGCGCTCACACAGCACTTCCCGAGATTCTTCTTCCACGTATCTTGCCTTCCAGATCTACGTCCTGTTAGAAACATACGCGCGTTCTAGTGGCCGGGGATAAGTCATGAAATGCAAGCTGAGCGCGGTGCTGGTTCTATTCGCAACATACGTATTGAGCGCCGATGCAACTCTGGCAAAGTCGTGCTTGCGATCGGAATCTGAGCGCTTGAAGATTTCGGTGAATCCATATTGGGTCGAACGCTGCTATGAGCGCGAACAGGTGATCATGTTCAATACAGAATTGAAGGATTACAGGAAAAAACTCGCAGACAACGATTGCCAAGGCGCGCGTGCGATCTATGAGCAGGCTTTCCGCCGCCGCCACCCGGAGCTTCCGCTCGAGTTTCTCTATCCATTGGACAGCTCGAAAGACTGGATGTGGTGGATCATCGAGCGCAATGCCCATGATCTCTATTTCTGCTTCGTGGCCGAGAAGCTTCGCAGTTCCGAGGCCGAGATCGCACGGCTCGAGATCGATGCGCCGCCCTTTCCGGGGTTCATCGAGGCGATCGAGGCAGGCCAGAAGGGCGAGGTGCCTCCCGCGGTCGATGACCGGAACCACGCGATCATCGATCTGTGGTTCTTGGCGAAAGCCGACCACGCGGACGCGCAGGCGCTGTTGCTCGAGGTCGCTTACGTGAGATGGTTGGTTGGCTTGAAACCCGGATATGGCCTCTTTCTCATCGAGCGGTTGAAGCGGAAGGCGTACCCGCTTTCCAAGACCGAGGTCATGCGCCGGATAGCGACCGAGGGGCTTTCGGGCGAGATCGTCGCCGAGCTGTCCGCGCTGGCGGCTCAGCCTGATGCGGACTACGTCGGCTGGTACCTCCGCCGCCGGAAAGCCGGGACATTGCCGCGGTAAGCGCGGCGGCGGATGGGGTGAAGCACCCACCTCCCGCGGCGCGCCTCATCGCTGGAATCGGCATCGAGTACCCGGAGTCACAAGCTCCTATGCCAAGGCCGCCCCGCCTGTGAAGGCGGGCATCCAGCCAATTCTCCACGCAACATCAGCTGCTTGCCTGAATTCCCGCCTGCGCGGGAATGCCGTGGGAGGATGTGTGTTGTGACTCGATCACTGGAGATGGCGGGGACTAGGGTGATCGCCATGCGACCGGCAAAGGCAAGTGCTCGGAGGCGCCGGAATCATCAGGTCTCGAACCTGGTGCTGCGCATATTCAACACGCCTTTCCTGCTCGCGGATTTCCTGCTGGAGGGCCAGTTGCGCGGCATGCAAGGAGCGAAGTTTCGCCAGGTAGTCGCCGATGTTCCCATCAACGCGTTCACACAACATCGTCTGGGTCTCTTTGTCCATTTGTGCTATCCTCAGCAATCACACTCTGGCGTATTATACGAGCCCAGCTGATACCGGGGATAAGTCATGAAGAATGCCCTCTTGTGCGCTGCACTGATCGTAGGGACGACGGTAGCTTCAAATGGTGAGTCTCGAGCAATGAGGTGCCTGCAATCGGAAGCCGAGTACTGGAGCAAATCGGCGCGGCCGTACTGGGCTGAGCGCTGTTACGAACCCGAAGATGAGATTCTGATGGGCTCTGAATTTGAACTCTATCGCAAAAATCTAGCGGATGCAGACTGCAAACGCGCTCGTAGTGTCTACGAGCAAGCGTTCCGTCGGCGCCATCCTGAGCTCCCGCTCGAATTCAAGCATTCGCTGGATGATGCGGACTGGATGGGCTGGATCATCGAGAGCAATGCCCAAGATCTTCATTTCTGCCTCACGTCCGAATTGCTCGATAAGGCAGAGACCGAGATTGCGCGGCTGAAGCTCGAGGTGCCGCCCTACCTGAAGCTCGCCGAAGCCATGAGGGTTGATTACGAAGGCAAACAGCCGGCCGCTCTCTTCGACCTCTACATGGCCGTCGAGGATCTGTTTTCGCTTGTGGATCTCGACCATGCCGGCGCACAGGTCCTGCTGGCCGAGCTCTCGCTACGGCAGGATCGCTTGGCGCTGGCCCCGGGCTATGCCCTCTTCCTGATCGAGCGGGCGACGTGGAAGGGGCATCGGATCGCCCATGTCGATGAGCTGCGGCGGCGCGCCGCGGCAAATCTGCCCGAGGACGCAATCGCCGAGCTGACGGCGCTTGCCGCGCGGCCGGAGGCAAACTACTCCGATTGGCTCCTCGCCCGGCGGAAGGCCGGGACGCTGCCGGAGTAGTGCAAGGAGAACGGTACAGCGAGCGAAGCGAGTTGCGCGCCGGCTCACATGGTGGGTTCCGCTCACGCTCAATGCACCCTCAGAGGGAACATTCCATGTGGCAAGGCGAGCTGCTGCACATCCACATCGCCAATGCGGGAGCTGGCCGAAGCGAAACTGGTCGCCGGGGTTGGGCATCGAGGGCGACCGGTATGCGCTCGAAACCGGCAAGTGCTCGGAGCTCCCCGATGTCCGCGAGGTGACTCTGATCGAGTTCGAGAGGCTCGAGCTTCTTCCCCACGAGCACCGGCGCAATCTGACGACCCGCGGCGCCCCTCAACGCCAGATCTCGCCGGCGCCTACCACATCGCTACAGCGCATCCGGGCGAAGCCTGCATTCGATACCTCCACAAGCCGCCTGAGCTCCTCGATCCGGCGCTCGATCTGGGGGATCTTGGACTTCAGCATGTCGAGGTTGCGGATCTCGGCGGCGAGCACGGACTGCGCGTCGCTCAAGCGATTGACCCGATTGATTTCCTGAATGAGATCACCATGATCCTCGACGATTTTTCCGATCCGCGAACGCAGCCGACCCATGCCCGGAACCGTCGGAACCATCAGGTCCCGCACTTGGCGCCGCGCCTCCTCGACGCGCCTTTCGTTGTCGCGAATCTCTTGCAGGAGTGTCCGATTCTGGGTATGCATCGAACTCAGGTCGGCATTGAGATTAGCGATGTTGTTGCCTACACGCCGGCATAACGTTCTCTGGGTTTCTTTGTCCATCTATGCTGTCCTCTACAGGCCATACATAGACACATCATACACGACTAGCTAATAGCGGGGATAAGTCATGAGATACGTTATTGGCTGCACCTTCCTGCTTATCGGTTTAGCGACATTCGCGCCCAGCGACTCTTTTGCGAAAAATTGTTTGCGATCGAAAGCCGAGTACTGGAGCAAATCGGCGCAGCCATATTGGGCGCAGAGCTGCTACGAGGCCGAAAGTGAGTTGTTGACCGAGCCCGAGGAAACCCTCTACCGCCAGCATATCTCAATTCTGGATTGTCGGACTGCCCGTGAGATCTACGAAACCGCGTTTCGCCGGCGGCATCCCGAGCTGCCATTGGAAATCAAGTTTCCTCTGGATGAAGCGGACTGGATGGAGTGGATCATCGAGCACAACGCCCATGATCTCTATTTCTGTTTCACGGCGCGGAAGCTCTTGAATGCCGAGGCCGAGATCGCGCGGCTGAAGCTCGAGGTGCCGCCCTTCCCCGATCTCGTCGAGGCGCTGAGGTTCGACCCGGAGGGCAGGCGACCGCCCGCGATCTCCGACCTCTACGCGGCCATCGTCGATCTGTGGTTTCTTGCCGAGGCCGACCACCCCGGTGCCCAGGCACTCCTGGCCGAGGTCGCATTGCTGAAAGACCGCACCGCGCTCGCACCTGGCTACGCCCTCTTCCTGATCGAGCGGGCGACGTGGAAGGGGCATCGGATCGCCAATGTCGATGAGCTGCGGCGGCGCGCCGCGGCGAAGCTGCCCGAGGACGCAATCGACGAGCTGACGGCGCTTGCCGCGAGGCCGGACGCGGACTTCTTCGACTGGCTCGTTGCCCGGCGGAAGGCGGGGACGCTGCCGCAGTAGCCGCGGCGTCGAGGTTTGCCGCATCATCTAAGGCGGCACGGTCTGGGTGAACGACAGGATCGAGAGCCTACCTCAGCCCATCCTCGCCCTTGATCTCGCTCGCTTTCAATCCGCCGACGCGGGGCAATGGCCGGCCGCTGTCGGTGACGGCGACGGCGACCATGATCTCGTCGGCGCGTGGCGCGTCGTTGATCCTGACCTCCATGCCGTCGAAATGGCTGCGCACGAACGCCGCGTCCTTGTGGCCGAGGGGCACGTCGAGCGCGACGCCAGGGCCGCCGCGCTTCTGCGACGATGGGATCAGGGCCGCGCCCTTGCCGAGCACTTTCCTGACTGGCGCGCCGAGCTTGGGATGCAGGATGGCGGCGGCATGCTCGAGCTCGCCGTTCTCCCCGACCGCGGCTGCCTTGCCGTAGCTCTCGGCCATCGCACCATCGATGCCGAGCGCGGCGACGGCCCTTGCCGCCAACAGCGCGCCCAGCTCCTCGCCAATCTCGATCAGCGCAGTCAAATCCTCGACATAGCGCCCGGCATACGGGTTCGCGATCACGGCAATGGCGGCCGCGCGCCGCGCCGGCGGGCTGACGCTCCTCTCCATCTCGCGATGCGTCTCCTCGAGCACGACCACGATCTTGCGGATGATGGCCTTCATCTGAGGCCGTCCTCGCCTTTGATCTCGCTCGCCTTCAGGCCGCCGACGCGGGCATGCACGCGCGGCCCCGTCGTCATGACGAGGGCCAGCAGCAGCTCATCCGCGCGTGGCGCGTCCGCGATGCCGACCTCGATCGCGTCGAAATGGCTGCGCACGTAGGAAGCATTGATGTGCGTCACCGGCACGTCGAGCCGGGTTCCCGGTCCGCCGACTTTCTTGGTCGAGGCGACGATCGCTCTTGCCCCGCCGAGCACCTCGCGCATGCCGTAGCCGCCCGGCGCATGCCAGAGCGCGGCGTGCTCGCTCTCGCCGTCTTGCCCCGCGATCGAGCCCTTGCCGTTGGCCTCGATCAGCTTGGGATCGCCGCCCAGTGCGGCGAGTAGTTCTTTCGCGATGGCGAGGCCGAGCGGCTTCAGGTCCTCCATGT
>JANPDA010000079.1:0-17162 GCA_031431235.1 Hyphomicrobiaceae bacterium
CTGCATCCGCCTCTTGCATTTCCTGTCATGCACGCGCGCAGAAAATCGCGTATGATTCAGCAATGTCACTCTGGGGAAAACTCGCGGGCGCTGCAGCTGGGCTTGCGATTGGCGGGCCGATCGGCGCGCTGTTGGGCGGCCTGGCCGGCCATTTCGCCGTCGACCGTCAGCGCGGCCCAGGCGGGCCGGCGCAGAACGAGGTCGCCTTCACGGTCGGTGTGATCGCGCTGGGCGCCAAGATGGCCAAGGCCGACGGCGTGGTCACACCCGACGAGATCGACGCCTTCCAGGACGTGTTCAAGGTGCCGCCGGGCGAAGCCGACAATGTGCGGCGCATCTTCAACCTCGCCAAGCAGGACGTGGCGGGATACGAATCCTACGCCGAGCAGCTCGCCTCCATGTTCCACGAGGAGAAGCAGCTGCTCGAGGACGTGCTCGAAGGCCTCTTCCACATCGCGACCGCCGACGGCGTGCTGCACGAGGCGGAAGAGCACTACCTGAAGCAGGTCGCCAAGCGCTTCGGCTTCACCAAGGACGAGTACCGGGTGATCCGCGCGCGCTACCTGCCCGAGGAGGAGCGCAGCCCCTATCGCGTGCTGGGCGTCCCGCCGGACATGTCGAGCGAGGAGTTGAAGGCGCACTACCGCCGACTGGTGATCGAGAACCATCCCGACCGGGCGATCGCGCGCGGCATGCCGCCGGAGTTCATCCGGATCGCGACCGAAAAGCTCGCCGGCATCAATGCCGCCTACGAGACGATCCGCCGCGAGCGCGGCCTCGCATGACCATTGCGGCGCGGCCCGCCCCGGTCGAGGGGGGCTGGGTGTTGCGCGACCTCGCGCTGTTGCTGCTCGTCCAGTTCGTCTGGGGTGCGAACTGGGTGCCCTCCAAGATCGCGGTCGCCGAGATTCCGCCGCTGATGCTGATGGCGATCCGGTTCGGGCTGCTCGCGCTCGCCTTTCTGCCGTTCATGCGCTGGCATCCCCGCGAGATGGGTGTGCTGCTCGCGGCTGCGCTCACCAATGGGGCGCTGCATTTCGGGCTTCTGTTCGTCGGGCTGTCGCTCGGCGGCGACATCGCGCCGCTCGCGGTCGTGGTGCAGCTGGGCATTCCGTTCGTGACCCTGCTGTCGATGGTGTTTCTGGGCGACCGGGTCGGGGTCTGGCGGGCGGGGGCGCTCGCACTCGCCTTCGGGGGGTCGCTGGTCGTGGGCTTCGATCCGCGCGTGCTCACCTACATCGACGCCGTCCTCGTCTGCGGATCGGCGTCATTCATGTGGGCGATCGGCGCAATCATGATGCGCAAGCTGAAGCATATCAGAGTGTTCGATATGCAGGGCTGGATCGCCATGCTGGCCTGGCCGCCGCTGCTGGCAGCGTCGCTGGCGATCGAGCCGGACCCCGTGGGCCACGTGCTGGCGTCGAGCCCTGCGACCTGGGTTTCGATCGCCTATCTGGTGATCGGGGCGAGCATCGTCGGGCACGCGGGGTTCAATTTCCTGCTGCAGCGCTATCCGATCCCGAAGATGGCGCCGTTCCTGCCGATCGCGCCGCTGTTCGCCTCGTTCCTCGGCGTCGTCTGGTTCGGCGACGAGATCACCTGGCGGATCGCGCTCGGCGGCGCCATGACGATTGCCGGCGTCATCATCATCACGATCCGGGAAGGCCGTCGGCGGCCGCCGGCGTGAGCGCGGTCAGCCCTTGCCCTCGAGCCGCGCGCGCAGCTTCTCCTCCTCGTACTGGATGAACCAGCCGATCATCTGGCGCCAGAGCGCCTCGGTCAGGTCGGGGGAGAGGCCTTGCTCGATGGCGCGGTCACGGACCTTCTCGATCACCTGCTGGTTGCGCCAGGGAACGTTGGCGGCGGCGTTCTGGGCGAGCTTGATCTCCCAGGCGCGCTCCACATAGCCGAAGCGCTCGGCGATCAGATCGACCAGAGCGCGATCGATGCGGTCGATCTCGACACGCACGGCCGGCATGTCGGGGCAGTCCTTCGCGGCCTTCGGCTCCGGCGTATCGCTCATCTGGCACACTCCGCTCAGTTCACCTGCTCGACCAGCTTGTCGAGGGCCGGCCCGAGACCCTTGCCCTTGCGGCAGGCATTGGCTGGGACGACAGGGCCGGAAAGAGCGGTAAAGGCCGCTGCGTTGCCTTTCGCCTTGCGTTTCGTCGGCTTGGCTTCGGGCTCGGCGCCATCGACCACCAACGCGCACTTGGCGAGGCGGTTGCCTTTGTCGGCTCCCGGCGACAGCACCAGCGAGCGCGCGACGAGGTCGCCTGTGAGGTCGGGATTGGCGGCCGCAAGCGTTGCGAGCTCGGCTGGCGAGAGGCCTTCGGCGAGGAGCCCGATGGCGCGGTCGGCCGGGTCGAGCAGGCTGCCGCTGCCAGGCTGGCGCTTGATCCTGAGGCCGCCGGCGATCAGCGTCTCGCCGCGACCGGCGGTGAAGGTGGCAAGGCTGTGATCATAGGTGGCTGCGGTCCAGGGAATCTGGCCCTCGGGGCCGCCGGTGCCGAGATAGGTGACGTTGGCGCCATTCCGGCATGCGTAGCTGACGATATGATAGGCACCGGGCGCGAGCAGGACGATACCCACCGGCGAGCGCCCGGCATAGCTCGTGGGCACCGAGACATCGGTCACGCGCTCGAAGCCCGCTCCGACCGCTCGTGCGAGCACGATCCGTCCTTCGGCGCATTGCAGCCCGTCGATGGTCGCCGCAAGAACGACCGTCGCACGCTGCGCGGGATCGACGGTGGAGCCGGCGAGCGCTGAGCCCGGCAGCGCCGGCGACAGCGGGCTGACTTCGCTCGCACAACCGCCGAGGAACAGCAGGCTGGCGGCGAGTGCACACGCGATCAGGCGACTAGTGGTCCCAATCCGACATTTGCATCCGCCGGCAGCACGCACCCGAGCAAATGTCGGATTGATGAGGACCACTAGCAACTTTATGATTCTAGGGGAGCTTTTGAATTTGACATTTGAGCGCAAGCTTGGCGGCAACCGGGACTCAAATGTCAAATTCGCTCCACTAGCCAATCCCATCTGCTCAAACCTTCCTCTTGCCACGGCCCTTGCCGGCCGATTTGCCTTCCCGCCACCACGCAGCAGGCGCCGGCAGCGAACCCGCCGCCTGCTCGATCGCCGCCGCCGTCTGGAACAGCGTCGCCTCGTCGAACGGCTTGCCGATCAGCTGCAGCCCGAGCGGAATGCCCTCGGAGGAAAGCCCCGCCGGCACCGCAATGCCGGGCAATCCCGCCATGTTGACCGTCACCGTGAAGATGTCGTTCAGGTACATCTGCAGCGGGTCCGACGTCATGGCGGCAAGCGGGAATGCCGCGTTGGGGGTCGCGGGCGTCAACAGCACGTCGACCTTGGCGAACGCCTGGTCGAAATCCCGGCTGATCAGGGTGCGCACGCGCTGCGCCTTGATGTAATAGGCGTCGTAGTAGCCGGCCGAGAGCACATAGGTGCCGATCATGATGCGCCGCTTCACCTCCTTGCCGAAACCGGCGGCGCGGCTTTCCTCGTACATATCGATGATGTCGCGGCCTGGCTTCCTCAGGCCATAGCGGACGCCGTCATAGCGCGCGAGGTTGGAGGAGGCTTCGGCCGGGGCGACGATGTAGTAGGCGGGGAGCGCGTATCTGGTGTGGGGCAGGCTGACGTCGACGATGGTCGCGCCGGCTGCCTTCAGCCAGGCGATGCCCTGGCGCCAGAGCGCCTCGATCTCGTCGGGCATGCCATCGACACGGTACTCTTTGGGCACGCCGACCTTCAGGCCCTTGATGCTCCTGCCGATCGCAGCCTCGTAATCGGGTACCGGCGCATCGACCGAGGTGGTGTCCTTGGCATCATGGCTCGCCATGGCCTTCAACATGATCGCCGCGTCGCGGACGTCGCGGGCAATCGGGCCGGCCTGGTCCAGCGAGGAGGCAAACGCGACGATGCCCCAGCGCGAGCAGCGGCCGTAGGTCGGCTTGATGCCGACGGTGCCGGTCAAGGCCGCCGGCTGGCGGATGGAGCCACCCGTATCGGTTGCGGTCGCGGCCGCGCACAGCCGGGCCGCAACGGCCGCCGCCGAGCCGCCCGAGGAGCCACCCGGCACCAGGTCGGCGTTCGAGCCCGTCGAGCGCCAGGGATTGACGACGGGACCATAGTAGGAGGTCTCGTTCGACGAGCCCATGGCGAACTCGTCCATGTTGAGCTTGCCCAGCATGACGGCGCCGGCATCCCAGAGGTTCTGGGTGACGGTCGATTCATAGGTCGGCTCGAAGCCGTCGAGCACATGGCTGGCGGCCTGGGTATGCACACCCTTGGTCGCGAACAGGTCCTTGATGCCGAGCGGGATGCCTTCCAAAGCGCGAGCGGTGCCCTTGGCGAGCTGATTGTCGCTGATGCGAGCCATGGCGCGAGCCTGCTCGGGCGTCACCTCGATAAAGGCATTGAGCTTGGGATTGGCGGCCTCGATCGCGACGAGATAGGCATCCGTCAGCTCGAGCGCGGTGAAATCGCGCGACGCGAGGCCCGAGCGGGCGGCAGCAATGGTGAGGGCGGTCAAGTCGGTCAACGGGGGCCTCGGGCGGGATCGGACGACACAGCTGTCGAATCCCTATCACAGGGCCTCTCGCGAGGCCAACCGGCACTCCCGGTGTGCCATTGGCTCGTCTGGGCGCCCGACTGTGTGGGCGTGACGGCTGTGGGGCGCGCCTCGCGTCACCCCGCCCCAGCCAAGACGTTCTCTATGGTTAAATCGAGCCGATGTATTGGATCAATCGGAGCGGGTCTGCTAAAGGGTTCTCAGCCGAATGCCAACCACCCGATTCCCCGGAAGCGACCGCAGGACGCTATCCGGGGCCCAGGGCGACAGGCGCCTGGGTCCCGGCTCTCGCCCAGCTCGATGCCGGGCTCGGCCGCGAAAGCGGGTCAGAGAGGGAGCCCTGACATGCCCAAACCCGCCCAATCCGAAACCGGCGATCCGCTGTTGCTGACGCCGGGGCCGCTCACCACGTCGAAATCCGTCAAAGCCGTGATGGTGCACGACTGGGGCTCGCGGGATGCGACATTCCTGAAGATCAACCGCGAGGTGCTCGACTGGCTGCCCGAGATCGTCCACGGGAACGGCAGCCACGTGACCGTCCCGATGCAGGGCTCGGGCACGTTCGCGGTCGAGGCGATGCTGACGACCTTGGTGCCGCCGCAGGGCAAAGCGCTGCTGGTCGTCAACGGAGCCTATGGTCAGCGCGCGAAGAAAATCCTCGATGTGGCACGCCGCGCGAACGTGGTGCTCGAGACACCCGAGGATACCCCGCCCGACCTCGCCGCGATCGAGAAGCTGCTCGTGACCGACAAGGCGATCACCCACGTTTTCACCGTGCAGTGCGAGACGACGAGCGGCATCGCCAATCCGGTTGCCGAGATCGGTGCGCTGGTCGAGCGACACGGCCGGGCTTACCTGATCGATGCGATGAGCGCATTCGGTGCGTTGCCGCTCGATGCCCGGTCGGTCCGGTTCGACGCGGTCGCGGCCTCCTCCAACAAGTGCATCGAGGGGGTGCCGGGTCTCGGCTTCGTGATCTGCCGCGAGGCGGCGCTAGGGGCAACCAAGGGCAACGCGACGACCCTCGTGCTCGACCTGCACGACCAGTGGCAAAACCTCGTGAAGACGGGACAATACCGGTTCACCCCGCCGATCCACGTGATCGTCGCCTTCCACCAGGCCTTGCGGGAGTTCCGTGCCGAAGGCGGGCAGCCGGGCCGCGGCGAGCGTTACTCCAGCAATGCCCGGGTGCTGATCGAGGGCATGCGCGCGCTCGGCTTCGAGACCCTGCTGCCCGACCGCCTGCAGGCGCCGATCATCGTCACCTTCCATATGCCCAAGCACGCACGCTTCGTGTTCCAGACCTTCTACGACAAGCTGAAGGACCAGGGCTACATCATCTATCCGGGCAAGCTCACTGTTGCCGACAGCTTCCGGATCGGCTGCATCGGCCGGCTCGACGAAACGCACATGAAGGGCGCGCTCAGAGCGGTCGGGAATGCGCTGTCCGAGATGGGCGTCGACCTCCTCGAATCGGCAGCGTGAGGTCCATGAGCAAGCGCACCATCACCTGCAATGGCCGCAGCTACGGCTTTCCCGCGACGCCGACTGTCGTCGTCTGCATCGACGGCTCGGAGCCCGGCTACATCGAGGCCGCGATCGAGGCGGGCGTCGCTCCGACCTTCCAGCGTTTCATGACGGAGGGCGCAAGCCTGCACGCGGACAGCGCGATCCCGAGCTTCACCAACCCGAACAACCTGTCGATCATCACCGGCCGCCCGCCCGCCGTGCACGGGATCGCGGGAAACTTCTTCCATGACCGGGAGACGCAGACCGAGGTCATGATGAACGACCCGAAGCTCCTGCGGGCGCCGACGATCCTCGCCGCATTTCACGAGGCGGGCGCCAAGGTCGCGATGGTGACTGCGAAAGACAAGCTGCGGCTGCTGCTCGGCAAAGGGCTCGACTTCGGCACGGGGCGCGCGATCGCCTTCTCCTCGGAGAAGGCGGACGAGGCGACGGTCGAGGACAACGGCATAGCCGACGTCTGCGGGCTCGTGGGATTGAGCGTTCCGGACGTCTACTCGGCCGGGCTGTCGGAGCTCGTCTTTGCGGCCGGCGTCAGGCTGATGGAGCGCTTCCGCCCGGATCTGATGTATCTATCCACCACCGACTACATCCAGCACAAGACTGGGCCGGGCACGAAAATCGCCAATGATTTCTATGCGATGATCGACGGCTATCTGGCGGCGCTCGATGCGCTCGGCGCAACGATCGTGGCGACCGCCGACCATGGCATGAACGACAAGCACAAGGCCGACGGCACGCCGGACGTGATCTATCTGCAGACGCTGCTCGACCAATGGCTGGGCGCCGGCAAGACGCTCGTGATCCTGCCGATCACCGATCCCTATGTGGTTCATCACGGTGCGCTCGGCTCGTTTGCAACCGTGCATGTGCCAGCCGGGACCGACGCCAGGAGCCTCGTCGCACGGATCGCCGCGATCGAAGGCATCGACGCGGTGCTGACCAAGGCCGAGGCCTGCGAGCGCTTCGAGCTGCCGGGCGACCGCATCGGCGACATCGTGGTGCTGTCGGGCAAGCACAAGGTCATCGGCACCGCGCGCGAGAAGCACAATCTCTCCGGCCTCAAAGAGCCGCTGCGCTCGCATGGAGGCCTTTTCGAGCAGCGCGTGCCGATGATCGCGAATCGCCGGTTGAGGGGACTCGAGGGCCGGCAGCTCCGGAACTTCGACGTATTCGATGTGGCACTCAATCATGTGGTCACGTAGCGGCGAGTGGCAGCTCGCCCACGGCCGCGGTGAGGGCGCCCTGCCGGTCGCCCCTAGGCCATGAATGGCCGAGACAAGGAACCGACGAAATGCCCGCAAAGCCCGCACTCCCCATCAAGTCCCACGAAAAAATGCGCATCGCCGGCAAGCTGGTGGATGCCGACACCATCGTCGAGGTGAGGAACCCCTACACCAACGAGGTGGTGGCGACGGTGCCGTCAGCCTCGCCCGCGCAGGTGGCGGACGCCTTCAAGCGAGCGCATGCCTTCAAGTCGAAGCTCACCCGGTTCGACCGCTCGAAGATCCTGCTCAGGGCGGCCGAGATCATCGAGAAGCGCAAGGTCGAGATCGCGCACCTGATCACGGCGGAGTCCGGTCTCTGCCTGAAGGACTCGCTCTACGAATCGGGCCGTGCGTTCGACGTGTGGACTTTCGCGAGCCAGCTCGCGCTGCGCGACGACGGCGAGATCTACTCCTGCGATCTGACGCCCCACGGCAAACAGCGGCGGATCTATACCTCCCGCACGCCGCTGCTGGGCGTCCTGTCGGTGATCACGCCGTTCAACCATCCGTTGAACATGATCAGCCACAAGCTGGCGCCGGCGATCGCGACCAACAACCGGATCGTGGCGAAGCCGACCGAGCTGACGCCGCTGACGGCGCTGGTGCTCGCCGACATCCTCTATGAGGCCGGCCTGCCGCCGGAGATGCTGTCGGTCGTCACCGGCAATCCCCGCAGCATGGGCGACGTCATGATCACCGACCCGCACGCCGACATGGTGACGTTCACCGGCAGCGTGAAAGTGGGCAAGCACATCGCGGCGATCGCAGGCTACAAGCGGCTGGTGCTGGAGCTGGGCGGCAACGACCCGCTGATCGTGATGGAGGACGCCGACCTCGACACGGCGTCCACGCTCGCAGTCGAGGGCGCGACCAAGAACTCGGGTCAGCGCTGCACCGCGGTCAAGCGCATTCTCGTGGTCGAGGGGGTCGCCGACCGTTTCGTCGAGCTGGTGCTGGCGAAGGCGAGGAAGCTCAAGTGCGGCGACCCGATGGACCCGGCGACCGATATCGGCACCGTGATCCACGAGGCTGCGGCCAGGCTGTTCGAGGCGCGGGTCGACGACGCCGTCGCCAAAGGCGCGAAGCTGCTGCACGGCAACGACCGGCGCGGCGCACTCTATCCGGCGACCGTGGTCGATCATGTCCCCTATGATTGCGAGCTCGTGCACGAGGAGACGTTCGGGCCAGTGATCCCGATCATCCGCTGCCCCGACGACATCGCCGAGGTCATCCGGATCTCGAACTCGACCGACTTCGGCCTGTCATCGGGCGTCTGCACCAGCCGGATCGAGCACATCACCCGCTTCGTCAACGAGCTCGAGGTCGGCAACGTCAACGTCTGGGAGGTGCCGGGCTACCGAATCGAGATGAGCCCGTTCGGCGGCATCAAGGATTCGGGCCTGGGCTACAAGGAGGGCGTGTGGGAGGCGATGAAGAGCTACACCAACGTGAAGACCTACACGCTGCCGTGGCCGGCTGCGTAGTCTGCCGCTGAGGCCCACAGGGCCGAAGCCCAGCGCCCGGAATGCTGGGCTTCGCGAAGGCTCAGCCCAGCCTACAAGTCGTAGTCGATCGGCGTCAGGAAGCGCTTGTCGTCGTGCCAGCGCCAGTAGGTATCCTTGATCCTGCTCGAGATCGGGCCGGGGCGGTCGTTGCCCATGATCGTTTTCTCGATTCGCGAGGCGGGCATCACGCCGCCGGCAGTGGTCGCCAGAAAAATCTCGTCGGCGGCGAGCAGGTCATCCGCCTTGAAGCGGGTGATCCTCGCGGGAATGCCGAGCTCGCGGCAGATGTCGAGCACGGTCAGCCGCGTGATGCCTTCGAGCGCGCCGCGGTCGGGAGAGAGCACCTCTCCGTTCTTCACCATGAACACGTTGAACCCCGGGCCCTCGGTGACGTAGCCCTCCTCGTCGAGAAGGATGGCATTGTCGGCGCCCGCGTCCTCCGCCTCGAACAGCGCCTTCACCAGGTCGCCCCAGTGGTAGTTCTTGACGGTCGGATCGACGGACTTGGGAGAGATGCGCGGAATCTTCGAGATGATCAGGTGCGCGCCGCGGGCCTGGATGTCGACCGGCACGACGTCGATCCAGGGAAGCGCATAGGCAAAGAAACGGTTCGGGATGAGACTCGGCTTCCTCGGCATGCCGGGCAGCGGCATGCCGCGCGTCGTCAACATCGCGACATAGGCGTCCTTCAGCCCTGCCTTCCTCACGCAGCCGGCGAGAATCTCGGTGATCCCCTTGTCGTCGTAGTCGATATGCATGCGCAGCAGCGACATGGAACGCGCGAAGCGCTTCAAGTGATCATCGAGCCGGAAGAAGCTGCCGCCCCAGGCATGCACCACGTCATAGGTCACGTCCGACTTGTTGAAGCCCCAATCGAGCAGCGAGAGCTTCGCCTCCGAGATGGGCACGAGCTGCCCGTCGACGAAGGCCGCTCCCTTTGGCCAGGGGTCTCGAGCGGTCGATGTCTTGATCGCCTCGCGCAGCGCAGTCATCAGAACCTCCTGTCCTTGCCGGTTGGCTCCCATACTGCCGTGTGCTTGCGGGCGACGCCAGTCTCGTGCTCGATTGCAGGTCTGATCACACGGAGCAGCTTCGATGCACCCCTTCATGCAGCGCCCCGGATCCCTCGCCATCGTAACCGGCGCAGGCAGCCGCAATGGTATCGGCTTTGCCTGCGCTCGCCTGCTGGGACGGGCGGGCGCAAAGCTCGTCATCACCTCGACCTCGAAACGCATCGAGGAGCGGGTCGCAGAGCTGCAGGCCGAGGGGATCGCCGCTACCGGCATCGCCGCCGACCTGACTGACGAGACGGCGCCGCAACGCCTCATCGCCGCAGCCGAGCGGCTCGGCGGGCGGATCGAGGTGCTGGTCAACAATGCCGGCATGGCGGTGCTCGGCGAGGAGATCCCAGCGGGTCAGGTCGCCGGCATGAGCCGCGCCCACTGGACGGCGACGCTCGAGCGCAACCTCACCACCATGTTCCTCGTCACGCGGACGGTGCTGCCATGCCTGCAGGCAAGCAGCTATGGCCGTATCGTCAACATCTCGTCGATCACCGGCCCTGTCGTCGCCAATCCGGGCAGTGCTGCCTACGCGACGACCAAGGCCGGCATGGTCGGGTTCACGCGGGCGCTTGCACTCGAGACCGCAAAGCAGGGCATCACCGTGAATGCCGTCGGGCCAGGCTGGATCGCGACCGACTCGCAGACGCCGAAGGAGGCGCGCGCCGGCCTTGCGACGCCGTTGGGCCGCTCGGCCACCCCCGATGAGGTCGCTGCCGTCGCCGGATTCCTGGCAGCGCCCGAAGCCTCCTACGTCACAGGGCAACTCTTCGTCGTCGATGGCGGCAACTCGATCATCGAGGACAAGTCGAGCACGGGACAGTGATGGGAAGGACAGGCGCCGAGACCATGGCCGGGGACAACATACGCTGTGATCGGTCAGCCGGGCTCTGGCGGATCACGATCGAGCGACCCGATCGTGCGAATGCCCTCAGCCGGCAGATGCTCGGGCGCCTCGTGGAGCTGCTCGGAGAAGCGAATGCGGATGACACGCTGCAGGCCCTGATCTTGACCGGGTCGGGTGGTCGCGCCTTTTCGGGGGGAGCCGACCTGGGGGAGATGGCTGCGGGCGCCGCGGCCGACGACGGCATCTGGGACCGGATGGCGGAGCGGCTGGTGAGCCTGCCCTGTCTCACGCTCGCGCTCATCAACGGCGCCTGCATCGGTGGCGCGATGACGCTCGCGCTCGGCTGCGATCTGAGGGTCGCGGTGCCACACGCGACATTCGGCTACCCGGTGTTGAAGAACGGGGTATTTCCGGCGGCTGGAGACATCGAGCGGCTGATCGCTCTGATCGGGCCGGGACGGGCCAAGACGATCCTGCTCGGCGGCCAGCGGATCTCGGCGGCGGAGGCCGAGGCATGGGGCCTCGTCGAGCGCATCGTCCCGCCGGATGGCCTCGAGGCGACGGCCACGGCACTCCTCGCGACGGCGCTCGCTGCCTCGCGCTTCCACCTCGCCGCGCTCAAGCACAGATGCAACCAGGGGCGGGCATGAAGGGCATCCAGGTCGTCGATATGACGAGCGTGCTGTCGGGGCCGTTCTGCACCTGGCTGCTCACAACCATGGGCGCCGAGGTGGTCAAGGTCGAGAGCCCGCTCGGCGACGAGGCGCGGGGCACGCCGCCGATGATCGGCGACGTCAGCCTCTACTTCGCGAGCCTCAACCGCAACAAGCGCTCGGTCGTGCTCGACCTGAAGAGCGAGGCCGGGCGCGGCGCGTTGCACCGGCTGCTCGGCAAGGCCGACGTGCTGGTCGAGAACATGCGGCCGGGCGTGCGCGATCGGCTCGGCTGCAGCGACGCGGAGCTCGCCCGGATCAATCCCAGGCTGATCGTCGCCTCGATCAGCGGGTTCGGCCAGACCGGCAGCCTTTCGGGGCGGCCGACCTACGACATCATCGTGCAGGCGATGAGCGGCATGATGAGCATCAACGGGCCGATGGGCGGGCCGGCGACGCGGGTCGGCTTCTCGGTCGGGGACATCGCGGCGGCGCTGTTCACGACGGTCGGCATCCTCGAGCGGCTCTACCGGCGTGATGCCAAGGGCGAGGCGCCGGGCCCGCCGCTCGACATCTCGATGCTCGCCTGCCAGTGGGCGTGCCTCGAGAACGCCTATGCGCGCTATCTCAATGCCGGGATCGTCGCCGGCCCGATCGGCTCGCGCCATCCCTCGATGACCCCGTTCGAGCCCTACCCGACGGCGGACCGGGACATTGTGATCGGCCTCGGCAGCGCCCGCGACTGGCCGCGCTTCTGCCGGGCGATCGGGCTCGAGGATCTGATCGAGGACCCGCGCTTCGTCGCCGACGATGCCCGCCTCCAGCACCGCGACGAGCTGGACCAGATCCTCGGTTGCCTGTTGCGGCAGAAGCCGTCGAAACATTGGCTCGATCTGCTCGCCGCGGCGGAGATCCCGAGTGCCCCGATCGCCAATGTGGCGGAGGCGGCGAACAGCCCGATTGCGGCCGAGTATGCGGCTTTCAGCACGGTCGCCTCGGCCGACGGGGGCGGCATGCGCTTCGTGCGATCACCGATAGCGCCGAGAGACGCTGCTCCTGAGCGGCCCGCGCCGCGCCACGGCGAGCACACGCGCGAGGTGCTGGCCGAGCTTGGCTACGGCGAGACGGAGATCGCGGCGATGGCCGGCTGAGGCAGCACCTGGGAGAACGCTGATCCTCTGCGACTATGGTGCCGGCCGGCGCAGGACCTTCGCGATGGCCGCGATGTGCTCGTCGCCGAACCCCTGGGCCTCGGCCCGGTCGAGAACACCGCCAACGCAACCGGGAACTTCGGGGCTGATGCCGGCGTCGGCTGCCTGCTCGACGATCCGGCGCAGTCCGGCGTTCCAGACTCGCAAGAATGCGCCCGGATTGGCGAGGGCGTTCTGCTTGACCGGATCGATGATGTAGTGGGCGCCATGCCCCTTGGGGAACACGGCTGAATAGAGATCGAGGTCGACGCCCTCGGATTGGCAGAGCGCCACACCATGGGCGACACCCAGGAACTCGCCGAAGCACTGGGAGAGCCAGGCAAGGTCGATGGCGGCGGCAGTATCGATCCTCTCGCCGACGAAGCGGGCGTCCTCGCCGAACGATTGCAGCATGGCCTTGCAGGCCAGGAACGCATCCTGCCGGCCCGCGTAGAGCACGGTGGCTCTGCGACCATCGACCTGGCTCGGTCCCGCCAGGATCGCACCATCCAGGTAGCGTGCGCCGAATGGGCCGAGCCGAGCCTCGCTCTCACGCGCCTCTTTCGGGGAGCCGGTGGTCAGCTGCACAAGGGTACGTCCGCTCAGCTCGACCGACACCCCGGACGGCTCGAGCATCGCCCGAGTGGTCCGGTAGCTGTCGAGGCAAATCAAGACGACCGGGCTCGCAGCAACAGCTGCTGCCACGCTGGCGGCGACCTCGGCGCCGAGCAATGCGAGCGGCTCGGCTCGTTCCGCAGTCCGGTTCCAGATCGTGACGTCATAACCGCCCCCGATGAGCGCCCGGGCAAGGGCCGAGCCCATGGAGCCAAGTCCCAGGACCGAGACGTCTGTCATGCCGACCTCCATCGCGCGCATGTGCCGAGCTGGCACTACACTATCACGGTCAGTTGGAGAATGAGCGGACGGGCGCTCAACGCAACGTCTGGCCGGCGTCGGCGAGCGGGCCTTCGAGGGCGAGGCGACGGAGCAGGGCAGTCGCAAGCTGGCCAGAGATGCGGCCCGTCGACTTCAGGCCGCTGTCGCTCTCAAAGCGCATGATCGAGCGTGCGGTCACGCGGCCGCTCGCCTGATCGCCATAGCCGAGCCGCTGCAGCGAGGCTTCAATCGTCGAAGTGATCTCGCCAGCGGCTGCCCCCTCGGCCTCGAGCTGGGAGGCGCTGTCGTTGGAAAGCCCGAGCACGATCGTCCTGAGCTGGACCTCGCTCGGCTCGCCGGTCAGCGGCAGCTTCGAATCGTGCTCGAAGGCCATGATCGCCGAACGGGTGACCAGACCTGGCAGCCCATCGACGGGACCTGGCGCGTAGCCCAGCAGGGCAAGCTCGCGCTGGATCGCGCGCACCACTTGGGCATCGCTGGCGGAGGCGGCTGCGATCAACCGATTGTCCAGGCGCGTGAGGCTCAGCCTCGAGGGCTCGGGTGCGTCCGTCTCGCCGCCGAGTGCGGCCCGTGACGAGCCGGGGACAGCAGGCCAAGCGCGATCGCCCGAGATGGCGGCTGCCGCGATGCGGCCATGCTTGCCGCTTTGCAAGAGCATGGCGTTGATTGCAACGCCCAGGGTCAGGACGAAGCAGATCATCAGCAGCAGACGCGTACGGCTCTCGGTCATGGCTTCCTCGGCGCTGGCCGCGGCATACCCCCTCTGGCGGCCTCGGCGGCGAGTATTCCGACGATAAGGTGAACCGAGTGTAAAGGCCGGAGCTGAAAGCCCGGCTTGCCGGTTCCAAGCAAAGTCGTCTCAGTCGACCAACGCTTCGCCAACCCAGACCCGTCATCCCGGCCGAGTGCCAGCCCTGACCGGCCGTAGCAGGGTTGGCCCACTTCTGGCACTCGAGCCGGGATCTTCGAAGCGCACTCGGCACGATTGGCGAAGATCCCGGATCGACGCCAATTGGCGTCGTCAGGGATGACGGGTGCAGGTTTGGTTGAGAACGATTTGTCAAACCAGCCGCGCGAGCTCGCGGCGGAGCTCGGGCCCGAGGTCGGCGCGGGCGAGTGCGAGCGCCACATTGGCAGTCAGGAATCCGATCTTGGAGCCGCAGTCGAAGCTGCGCCCTTCATAGGCGAGGCCCCAGAAATCCTGGCTCGCCATCATCGCCTTCATGGCGTCGGTCAATTGGATCTCGCCACCCGAGCCGCGCTCCTGGTGCTGCAGCACGGGCAGGATCTCCGGCTGCAGGATGTAGCGGCCGAGAATGGTCTGGCGCGAAGGCGCCTCGCCCTGACGCGGCTTCTCGACCATGCCGTCGATTCGCCAGACCCGGTCGCTCTGGGCAGCACCCAAGCTGACGACGCCGTACATGTGGGTCTCGCTCGCGGGAACCACCTCGAGCGCCAACACGTTGCCACCAGTGCGCGCATAGACCTCGAGCATCTGGGCGAGACAACCGCGCTTGGCCGGCGCTTGCACGACGACATCGGGCAGCAGCAGCGCGAACGGCTCGTCGCCGATGATGTCGCGCGCGCACCAGACCGCATGGCCGAGACCGAGGGGCTCCTGCTGGCGGGTGAAGCTGGTGGTGCCCGGCAGCGGCAAAAGATCCTCGAGCATGGCGAGCTCGACCTTCTTACCGCGTAGTTTCAAGGTCGCCTCGAGCTCGATCTGGCGATCGAAGTGGTCCTCGATCACACCCTTGTTGCGCCCAGTGACGAAAATGAAATGCTCGATGCCGGCTTCGCGCGCCTCATCGACCACGTGCTGGATGACCGGCCGGTCGACCACCGTCAGCATCTCCTTGGGCATGGCCTTGGTCGCGGGCAGGAACCGCGTGCCAAGGCCCGCCACCGGGAACACGGCCTTGCGAATGGGTTTCGTCGCCATGAAGCATTCCTCGAATCGCGCATCGTCATGCTGAACGCACTATGCGTGCAAAACGCCTGCCTGACCACTGTCGCCCAGGCGCCGTCTCGCGCTCGCGTCCTGATCGTGCGAGAATGGCGCGCCCGATTTCGGCCGGGAACGCTCCTTATCGCTGGCTCGTCCCCAAACGGGGCGGACCGCAGAGCATTGCGGGCGAGGCCGACCCGGCCGCGATGGACCGCGCAAGCAGCTGGAGGCTAGGCCATGTCGTGGTCGAAAGTGATGCTCGCGCTCGCGTTGGCTCTCATGTCGCTCGCATCGCCGCCGGCAAGGGCGGATGCCGAGTACGACCTGTTCCTTGCAACTCTCTGGCCCGAGGCGGAGGCCATGGGCATCTCGCGCAAGACCTTCGATGGCGCGCTCGTGGGACTGACGCTGGACCGCAAGCTGCCCGAGATCGGCGTCGAGCCCGGCGAGCCCGACAAGAACACCAAGGGCCAGCCCGAGTTCGTGAAGCCGCCCAGCACCTATATGCGCGAGAGCCAGCTCCGGGACCTCGCAAAGACCGGAGCGGCCGAGGCGCGGCGCTGGAAGGCCGATCTCGACGGCATCGAGCGGAAATACGGCGTCTCCCGCCACATCCTGCTCGCGATCTGGGCGCGCGAGACGGCATACGGCACCTACGAGCTGCCGCACAATGCAATCCGGGTGCTGGCGAGCCAGGCTTTTCTCGGCCTGCGCCGCGATTTCTTCCGCAACGAGTTGCTGTGGGCGCTGAAGATCCTGGAGGGCGGGCACGCGAGCATCGGCGAGATGCGCTCGAGCTGGGCGGGCGCCATGGGACATACCCAGCTGATGCCGACCAACTGGCGCGACTTCGCGGAGGACTTCGACGGCGACGGGCGGCGCAACATCTGGTCGTCGGTGCCCGATGCGCTCGCCTCCGCCGCCAAGTCGCTGATCGGGCCCAAGGAGGTCGAGGGCAAGCCCTATCAGTGGCTGAAGGGGCGGAGCTGGGGCTACGAGGTGCGCAAACCGGCGAGCTTCGATTGCACCATGGAGGGGCTCGAGGGTTGGCGGCCGTTGTCGGCCTGGGTCGGCATGGGCTACGAGCGGGCGTATGGCCGCAAGCTGAGCCCGGAGCTGCTGGCGGACGAGGCCTATCTGCTGCTGCCGCAGGGCGCGCACGGGCCGGCGTTCCTCGTCACCCACAATTTCCTGATCCTGAAGACCTACAATTTCGCCGACATTTATGCGTTGTTCGTCGGGACGCTCGCCGACCGGATGGCGGGCACCAAGCCGTTCGAGGCGGCCTGGGGGGCGGCGCCGCCGGTGTCGGAGCGCGATGCGCTCGAATTGCAGAATTACCTGGTCGGCCTCGGGCTCACTGTCGGCAAGGTCGACGGCAAGGTCGGCTGGCGCACGCGGGTCGCGCTCGGCGTGTTCGAGAAGGCGAACGGGCTCGCTGTCGATTGCTACCCGACGCCCGACGACGTGGTGGCGATGCGGGCGGGCAAGGGGTTGTAGTAGGCGGCGGGTGTCAACGTCGCCGAAGCGCAATCGAGCTCGTTCACCGGGCCCGCCGTGCTCGATTTGCTCGGCGCTGAACTAACTTGTGCATTCGGCTCCCTCGACGCTGGACATGCCAAAGTGGCACTGCGCAGATTGCCGAGGCAAAGCGACTCGATCAATCGCTGGG
>JANPDA010000080.1:0-3495 GCA_031431235.1 Hyphomicrobiaceae bacterium
CGGCTGGACCGCCGAAGAGGTGCTCGGCATGCCTCTGACCGACACGGGGCGGGTGTGGCCATGGATGTGTGCCTCCGCGGCCGCAGGACGTGGCCGCGGAGCAGCAGTATGGGCGTCAGTCTCTCTGCATGGCGTAGCTACCACCACCATGCACGTAGAGCAGCAAGAGGCCGCCGGCGATCGCGAGATTCTTCATGAACATGATCGACTGCATCTCGTTGCCGAAATCGAGGTGGAAGATCACGGCCGCGAGCAGCGAGAACACCGCGAGTGCGAGCGCAGCCCAGCGGGTCATGAAGCCCGCCAGAATGGCAAGGCCGCCCAGCAGCTCGACGGCGATCACGCCCGGCAGCAGCACGCCGGGAATCCCGAAAGCGGTCATGTAGCCCGCCGTATCCGCATAACCCGTGATCTTGTTGATGCCGGCGAGGATGAAGATCGCGGCGAGTAGGACGCGTGCAACGAGGCTGATCATGTCGTTCATCTGCAGTCTCCTTTGGTGCTGTCGATTGACGCATTACCGTTCTGCCGTAGAGTTCAATTCCTGCCGATCGACATCGCGTGATCACCATGCGGATCGCCGCGCGGCCTCGGCGCCAACCTTCGTCCTCAGATCCCGCTCGCAACCTCGAGCCCCTCGAGCACGGCTTCCTCGGCGGTACGCGGGGCAAGACAGTCGCCGATCAGGTGGATTTCTCCGGGCCAGCCCTCCAGCGCGGCTTCGAGTCCGGTTGCCGGATCGTGGCCCTGACAGAGCACGAGCGTATCCACGTCCTCGCAGATGACCGCCTCCCCGCTCGCCATGTGCTGCAGATAGACCGTGCCGCCATCGACCCCGTAGAGGCGCACCAGCGGGATCGTCTCGACCCCGAGCTTGTGCAGCACGCCGAGCGCCAGGTCGCGGGTATAGCGCGGGATGGTCTCGCCGGCGACGTGGCCGGTGGAGGCGAGCCTGACGTGGCAGCCGTCGCGGGCGAGCTTCTCGGCGATGCCCATGCCGATCCAGTCGCAGCGCCAGTCGGCGACGAGCACGCGCGCGCCGATGTTGGCCTTGCCCTGCAGCACCTGCCAGGCATCGACCACGTGGGCTTCGCCGACCCCTTCGATTTCCGGGCGGTGGACGCTCGCCCCGGTCGCGACGATCACGACATCGGGCGCGAGCCTGTCGATCAGCGCCCGATCGACCGCCTGCGCCGTGATCACTTCGACGCCCGCCAGCTCCATCTCGCGCTGCAGATTGCCGACGATGCCGCCGAACTCGGCACGGCCCGGCAGCAATTGCGCGATGAGCGCCTGCCCGCCGAGGCGCTTCTCCTGCTCGTAGAGCGTCACCTCGTGCCCGCGAGCCGACGCGACTGCCGCTGCTTTCATGCCGCCTGGTCCGCCGCCGGCGACGATCACGCGCTTCTTGCGCGCGGCCGGCTTCGTGCTGCCATAGGTCGTCTCGCGTCCGGTCTCGGGATGCTGGATGCAGGAGACTCCATAGCCGCGATGCCAGCGATCGATGCAGGCCTGATTGCAGCCGATGCAGATGCGCACGTCCTCGAGCCGGCCGGCCGCGACCTTCGCCGGCATCTGCGGATCGGTGATCATCGCCCGTGTCATGCCGACGAGATCGGCTTGCCCGCGAGCGAGCACGTCCTCGGCTGCGGCGGCCTGGTTGATCCGCCCGACCGCGATCACCGCTTGGCTTACGCGCGCCTTGATGGCGGCGGCAAACGGCACCGTCAGCCCGATCGCCGTTCCCATCGGTGGCACGATGTGGATCGCAGCCCCGATCTCGCGCGAGGAGCCCGAGGTCACGCTGAAATAGTCGAGCGCGCCGTGCTTGCCCAAGGTCTCGCAGATGGCGAGCACCTCGTCGCGCCCGAGTCCGTCGCGGGTCAGCTCGTCGCCCGAGATGCGGATGCCGAGCACGAGGTCCTCGCCGATTCGGGCGCGAACGCATTCGATGGTCTCGCGCAGGAACCGCAGCCGGTTGTCGAACGAGCCGCCATACTCGTCGCTGCGCCGGTTGGTGCCGGGGCTCAGGAACTGGGCGATCAGATAGCCCTGGCTCGCTCCCAGCTCCACCCCGTCGAGCCCGCCACGCCGCACTCGCTCCGCCGCCGTCGCGAACTCCCCGATCAGCTGGCGCACCATCCTGAGCGGCATCTCGCGGCCGGCCGTGTGGTAGCGCTCGGAGGGCCGCGCCGAGGGACCATAGGCGACCGCCCGCCGGCCATCCGCTCCGGTCGGCTGCTCCAGGCCCACATGAAAGAGCTGGCCGAAAATCGCGCAGCCATGGCCATGCAGCTCGTCGGCCAGCAGACGGAAGGAGGGGATGATCGAATCATCCGCCACCACCAGCTGGGTGTCGGAGTAGACGGACGTCTCGGACACGATGCCGGCCTCGGTGACGATCAGCCCGGCGCCGCCCTTGGCGCGCGCCGCGTGGTAGGCGCGCAGCCTTGGGCCCACTTGCCGGCCTTCGACCAGGCGCGTGCCATGACCCGACGATATGATGCGATTGCGTAGTGTCGTCCGGCGCATGCAGAACGGCGACAGAAGATTGGGAAACCGCTCCAGACCCGGCGTCATGCATTTCTCCTGGAATCAGCGCAGATCGAAGTGGGCCTTCAATCCGGCCGAGGCGCCGAGCACCTCGATGCCGCGCGTGCCCATGCTGCCCGCTAGCAGCAGCTCGATCGTCACGAACGAGCCCGCGACCGCGCCGCCCGCTTCGCCCGAGCATGCAACCACCCCGATTGCCCAGTACTCGGGCTGCATCACATAAACGTAGGGCTGCAGATGGGCGGCAGCCGGCGGTACGGGCGGCGCCACTGTCACCACCAGCCGTCGGGCGTCGCCAGCACCAGTTACTTCGGTGGTCAGGAAGTCGATCGGCCGGCACGCTTCGGGCGCGACGATCTCGCCCCCATGCGCCGGCGGCCAGCCCCCATTGGCGATCTCCTCGGCGGCTGCCGCGAACGGCAACAGCACGGCAAACCCGAAGCAGGCCAACCATCGCGGAATTGAGGCCGTATACAGCATACGGCAGACCTGCACCCGGAATCCGGCAGCGTCAAGGCCATGCCGCGCGAGTTGAGTGGTACCCGTCTCCCTGTTAGGTTGGCCGGCAGCAACAACCCGAGCACCGCCATGCAGGATCGCCCGCAAGCTCAGAGCCTGAAGACCTTCGACGAGTTCGTCGCGTTCCTCGACGAGCGCCCGGACGAGGAGCGCTGGGAGCTGATCGATGGAGTGATGGAGTTGAACGCGACGCCCACCGACCTCCATCAGCTGATCGTTACGAACATCCTGGTCCAGCTGGCGCTTGCCGTCCGTGCGAGTGGCGCGCCATGGATGGTGCTCCCCGGCCTCGGCATCCATCTGCCCGGGGACAAGAGCAGGGCACCGACGCCCGATGTGCTGGTACGGCCCGGCACGATCTCCCGCTCGGGCTATTGCGACGACCCGATCGTCATCGTCGAGGTGCTCTCGCCATCGACTGAG
>JANPDA010000081.1:0-13845 GCA_031431235.1 Hyphomicrobiaceae bacterium
GGAGCGGCTGGAGCTGAACGAGCTGGCGACCGAGATCGCCCGGATCGTCGCCGCCGCACACGCGCGCACGTTGCCCCCTGAAGCACTGAAGGGCGCAACCTTCACGCTCTCCAACTACGGAAGCATCGCCGGCCGCCATGCGACGCCAGTGGTCGTGCCGCCACAAGTCGCGATCCTGGGGGCCGGGCGGGTGTACCGCGTCTTGCGGCTGGAGGCCGGCCGCCCCGTCGAGCGGACGTTGCTGCCGCTGTCGCTGACGATCGACCACCGGGTCGTCACGGGAGGCGAGTCGGCCCGGTTCCTCGCCGCGGCGATGGCGGATCTGGCGTTGGGGCGGTAGTTGCTCCTGCGGACGAACGGTCGAGTGCTCGCGCGTCCGCAGCAACCGGAGCAAGTACGGTGTTTGGACGCTCCAGGCCAGCGATGCCTCGCCGACCTCGAGCCCGACTGGGGGCGTTGCGCATCGTGCAGAGCAGGGTGGGCTCGCGGAGCCATTGCGGGCTCGGCCTCGAGCGGATAACCGAGTGAGCGTTCGCTCACATCCCAACGAGCGCACTTGTCAGCTCGACCAAGCGCAATCACAGCAGGCGACACCATGGAATTCACCATTCCGACCCATGTCGAATCGCTCCGGCGCCAGATCGCAGAGTTCGTCGCAGAGCATGTGCTGCCGCTCGAGTCCGATCCGGCGACCTATGACGGTCACGACAACATCCGCCTCGATCTCCTCGAAGAGCTTCGAGCCAAGGCGCGTGCTCAGCGGCTCTGGTGCCTGCAACTCGGTCATGATGTGGGCGGTGGCGGGCTCGGCAAGATGGCCATGGCGGTTTGCTACGAGGAGATGAACCGCTCGATCTTCGGGCCTGCCGTCTTCAACTCGGCCGCGCCCGACGACGGCAACATGATGGTGCTGGAGGCGCTTGCCAGCCCCGCACAGAAGGAGCGTTGGCTCATGCCGATCGCTGACGGCAAGGTCCGCTCGGCGTTCGCCATGACCGAGCCGCATCCGGGCGGTGGCTCCGACCCTTCGATGATCCAGACGCGCGCCGAGCGGCGCGGCGACCACTACGTCGTCACCGGCGGCAAGTGGTTCATCACCGGGGCTGGCGAGGCGAGCCACTTCATCGTGATCGCGCGCACGTCCGACGATCCCCGGCGTGGCCTGACGGCTCTCCTCTTCCATCGGGACCAACCGGGCTGGCGGATCACGCGACGCATCGGCATCATGGGGCCCGAGGAGCATGGCGGCCATTGCGAGCTCGAGTTCGACGGACTCCAGATCCCTGTTGCCGAGACGCTGCTCGGCGAGGGGCGCGGCCTGAAGGTCGCGCAGACCCGCCTCGGCCCGGCACGCCTCACCCATTGCATGCGCTGGCTGGGGCTGTCGAAGCGCTGCGTCGAGATCGCCCAAGTCTATGCCGACGTGCGGACGAGCTTTGGACAGCGGCTTGCCGATCGCGAGAGCATCCAGACCATGCTCGGCGACCTCGCCATGCGGATCGAGATCGGCCGGCTCCTGGTAATGAAGGCTGCCTATGAGATCGATCGGGGCGGCATGGCCCGCAAGGAGGTCTCCATGGCCAAGATCCACGTGGCGAACCTGCTACACGCGGCCGCGGACTGCGCTATCCAGATCAATGGTGCGCGTGGCTACTCGAAGGACACCGTCCTCGAGTGGATCTATCGCTATGCGCGCCAGGCGCGACTGGTCGATGGTGCCGACGAGGTGCACAAAGCCGTGCTCAACCGTATCCTCACCGAGGACGGCAAGTCGTTCTGGCGATGGGAATCCGAAGCAGGATCGGGGGCCTGATCCGAGGCCCGGACAACGCCGTAGCCCAATTGCAGACAAGCGAGGACTGGTTGCAGTCACCGAGCTGCCTCCCACGCCGTCCAACGCGCCCTGCCGCGCCAGCAGGGCGACCCTGCCTGCCGTGCATGGCCGCTCGTCGCGGAGCAGTCTAAGCTCGCGACGAGCCAACGCAGGAGGAACCCATGCCCAAATACCGCGTGCGCAACGCCGATTCCTATGGTCATGCCATCGGCATCCTGATGCTCGACTATCGCGGGCCGTTCATTCCCGGCGATGTGGGCAATGCGACGAGCTATGATTATCCGGTGCTGTTCAAGCTGGTGAAGGGGCTCAAGTTCGAGCGGGTGATCGCGGGCGATCCGGAGCTGGAGGCGCCGATAGTGGCGGCCGCCAAGGAGCTGGAAGAGTATGGCGTGCGCGGCATCTCGAGCGATTGCGGCTTCCTCATCAAGTACCAGGATGCGGTGAAAAAGGCCGTAAAGATCCCCGTCTTCATGTCGAGCCTGCTGCAGATCCCGTTCCTCTCCATGATGGTCGATTCCACGCGCCCGATCGGCTGCGTCACGGCGACGAGGAAGGACCTGGGCAATCGCGTGCTCGAGCTCGCGGGAATTCGCAGCGACATCAACGTGGTCGTGCGCGGAATGGAGGACTACGAGCATTTCAAGTGGGCGATTCTGGAAGAAGGCGGCGAGCTCGACAGCGACAGGATCGAGGCCGAGACGGTGCATGCCGCGGTCGAGCTGCAGAAGCAGAACCCGGACATGGGCGCGATCGTGCTCGAATGCTCGCTGATGCCGCCTTATGCCAAGGCCGTCCAGGATGCGACCGGACTGCCAGTGTTCGATTTCGTCACCATGATCAACTACTTCCACGAAGGCACGCACCGAAAGACGTTCCAGGGGAACTACTGAGCCAGTCCCCTTACCCGGCGCCTTGACAGATGGCTGGCCGAGTGGCCGTCCCGATGAGGCCCTCAAGAGACCGAGGTCAATGGCAGAAGCCAGTCCGGATACCGTCGTCGCAACCTTCGAGATCAGGCGCCGGCGCTTCATCGACGAGAATGGGTCGGCTGTCGCCAAGCTGCCGTCCTTCGCGCTCGACCGCGACCTCATGCGCCGCATCTACCGCGGCATGAGCTTCGTTCGCCTCTACGACCAGAAGCGCGTGAGCCTGCAGCGTACCGGCCGCATGGGTACGTCCGCAACCGCGCTCGGCCAGGAGGCGATCCCGATCGGCGTCGCTTCGGCCATGCGCGAGGAGGACGTGCTGGTGCCGGCTTATCGCGAGGACGGTGCGCAGATCTGGCGCGGCGTTCGCCCCGAGGAGATGCTGATCTACTGGGGCGGCGACGAGCGCGGCCAACATCCGGCCGACCCGCGTGTCGCCCATGATTTTCCCGTCGCCATCACCGTCGGCAATCAGGCGCTGCATGCAGCGGGTGTCGCCAATGCCATGCGGTTGCGACGGCAGCAGCGGGTGGCCGTGACCATGCTCGGCGACGGCGCCACCTCGAAGGGCGATGTCTACGAGGCGATCAACGTGGCGGGAGCCTGGAAGCTGCCGCTGGTCTTCGTCATCTCCAACAACGGGTTCGCGATCTCGACGCCGATCGAGCGGCAGACGGCGGCCGAGACCCTCGCGCAAAAGGGTCTTGCCGGCGGGATCGCTGTCTTGCAGGCCGACGGCAACGACGTTTTTGCCGTTCGGCACGCCGTGCTGGAAGCACTCGACCGGGCGCGGACAGGCGGGGGAGCTACGCTGATCGAGTGCCTCACTTATCGGCTGAACGACCACAATACGGCCGACGACTCGACCCGCTACCGCGATCCGGAGGAGGTGAAGCGGCGTTGGGCCTATTGTCCGATGAAGCGTCTTGGCACCTGGATGCGGGCAGCCGGGCACTGGTCGGACGCGGACGAGGAAGCGATGAAGGCGGAGATCGCGATCGAGCTGGATATGGCCGTCGAGCGCTATCTCGCACACCCCGCACCCAAGGCGACAGACATGTTCGACCATCTCTACGCAAGCCTGCCCCGCCAGTATGCGAGCCAGCGTGCGGAAGCCGAGCGGCTCGACCATGGCTGAGCTCACTCTCATCCAGGCCGTCAACACGGCGCTGGCACGCGCGCTCGAGGACGACGCGCAAGTCGTTCTGCTCGGCCAGGACATCGGCATGCATGGCGGGGTGTTCCGGGCGACCGAGGGGTTGTGGCAGCGCTTCGGGGGCAATCGCGTGCTCGACTGCCCGCTCGCCGAGACCATGATCGGCGGGCTCGCGGTCGGGATGGCGGCAGAGGGGATGAAGCCGGTCGCCGAGATCCAGTTCCTCGGCTTCCTCTATCCGGTGCTCGACAACCTCGCCAACCACGCCTCACGCCTCAGGAACCGCACACGCGGACGCATCACCTGCCCGCTGACGATCCGCGTCACGCACGGCGCCGGGGTGAATGCGCCCGAGCATCACTCCGAAGCGATCGAATCGATGCTCGCGCATATGCCGGGGCTGCGGGTGGTGATCCCGTCCTCACCGGCCAAGGCCTATGGCCTGCTGCTCGCTGCCATCCGCGATCCCGATCCGGTGGTGTTCCTGGAGCCGACGCGGCTCTATCGCGGCTTCCGCGAGGAGGTGGTGGACGACGGCAAGGCGCTGCCGCTCGACACCTGCTTCGTCGCGCGCGAGGGCCGCGACATCACACTCGTCGCCTGGGGCGCGATGATGAAGGAGACGCTCGAGGCGGCCGAGACGCTCGCCGGCCGCGGCATCTCGGCTGAGGTGATCGATGTCGCGACCATCAAGCCGTTCGATGCCGACACGGTCGTCGCCTCGGTCGAGAGGACGGGGCGCTGCGTGATCGTGCACGAGGCGGCGCGGACGGCAGGGTTTGGGGCCGAGATCGCGGCCTGCCTGCAGGAGCGGGCGATCACGGCTCTGCTCGCCCCGATCGAGCGGGTCACCGGCTACGACGTGGTGACGCCGATGCCCAAGCTCGAGCGCCGCACCATGCCGAGCCCGACGCGGATTCTCGAAGCCTGCGAACGCGTGCTCGCCTGGGGCTGACCGAGGGAGCAACCGGCTCGGCCGGCCGGCGCGAGGCGCTACGGCCGCTTGGGGATCTCGAGACCTCTTTGCACGGCTGGGCGGGCAAGGCCGCGCTCCAGCCAGGCCGGGACGTGGCGCATGGCATCGAACCCGACCAGCTCGCGCGCGCCGTAGAAGCCGATCAGGTTGCGCACCCAGCCGAGCAGAGAGACGTCGGCGATCGTGAAGTCGTCGCCCATGATCCATTGCCGGCCTTCGAGGCGCGAATCGAGCACGCCGAGCAGGCGACTGGTCTCGACCCGATAGCGCTCGAGCGGGCGCTTGTCCTCGATCTCGCGGCCGGCGAACTTGTGGAAGTAGCCGAGCTGGCCGAACATCGGTCCGACCGCCGCCATCTGGAAGAACACCCATTGGATGGTCTGAAAGCGACGCGCCGGATCGGCCGGCAGCAGCTTGCCGGTTTTCTCGGCCAGATAGAGCAGGATCGCTCCGGATTCGAACAATGCGATCGGCATGCCGCCCGGCCCATCCGGATCGATGATGGCGGGGATCTTGCCGTTGGGGTTCAACGACAGGAATTCCGGCGTCCAGGTTTCGTTCTTGCCGATATCGATCGCGTGGGCCTCGTAGGGCAGCTCCAGCTCCTCCAGCGCGATCGAGACCTTGACGCCGTTGGGCGTGGGAAAGGAATAGAGTTGCAGGCGGTCGGGATGTCGGGGCTGCCAGCGCCGGGCAATCGGGAAGTCAGAAAGATCCGGCATCCAAAGCTCCACTCGAGTTGGGGTTGGAAACCCACTCACGATAGCCCGGCCCCGCCCATTGGCAACCTCGATTGCTCCCGAGGCGCATAGGCGGGCGGTCGCAGCCACAAGGCCGGTTTTCGCCGGGCACGATGAAAGCCGGCTCAGACTTTCACCAGCATCCCGGTCGCATACATGATCAGAATGCCGGCAGCGACTCCACCGATGACCGTGGGGCTCAATGCCTTCGCGACGCCACCCTGCTCGCGCGCGACATAGGCTCCGACCTCGACCAGCACTTGCGCAATCGCGCCTGCCCCGATCGCAAGGGCGAATCCGGCCCATTGCGGTGTGAGCGCAAGGCTGCCGAGCCACATGCCGAGGATGGCCGGGGCACCCGCCAGCAAGGCGAGCCCGACGAAGGTCATGAGGGAGGTCCTGATCCGCAGGATGGGAGCGGCAATGCCGAGCCCTTCGGTGATGTTGTGCAGCGTGAAGCCGAGCACCAGGAAGGTGCCGAGGCTTGCCGCGCCGGTTGCGAAGGCCGCCCCGATGGCGAGGCCCTCGCCGAAGTTGTGCAGCCCGATGCCGAGGGCAATGTAGGTCGCAAGTGCTGATCCGGTCGGCACACCATGGCGGCGTCCGACCGCCATGAGCCCAAGGAACGAGAGCAGCGCGACGAGCACCACCATCACGTGGCCCTGGAAGGCAGCTGCCACCTCACCGCCAAGCTCGAGCGCGTCCTCCAACGTGTCGACGAAGAGGAACACGAGGAGCCCGGCAGTGAGGGCCAATATGAAGGCGATGCCGTCTTTGCCTGCTCGGCGCAGGAGGGGGTAGAACATGAGGCCGATCGCGACCGGCAGGATGCCGACGAAGGCGCCGACGAGCGCCTGCGGCCGCAACTGGCTCATGTCCGCCTTTGGCGTCGCCACCGCGACTTCGATCTCGTGCTCGAAGGTGGCGCCGGTCCTGGTCACGATCTTGACCCGGTGCGCCTCGCCGAGGATCCAAGGATAGGGAATGTGGATCCAGGCCGAGGCGACGCGTGCGATGTCGCCGGGCGGGCTCTGCGTGAAGGTCCAATAGGCGTCGTCGACCTGCACCTGGGCGATCGTCATCGGCTCGGAGCCGCCGGCGCGCACCTTGAGACGGATGCCGGTCTCGTCGAGCACGCGCTGCTCGAAGGTCAGCTTCTCGACTGGGGGAGCCCCGTTGTCGAACACGCGCATCGGGTCGGTTTGGACGAGCCAGACGGCGGCGAGCCCGAACAGGAAGAGCGGCAGCACGATCCAGACGAGGCCGGCGGTCGAGGCGGAAGCCCGTTCGCGCTTGGTGTCCGGCGCCGCCACCGAAGGGTCCGCGTCCGTCATGCTGTTGCCTCCACCACGTCGAGCATGCCCATCCAGCCGAGCTCGGCGAACTCCGACTGGTGCGCGTGGAACATGTACTGGCCGGTCTCGTGGTCCTTGAAAGTGAACTCGACAATGCCGCGCTGGGCCTGGCACTGCATCACCGTGTCGATCGTGCGCGACGTCGGGGTGAGCGTGGTGCCGTGGTCGTAATAGTCGAAGAAGTTGGCGTGCAGGTGCAGCGAGTTGATCGGATCGAACTCGGTCACATTGATGAGATAGATGCGCACGGGCCTGGGGCGCACGACGCGGATCGGATGGCGGGAGAAATGATGCGCGACCGTGTTGACCGCGTAGAACTCGTTCTCGTTGTCGAAGTCGGTGTCGAAGGCGTTCATCACCATCACGAATTCCTGCCATTCGGCATTGGCGGGATCGCCCAGCAGGCGCGAGGCGGCGACAGGGGCGTGCTCGGGATGGCGTGCCGGATCGGGGTCGATGATGAAGGCGCCGTACATGCCCTTGTGCATGTGCCGTTTCAGCGGCAGGGCGTGGCAATGGTAGAGATGGCAACCGAACGGGTAGGCGTCGAACTCGTAGGTGAACTCCTCGCCCGGTCCGATCACGCCCGCTCCCATTACGCCGTCCATGCGTGCCGAGTGAATGCCGTGGAAGTGCATCGAGTGGGGATGGGAGCCGTTGTTGCGGAAGAGGATGCGCAGGCGATCGCCTTCCGTCACCCTGAGAGTCGGCCCCGGTACCCGTCCGTTGAAGGTCCAGGCAGGAAAGCTGACGCCCGGCGCGATCTCGATCTCCTTGTCGACGGCCTCGATCTCGAACGACCGCAAGCGGCGGCCGTCGGGGAGCGCCGAGACGCTGCCCGTGTCCCAGTCGGTCAGCATGGCGGAGGGGTCGAAGCCGTTGCGCGTGCCGTCGACCTCGCCGACGGTGATCATGCCGCCGTGGGAGCCGTGCGGAGAAGCGGGCGTGCCGGCCGCGTGACCGGTGTGCGTGGTCGTGTCGGTCGTGGCGGCGCGGCCGAGCGCGCCGAGCAGCGATCCGCCGGATAGAGCCAAGCCCCCGTAGAGCAATCTGCGGCGGTCGAACCCATTCTGAAGCCAATGCCGCATTCCTACACCCCAGCATCCCGATTTGAAGTGCGTCGCGAGGAACCCCGCGCCGATTGTTAGCAAGCAAGTGAAAAATTAGCCGTAGCTAAACTTGTTGTCAATGCCGAAATCGAGTAGGGTTCCTCCGAGGAGACGGATGATGGCAACGGCGGACGACACGGTCGACGACACGCGGGCGCAGGCCGAGCGCTTCCAGCGCGTGCGGGAGGCGCACCAGAGCGAGCTCGCCGAGGACTATGTCGAGCTGATCGCCGATCTGATCGAGCAGACGGGCGAAGCCCGCCTCGTCGATCTGGCGGGCCGGCTCGGCGTCTCGAACGCGACCGTCAACAATACGATCCAGCGCCTGCAGCGCGACGGCTTCGTGACCTCCAAGCCCTACCGCGCGATCTTCCTCACCGAGCGAGGCGAGGCGCTCGCCGCCGCCGCCCGCGCCCGCCACAAGCTCGTGCGCGACTTCCTGATCGCGCTGGGCGTCGATCCGGGCGTCGCCGAAGCCGACGCCGAAGGCATCGAGCACCACGTGAGCGAGGCGACGCTCCAAGCGTTCCGAGAATTCCTAGGGAGGTGAGAGGGGACACATTGCTCATGCTGATCTGCAACATGAACAATGTGTCCCTTGCCCATCGAAATGCCCTATTCTGATCTCATCCGGATTGGTATGCGGAGAAACACCATGCAACGCAATATCCCGGCCTGCCTCCTGGCGATCCTCATGCTCGCGGGCGCGCCCACTACTGCCCCCGCGCTCGCAGAGGAGCAGCCGGCGGTCGCCCCGGTCGAGGAAGCCGACCCCCGCGAGGGCGACGCCGCCTACGAGCAGGCCAAGCGCCTGCTCTCCTCGATCGATTCGATCCTGGAGGAGACCGCCGAGCAGCGGTCGGACGCAAAAAAGCTCCCCAGCAAGGACGAGTTCCTCGTCACGCCGATCTGGACCGAGACCAGGGAGGATCGCGAGGACAAGGTCCGGGCCCTGCTCGATGCGGCGCTCGGCGTCGTCACCGACGTGCCGATCGTCGACCTGCAGAAAGGCATCGAGGACAAGCGCAAGTCGATCCGCGATCTGGAGGATCAGATCGGCGAGTTGCGCAAGAAGCAATTGACGGCGCCCAAGGACGCCATGATGCCGGGCATCCTGAACGACACCGTCGAGAGCCTCGACAAGGAGATCGAGGATGCCGAGAAGCGCATCCAGGGCAACAAGGACGAGATCACCAAGACGAAGCTCGGCATCCAGGATGCGCTCGCCCAGTCCGGCATCAAGATGGACCCTGCCCAGCTCGACCTCCTCCTCGACAGCGTGCTCTCGGGCGATCTGGTGCGTCTGGTCGCAGCCTTCAACGCGGCGCGCCTGATCGACGAGCAGCTGGCCAAGGCCGTGCAGGCCTCGGGCGACAATCTCGGCACGGCGCGGAAATTCTTCGCCATGCACTCGGCGCTGTTCGCCATGCTGGTGCACGCCCAGGACGTGCTCATCCACAAGATCGACACCGTCTACCTGCCGCGCCTGCAGGCGATAGGCCGTGACGTGGCGAAGGCGCGCACGGAGACGAAGCGCCTCCTGAAGGAGCAGAACCGGCCAGACCAGAAACGCGCGCTCGAAGCCAATCTGAAGAGCCAGGAGTTCGCCGAGAAGGTCTCGGCCTATTACCGCAGCTATCTGCTACAGCAGCGCGAGCAGCTCGCATCCGCCCGCCTGAAGGCCGTCAAGGACCTGAAGATCGCCGACAATACCTACGAGACGGTGGAAGCGAGCTTCCAGCTGCGCGCCCTGATCAAGGACGCGGCGGCCTCGTTCGAGGCGATCCAGAAGCTCGAAGCCCCCGGCTTCGACCAGATCTTCGAGAACCAGGAGCTGCGGCGCGAGTTCGAGAACCTGACGCGCAAGCTCGACGTGCCGACGAGCTGAGGGGGTGGAGAAATGGGGACTCACGCCCAGCGCATCGCGTCGTCCTCGCTCTGGCCTGCGGCACCGGCTGGCTTGTAGCTCGACCAGGTGGGCGCGAATACTTTCATGCGGCGCCCGACGCCGCGCAGCTTGTGGCTGCCGAGCGGGCGCCACGGCATCGGCAGCGACTTGGTGAAGGCCTGACTTGCCAGCACCGGCTCGCCCAGCTCCTTCGTCAGCGAATCGAGGCGCGCCACCTCGTTGACGACCGAGCCGAACACCGAGAAGGCGAGCCGGTTGGGCACACCCACATTGCCATAGGTCACCTCGCCCCGATGCAAGGCGATGCCGAACTCGAGTGGCGCATGGCCTTGCGCCCTGCGTTTGTGGTTGAATGCTGCCATCCGGGCCTGCGCAACGGACGCAGATTCGGATGCCGCCTGGCATGCCATCTCGCCCGTGACGCCCTTGCCGATCGGGAAAATCGCGAGCATGGCGTCGCCGATGAAAGAGAGAATCTCACCCCCCGACTCGATCACCGGCTGGCCGATCTCGCCAAAGAACTGATTGAGCAGGTCGATGAACTCCTGCCGCGGCATCCGGTCGGCCATGCCGGTCGAGCCGCGCAGGTCGGCGTACCAGATCGCGGCATCGATCGATTCGCCGTCACCCCGCTTGATCTGGCCCGAGAGCACGCGCTTGCCCGTCGTTCGTCCGAGGTAGGTCTTCGCCACGTTGCGCATCAGCTGGTCGCGCACCGCCATCTTGCAGGCGACAGCCAGGCGCGCCTCGACCCTGAGCAGCGTCTCGATGTCGGAATCAGAGAAGCCGTCCACGTGATCGCTCGCCCAGGAGCCGATCATGCCGCCGCCCGAGGACTGGCTGAACGAGCTGTTGCCTTCGAAGCTGACGAGATAGGCGACGTAGTCGGTGACGCCCTTCTCGACGAGGTCGGTGAGCACGGGGAAGTCGTAATGGCGGTCGGCAGTGTCGAGCCGGATCCGCAGGAAGTTGAGGCCGCGGCCCAGCATGTAGTGGTGCGGGCTCCTGGTGAAACCGGTGTTGAGGCCGCCGGGCACATGGGGGTAGTCGTCGAGCCGCGAGCCGACGCCGCGCTCCCAGGTGATGCCGAGCGCGCTGTGGAGGGGATGCAGCACCGAGAAGGCGCAGTAGCCGCGCGCCAGCGGAATGCCGATGGCCTGCAGACGCTCGCAGCAGCCGAACACGATCGTCTCGATCTCGGCGTCCGTCAACGCCTGCTGCATCAGCCAATCGACGACCGCATTGACGAGCGTTCGTGGAACGGCCGGGCGCACCCTCGAGGCTTCCACTGGCGGCGGCACTACTCTATCCTGCATCGCTTCAGTCTCATCCTCTCAGCCAGGGATATCCGAGCTCGATCCACCAGTTTACGATAGCGGACGACCCGTTCAAAACGCCTCACCGATCAACTCCCCGTCATTTCATCCCTCCAGGCCCACAGATGTTCAAGAAGATCCTGATCGCCAATCGCGGCGAGATCGCCTGCCGCGTCATCAAAACAGCGAGGCGCATGGGGATCGCAACGGTTGCAGTCTACTCCGATGCCGACCGCGATGCGCTGCACGTGGAGATGGCGGACGAGGCCGTCCACATCGGCCCGCCGGCTGCCGCGCAATCCTATCTCGTGATCGAGAAGATGGTGGACGCCTGCAAGGCGAGCGGAGCCGAGGCCGTGCATCCGGGCTACGGCTTCCTCTCCGAGCGCGAAGCCTTTCCGGTTGCGCTCGCCAAGGCCGGTATCGTCTTCATCGGGCCGAACCCCAAGGCGATCGCCGCCATGGGCGACAAGATCGAATCGAAGAAGGCGGCCGCCAAGGCCAATGTCTCGACCGTGCCAGGCCATCTCGGCGTCATCGCCGACGCCAAGGAAGCGGTCAGAATCGCCGGCGAGGTCGGCTATCCCGTGATGATCAAGGCGTCCGCTGGCGGCGGCGGCAAGGGTATGCGTATCGCCTATTCGGCCAAGGAGTGCGAGGAGGGCTACGGCCTCGCCCGCTCGGAGGCCAAGGCCTCCTTCGGCGACGATCGCGTCTTCATCGAGAAGTTCATCGTCAATCCGCGCCACATCGAGATTCAGGTGCTGGGCGACAAGCACGGCAACTGCATCTATCTGGGCGAGCGCGAGTGCTCGATCCAGCGTCGCAACCAGAAGGTGATCGAGGAGGCGCCCTCGCCCTTGCTCGACGAGAAGACCAGGAAGGCGATGGGCGGGCAGGCGGTCGCGCTCTCGAAGGCGGTCGGCTATGATTCAGCGGGCACCGTCGAGTTCGTGGCGGGCCAGGACCGGAGTTTCTTCTTCCTCGAGATGAACACGCGCCTGCAGGTCGAGCACCCGGTGACCGAGCTCGTCACCGGCATCGATCTGGTCGAGCAGATGATCCGGGTGGCGGCGGGCGAGAAGCTGCAGATCAGGCAGGCCGAGGTGAAGCTCGTCGGCTCGGCGATCGAAAGCCGGATCTATGCCGAGGACCCCACCCGCAACTTCCTGCCATCAATCGGCCGGCTGGTGCGCTATCGCCCGCCCGCCGAAGGCACGGTGAATGGCATTACCGTCCGCAACGACACCGGCGTCGGCGAGGGCGGCGAGATCTCCATGTACTACGATCCGATGATCGCCAAGCTCGTCACCCATGCCAAGACCCGGCTCGAGGCAATCGATGCCATGGCCCGGGCGCTGGACGACTTCGCGATCGAGGGCATCGGTCACAACATCCCCTTCCTCGCCGCCGTCATGCAGAACCCGCGCTGGCGCGAGGGCAAGCTCTCGACTGGGTTCATCAAGGAGGAGTTCCCGCGCGGGTTCGAGGGCCGCACGCCGGAGGGCGCCGATCTCGACGTGCTCGCCGCGGTCGCGGCTGCGATCGATCATCTGGGCAATCGGCGTCGCCGGCGGATCACGCAACAGATGAACGGCACGGCCGTGCGATTTGCCGAGGAGCGTGTCGTCGACATGGTGGGAGCACGCAAGCGCGCGGTGCTGACCGACGACGGGGCAGGGGGAGTTTCGGTCGCCTTCAAGGGCAACGATGCGGGCGGCAAGCCACTGGCGGTCTCATCCTCCTGGTGGCCGGGGCAACCGGTCTGGCAGGGCACGGTCGACGGCCGGCCGGTCGCGGTGCAGGTGCGGCCGATCCTCAATGGCATGCGGCTCGCCTATCGCGGCATCGAAGCGGCGGTGCGCGTCTATACCGAGCGGGAGGCCGCGCTCGCCGACCTGATGCCGGTCAAACAGGCGCCCGACACCTCCAAGCTGCTGCTGTGCCCGATGCCCGGCCTCGTCAAGGCGGTGCATGTCGCAGCCGGCCAGGAGGTGAAGGCGGGCGATGCGCTGTGCGTGGTCGAGGCCATGAAGATGGAGAACATCCTGAAAGCCGAGCGCGACGGGGTGGTGAAGACAGTCAAGGCGAAACCGGGTGACAGTCTGGCGGTCGATGCGGTGATCATGGAGTTTGGGTGAGTGGCGGTGGACGGGGCGGGTGCTGGACCGCGAGAGCAGATGGGACTATCGTGCCATTGGATGTCCGCTGCCTGGGGGAAATGATGAGTGGGGCGGACGTGGCGGGGACGGTGGGTTGTGACCCCCAACGGACATTGTACCCACTCGCACCATGTCGTCTCCACTGCGATTGACATCCGACTTCGGCGCGATCAGGTTCGAGTTCGTGTGGAACCGCGAGTTCTCAGAATGTTTTTTGAACATGTACCGGCGAGGGGACTGTCGTGGTCGATTCAGTTGAGGATATTGCCGACCGGCTCAGGGTTTTCGTTTCCTATTCTCGCAAGGACACCGATTTTGTTGACCAACTCGTCGATGCGCTCGATGCCGCTGGGTTTGCC
>JANPDA010000082.1:0-6166 GCA_031431235.1 Hyphomicrobiaceae bacterium
CAGAAATCAAGGCCAAGCACCCAGACATCGAATGGCGACGCATGGCCGATGCGGGCAATGTCTATCGTCACATCTACGACAAGGTCAGCACACGAATTCTCTGGCAGACATTGAAAGACGACTTACCGGCGTTGCGACGGGCCACGGAGGCGATCAAGCAGAATCATCTGTCATCAGCTTGAGCGATCGACGAGCAGCCTACCGCTCCGCCCCCCGCATCCGCACGAACGGCCCCGGCACCTTCTCGCTGTCGAGCGGGCGTGGCGCGACGCGCTGGTCCCAGAGCTGGCCGAGCGCGCGCATGTGCGCCTTCAGCCGGTCGCCATGGCGGGCGAGCCAACGGGGCAGCGAGCGGAACTCGGCGATGCGGGCTTTGCCGTCGCCGATGACGACGACCGGCCAATCACCCACGAGCGCGTTGTCGATGCCGAACAGCTCGCGGCCCCACCACTGGGCCTCCCCGAACGCATGCCGGCCTTCCCCGCCCGACTTCATGGCGGCGAGCACGGCAGGCGCCTCCGTCGAGCCTGCCGCCTCGACTGCCGAGCGCCAGAGGTCGAGCACCGCCACGTACTCCCATGACACCGCGCTCCACTCGCCGGGAAAGCGCTGCTCGAACTCGGCGTAGAACTCCTTGGGCCGGTCGAATCCGATCGGTGCGGCAGCGAGCGCGGGATCGTCGAAATCGGGAAACTGGAAGACGAAGCCTTCCATGAATTCCCGCGACGTGCGCGCGATCAGCCGCGGGTAGCGGTCGCAGGTGCAGGACAGGAGCTGGCCCTTGTAGCCGCGCCGGAAGGCTGCCTCGGTGAAGGCATGCACGAACGGCTCATAGCTCGTGCTCCAGCACACGATGTCGGGGGAAACCGAGAGCATCGAATCGACGATCGCCTCGACATCGGCGGTTGCCGCTTCGAAGAAGATCTCGCGCGCGAGCGTGATACCGGCCGCCTCGAACGCCGCGCGGTAGGTCGCGATCGAGGGCAGCCCGAGCGCATCGCGCGGACCGCAGATCGCCGCCGTGCGCAGCTCCGGGCGTCGCTCGCTCAGCCACTCCACTCCGGTCACATTGTAGAGCGGATGCACCTCGGAGGGCGCAATCAGGAACTCGGTATCGGGCGACAGGTCGCTCGGCAGCAGTGTCGAGGTCAGCACGCGCGCTTGCGTGACCAGCTCTTTCACCGGGGGAAACGTGTCGCCGCCCAGCATCAACAACAGTTCCACGCCCTCGTCTTGCACCAGCTTGCGTGCGCCTTGAAGCGCCCGGCCAGCGCTGTAGGTACAATCGAAGGCGAAAAGCTCCACTTGCGCCGGTCCGTTGGCGAGCCGGATGCCGCCTTGCGCATTCACCCGCTCGACCCAGATCTCGCAGCCCTTCAGACCCGGCCAGCCCCAGGCCCTGACCGCGCCCGACAGCGGCGCCAGGAACCCGACCTTGACCGCATGCGCCCGCCCGCGCCGGAAACCGGGCAAGGAGGCTGCGACCGAGAGGCGTGAGCCGAAGGAGGAGGTCATGGCGGCACCGACCATAGCCGACGGCCGGCGACAACGCCACGTGCGCCGCGGCCGGCCAGGGAACGCAGGGTCTGGAACGCAGGGTCTGGAACGCGAGGTCCGACCCCGTTTCACCTCGCGCGCATCCATGCTAACGGGGCGTATCCGGATTTTGATCGCCGCGCAGGACGCGCCGCCCACTCGCGCAACAGGAAGCTCCCATGGCCCCCGCCCTCACCGCACTGAAGCGCCTCGACAAAGCCCTCGAGCAGGTCCGCGACCTCGGGCTCGAGGTCAAGTCGTCCGAGGATTCCCCGATCGGGGGTCTGCTCGAGCAGATCTACGAGCTCGACCATGAAAGCGTGACCATCATCGCCAAGACGCTGGCCGCGGTCTCGACCTTCAACGACATCGTCCGCAACGAGATTTCGGCGATGGAGATCGGCGAGCGCTACGAGGACATCGTGCGCGCGTTCAACTCGATCCGCGACGATTCCAAGCGCCTCGTCGATCAGCTGGCGGACGGCAAGATCAACACTTTCGAGCGCGTATCCAACGTCTGGATGAAGGTGCGCCGTGGCGATATCGCCGACCGCTTCGAGGAGATCCGCCACGTCTATCTCGAGGTCGCCAAGGACGCCAAGGACCAGATCGTGCGCGAAGGCCGCATCCTGACGGCCTATGCGGACTTCCGCGGCGCCTACAAGCAGGCTCAGGTGCTCTCGCTCAAGGTGCTGCAGGCGGCCGAGAAAACCCTTGCCGCCGCCAAGACCGAGCTCGGCAAGGCGGCACAGACCGTCGACGCCTTCAAGGGCGAGGACCTGACCGCACGCGCCGAGCTCGAGATGGCGCGCGACGATCAGATCAGGAAGCTGCAGGACGAGGAGAAGCGCTACCAGATCGCCAAGGACCTCGCCGACAATCTGACCATCGGCTACAACACCTCCGAGGTGATCATGTCGCGCCTGCTGCAGACGACCAGCGCCAAGGAGCGCGTCTATCAGCAGGCGATCAGCTTCTTCTCGACCAACGAAGCGGTGCTGACCGCGCTGAAGGCGTCCTTCACCGGCCTGTTCGGCCTCAACGAATCGACCCGTGCGCTGGAGAGCATGAAGAAGGGGGTCGAGGAAAGCCTCGAGACCATCTCGCAGATGGGCGAGAAGGTGCAGGAGGCCGCGGTGCGGGCAGGCTATGGCCCGACCATCCGGGTGGAGGCGGTCAAGAAGCTCGTCGACTCGGTCGTCAACTTCCAGATCCGCTCGCGCGAGATCATCGAGGAGATGCGGGTGCTGGCGACGCGCAACTCCCAGGAGATCCGCGAGGCGGTCGAGGACGGCAAGCGCCGGCTGGCACGTCTGTCGGTCGAGGGCGGCCAATTGCTGGAGAAGTAGGGTTTGGGGTCGGACCCCTTGGCCCGACCGTTCCTGACGACTGCAAACCCGAGCCCAAGGGGTCTGACCCCATGACCATGACAGCGACCGCAACCCCAGACCCGAAAACTCCCCCGCTCGACGACATCATGATCGCCATGGATGTCGTCGACACGCTGCGCCACGACGAGCGCATCGTCGAGCGCGAGCTCGACGACGACGAGCGGCGCAAGCGGCTGATCGAGCGGCTGCGCGAGATCTACCATGGGCAGGGCATCGAGGTGTCCGACCGCATCCTGGAGGACGGCGTCACGGCGCTGGAGCAGGAGCGGTTCACCTACCGCCCGCCGCCCGACGGCCTCGCGACGCGCCTGGCCCGGCTCTATGTGACACGGGAGCAGTGGGGCAAGTGGATCGCCGGCGGGCTGGCCGGCCTCGCGCTGTTGTGGGGCGCCAATCATCTGCTCTATGAGCGACCCCGCCTCCTGGCCGCCGAGGAGCTGCGGGTGGAGCTGGCCGACCGGCTGCCCTCGGCGATCGAGCGCGCCGCCGCCGACATCGGCACCGAGGCCCGCGACAAGCGCGTCAGGGAGAAGGCCGAGGTGCTCGCGAAATCCGGGCTCAACGCGGCAGCGGCTGGCAACGCGGCTGCGGCTCAGGCCGCCGAGCAGGAGCTGGCGGCGACTCTTGCCCGGCTGCGCGAGGAGTTCACGATCCGCATCGTCAGTCGCCAGGGCGAGCTCTCGGGCCTCTGGCGCCTGCCCGACCGCAACCCCGAGGTCTACAATTACTATCTCGTGGTGGAAGCGATCGACCGCAACGGCAATGCGGTGACGCAGGAGATCCTCAACGAGGAAACGGGCAAGCGCGAGCGGGTGACGACCTGGGCCGTCCGGGTCGAGCGTGAGGTGCTGGAAGCAGTGAGCAAGGACAAGAAGGACGACGGCATCGTGCAGAAATCGGAGGCGGGTGCGAAACTGAGGGGCGATCTCGAGCCGGCCTGGTCCGTTCCCATCGCCGGCGGCGCGATCACGAGGTGGTGAGGGCATGGCGACCGGACAGGCTACGTTGGCGGAGATCGAGCGCGCGATTGCGGATTTGCGCGAGAAGGAGGGGGCGGTCCAGAACCGGCTCGAAGCCTCCAATGCCGAGCGCTCGAAGCTGCTGGAGAGCCGCACCAGGGCTTTCCGCGAAATGGCCGAGGTGCGCACCCGCCATGCCGTTGCCGATGGCGTGGTCGACGACGCCGACCGGCTGCAGCATCGCGTGGCTGCGATTCTGGCGGCGCGGCAAACAACCATCGACAGTCTAAAGCAACGTCTCGCCGCCGCCGAGCAGCGGCTGAAGAAGCTGAACGAGGAACGCGCCGGGCTCGTCGGGGAGATCGCCGCGCTCGACGCTCGCCTCGACCAGGTCGCGAGCGAGGCGCGCCTCGCCCTCGACAGCGATGCCCACTATCGCGACCAGCGCGCAAAGCGTGATGCCGCGCGCGAGACCCACGACAAGGCCAGAGCCAAGGCCGAGATCGCCGAGGAGGACCGCCAGACGAAGGGGAGGACCTACGAGCACGATCCACTTTTCATGTATCTCTGGCGCCGCCGCTACGGTCTCGAGGGCTACCGCCCGATGGCGCTCGTCCGCATCGCCGACAATCAGGTCGCCCGGCTCGTCGGCTATCACGATGCGCGTGCCAACTACGCCGTGCTGATCGAGATCCCCAAGCGCCTTGGCGAGCATGCGGCGCGACGGGCCGAGCTGCTCGACCAGGAGCGGGCGAGCCTCGAATCGATCGAGGCCGAGAAGATCCGCGCGCTTGCGGGCAAGGATCTGCCGGCCGGGCTCGCCGTCGCTCGTGAGCGTCAGACCATGCTCAATGGCGAGATCGAGAGGATCACCGCCGAGATGGCGGAAATTTCCAAGGGGCTCAATCGCTATGCCGAGGGGCTCGACGATTCGTTTCGCGAGGCGGTCTCGATCTCGGCGGAGTTTCTGGAGGATGAGAGCTACCAGCGCCTCGTTCAACTCGCCCGCGAGACCGTCGAGCCGACCGACGACGAGATCGCCGAGCGCATCGCCGCAATCGACCGCAAGCTCGACGAGCTGTCGGAGCATGTCGAGGAGGGCCGTCAGGAGCTGGAGCAATTGTCCAAGCGCCGCGAGGAGCTGATCCGCGTCGCCGCCGACTTCCGCCGGTCGCACTACGACGAGCCCGGCTCGGTGCTGGAGCCCGACGGCGATCTCAATCACATGCTGGAGGAGCTGCTGAAGGGCGTGATCACCGGCATCGAGTACTCGACCCGGGCCCGGCGCGCCCAGCGCTGGGACTGGCGTCCGGCCGACCCCTTCCGCCGCAGCGCCGGCATGCCGCCATTCGGCGGCCGCAGTGGCAGTGGTCGCAGTGGCAGTGGCCGCAGTGACGGCGGTTTCAAGACCGGTGGCGGGTTCTGACGCTGCTGGGAAGAAACGGGGTCGGGAAGAAACGGGGCCGGACCCCTTGGCCTCGGCGCCTCTGAAACCCGTCGACATCCTGCCCAAGGGGTCTGACCCCACTGATCACCGCACCGCGCTACCGATGGCCCCAGTCGTCCGGATTGTCGCTGTTGCCGGGCGACAAGCCCAGCACATCGCCGGCGAGCGTGACGCCCAGGCCGAGCACCGTGCGGTTGGCATAGGCGAAATAGGCCGTCACCTGGTTCAGCTCCAGAATTTCTCCATCAGTGAAGCCGGCGGTGTGCAGCTCAGCGATATGGGTTTGCGTGATTGTCGAGGGAGACCGCGTCAGCGCCTCGGCATAGCGGAGCGCGGCAACTTCGCGCATGTCGAGCACGCCCGCGAAAGCGCCGCTCTCGAGCGCCGAGCGGATCGCGTTGGCCCGTGCGGCATCGCCCAGCAGTCGGATGAGGCCGGCGAAATGGTGCTCGACGCAATAGGCGCAGGCGTTGAGGAGGCTGACATGGACGCCGACGGTCTCCAGCAGCGTCTTCGGCAGGGTGTTGCCGTTGTGGTGCAGGACGTTCTTGTAGAGGGCCATGTGGCCGTCCATGGTGTGGGGCCTGAGGCTGTGCGCCGCCATGATGTTGTCGATCGCGCCATCTGGCCCGCGGATACGGTCGTAGAGTTGCTTCAGGCGCCCCACGGCCTCGGCGTAGGGAACGGTGGCGATGAATGTCACGGCGGCTGCTCCTCGGTCTGACGTGCCGGCGGCCACAATCGTTTGCGTGCCCGCTGGAGATGGAGTATCTCTGCGCCCTGCCGCAAAGCCAAGCACCCGTAGCTCAGCTGGATAGAGCGCTGCCCTCCGA
>JANPDA010000083.1:0-2749 GCA_031431235.1 Hyphomicrobiaceae bacterium
GGCGGAAGCGGGCATCGATCTCTCCGGCGTGTCGGGGCCGCAGTTGAGCGCGGGAACGGGCACCGATGTCAAGGCGAAGCCAGCGCTTGACGGTTGCGACGGCCAAAGGCGCCTGAGCCGCGGAGGCGACCCTCGCCAGCCGGCCCCCGCGGCAGGATGGGTGCTGGCGGCGGCGAAGTCGCGCAGGCTCGATCGGGTGAGCGTCGACTTGCTTGGCTATCAGGGCCCCAAGCAGGAACGGAGCCGAGCGGGGGGTGGACCTGGTGGGCGTCCCCGAGCCCTTTCTCGTCCGCATCACTTGCGTGAAGGTGGGTACCGCCAAGCTCGTGGTCGACGACATCGGCCCATCACAGGCTGTAGGCCAGTCACACGAGCTACGGGTGCGCTGCAAACAACCTCGGCTTGACTCCATTCCTCAGGCTGCGAGCTTTTGCCGGGAGGGCGACAACGGGGCAAACAGCGCCGAGATGTCGGCCTCCGTCAGGTCGAGCGCCTTGCCGGTCCCGCCCGAGAACAACGCGTCGGCGAGTGCGGCCTTGCGCGCTTTCATCTGCTCGATCGCCTGCTCGATCCCCTCCTCGGTGATCAGCTTGTAGACGAAGACCGGCTTGTTCTGGCCGATCCGGTGGGCTCGATCTGTCGCCTGGTGCTCGACGGCGGGATTCCACCAGGGATCGTAGTGAATGACGGTATCGGCCGCCGTCAGGTTGAGACCCGTGCCGCCCGCTTTCAGGCTCAGCAGGAACAGCGGCACCTCGCCCGCCTGGAACGCCTTCACCGGCGCCTCGCGATCGGTGGTTTGACCCGTCAGCTTCACCCAGCTGATCGAGGTTTTTCGCAACTCCGCCTCGATCAGCTCCAGCATGCTGGTGAACTGGGAGAACAGCAGCACGCGCCGGCCTTCCCCGATCAGCTCCGGCAGCATCTCCATCAGGCGCTCGAGCTTGGCGGAGCTGCTCACGCGCCGCGCCGCCGGCAACGACAACAGGCGAGGATCGCAGCACACCTGGCGCAGCTTCAGCAGCGCATCCAGGAACACGATGTGGCTCTTGGCGAGGCCCTTGCTGTCGATCGCCTCACGCACCTTGCGATGCATCAAGGCCCGCACGGTCTCATACAGGTCGCGCTGCGCGCCCTCGAGCACCACGTGCTCGATGATCTCGGTCTTTTTCGGCAGCTCGGTCGCGACCTGCTCCTTGGTCCGGCGCAGCATGAAGGGCTTCAGGCGTCGCGTCAGGAACGTCTGCGCCTCCCGCGATCCGTGCTTCTCGATCGGCGTGCGGAAGGTACGCCGGAAGGTGCTTTCATCCCCGAGCAGACCGGGCGCGAGGAACTGGAAGAGGCTCCACACCTCGCCCAGATTGTTCTCGAGCGGCGTGCCGGTCAGCGCGAGCCGGTGACGGGCCTTGATGCGATGGGCAAACCCGGTGATCGCAGCCTTGGGATTCTTGATCGCCTGGGCCTCGTCGAGAATGGCCACGTGGAATTCCTGATCCAGCAGAACGTCTGCATCGCGGGCCAGCAGCGGGTAGGTCGTCAACACGACATCATGGCTGCCAATCTGATCGAAGTGCTGGGCGCGTGCAGGCCCGTGCAACGCCAGCACGGTGAGTCCGGGCGCGAAGCGGGCGACCTCAGCCTTCCAGTTCGGCAGCACGCTCGTCGGCGCAAGGATGAGCGCAGGCCGATCGAGCCGGCCGGACGCCTTTTCACGGCAGAGGAATGCGAGCGCCTGCACGGTCTTGCCGAGGCCCATATCGTCGGCGAGCACGCCGCCGAAGCCCGCGTCGCGCAGGAAATCGAGCCAGGCAAAGCCCTCGGCCTGATAGGGCCTGAGCTTCGCCTTGAACTTGGCAGGGGGCTTGAGCCTGGCGAGGCCCTTCCTGGAGCGCAGCCTCGCCCCCAGCTCGAGCAGCCGCTCCGCCCCAGCCGCCCAGGCGATGCCGTCGCCCGCTTCCTTCGCAAAGTCGGCGAGCGCCCCAGCTTCCGCCCGATGGATCCTGACGCGACCTTCCTTCACGCGATCGCCGCGCGGACCGACCAGCTCGATCAGCGACTTCAGGATCGGCGCCACCCGCTCGCCGGGCAGCGGCAGCAACCGGCCATCCTCCAGCGTATGGTAGAGTTTCAGCTTCGAGCACAGCACGAGCCAGTCCGCTTCGCCGGTGCCACGCATGGCCGCGGCGACCAATTCCGGCGGCAGCTCGCCGATCAGCCGTGCCAACGTCGGCACGAGATTGATGCGCGTGCCCTCGAAATCCACACCGAGTGCGAACGAGAACCAGTCGATGCCGGAGCCTTGCTCCAGGCCCGCCCACCAGCTCGCCTCGCCATCGGCGATCCGGTAGGGATAATCGTCGGAGAAGGCGACCTGCCAGCCTTCGGCCTGCAACTCACGTACGGTCGTCGTCGAGAAATTCAGGAACCGATCGGGATCGTTGAAGGTCGAGATCAGCTCGTAGCCGTTGCGATTGCTATTTGGAAAGAGGAATAGCCAGTCCTGTCGTCCCGGCCCGGCATCGAAGGGGGCGTGCTCGAGGCCGTCGAGCTCGAGGCGACGCAAGCGTGCGCGGGCGGCCTGCTCGGCACCGATGTCGCGCGGCACTACGATCAGCTGCTCGCCATCCATGTACTGCAGACAACTGCCGGGACTGCCGTGAGCCGCGACCCTGCCGTCGTAGTCGAACACCAGCCGCACCAGCGGCACCTTGAAGGTGCCCATCATTCCGGCGTCGCGGGCATACCAGGC
>JANPDA010000084.1:0-12139 GCA_031431235.1 Hyphomicrobiaceae bacterium
GAGCCAATGTCCGTCACGCGCGAAGACGTTTTGAAGCGCCTGGAGGCCGTCCCCGGCCCCGACGGCAAGACGCCGCTCACGCGCTCGGGCGCGCTCTCCGAGATCGTCGTCCAATCGCAGAAGGTCTATTTCTCGATCGCAGTCGATGCAACTCGCCCGCAGGCCTATGAGAGCTTGCGGCAGGCGGCTGAGGTGGCGGTCGCGAGCATCCCGGGCGTCAAGGGCGTTGTCGCTTCGCTGACCGCCGAGCGACCGCAGGGCAAGGGTAGCGGCGGGCATGCCCATGCGCCACAGCCGACGCAGGCAGGCACGAAGGGGACCGGCATTCCGGGCGTCCGCCACATCATTGCGGTTGCCTCCGGCAAAGGTGGCGTCGGCAAATCGACCACCGCCTGCAATCTGGCGCTCGCGCTGCGGACGATGGGACTGAAGGTCGGTGTGCTCGACGCGGACATCTTCGGGCCGTCGATGCCCAAGCTGTTCAATCTGCGCGGCAAGCCGCAACTGAAGGACAAGCGTACGATCATTCCGCTCGAAGGCTATGGCGTCAAGGTGATGTCGATCGGCTTCCTGATCGAGGAGGACAAGGCGATCGTCTGGCGCGGGCCGATGGTGATGAGCGCGCTCACCCAGATGCTGCGCGAGGTCGATTGGGGCGAGCTCGACGTGCTCGTCGTCGACATGCCGCCGGGCACGGGCGACGCGCAGCTCACCATGGCCCAGCAGGTGCCGCTATCGGGCGCGGTCATCGTCTCGACGCCGCAGGATCTGGCCTTGATCGATGCGCGCCGCGGCGTCGCCATGTTCCGGCAGGTGAGCGTGCCGATCCTGGGGCTCGTCGAGAACATGAGCTATTTCGTGTGCGATGGCTGCGGCAAGCGCCACGACATCTTCGCCCATGGTGGGGCCCGCGACGAGGCGGCGCGCCAAGGCGTGCCGTTCCTGGGTGAGATCCCGCTCGCCCTCGAGATCCGCGAGCGCTCGGACGCGGGGCAGCCGGTGGTGGTGAGTGCCGCCGACGGGCCGCACGCCAAGGCCTATCGCGCCGCGGCTGCGGCGATCTGGCAGACGTTGCAGGCCGGCTCCGCCGCCCGCCCCGCGCCGCGCATCGTGATCGAGTAGCGCCATCCAGCCATCACAGTTTTCCGACACGGCGGCAGCTGGTTTCACCGCCTGCGCATAGCGCTTGGCGCCGGCAAACCCAAGCGTGTCCTCCTTCGTGGCATGAACGAGCGCTGACGTTGGAGTTCAGATCTCGTTCATCGGCGCCTTGATAGAACCAGCTCATAGACCAGGGGGAGGAAACAAAAACCTAACCCGAAACTGAGGAAGAACCAGAACATGCGCACACTGTTGAAGATCAGCCTCGTAGCTCTTGCTGTTGGCTTGGGCGCGATCGATGCCTATGCTGGGGGATCGACGGTCTCGATTGAGCAGTACGGTTACGCGAATGGCGCTGGCGGCGCCCAGCATGGCCGTCGCAACCGCCTGACCGTCTACCAGGACGGCACCGGCAATACGAGCATCAGCACCCAGGATGGCAGCTACAACCGGACGGTCATCGGCCAGAGCGGCAACCGCAACTCCGCCGACACCTATCAGCGCGGACGGCGCAACATCGTCGGCGTTGGGCAGTTTGGCAGCGGCCACACCGTCGTCACCACCCAGGACGGTAGCGGCAACGCCGTCGGCGTGATCCAGGCCGGCCGCAACAACCATGCGACGACGACCCAGGTCGGCGCCGGCAACGTCACGGTCATCGTCCAGGACTGACGCGCCATCTCACTGCGCAATGATCAAGCCGGCGAGGGGAGATGCGGACGCTCCCCTCGCCGCAAGACACGAATTCAACAGAAGGACGACGGTCATGTCATCGGTCAAGTTGTGGCTCGCGATTGGGCTCCTGCCGCTTGCCGGGGCAATCGGCATCGACGCGGGCGGAGGCGGCAGCGCGCAAGCGGCCGCAAGCGGCCTGCGCTGCGAGATCCGAGTGCACGAGCAGTCGGCGGGTGTGACCCTCGAGGGTGTCGTGCACGCCAATGCTGCGGTCACCGGCTCCTATCGCCTGGAAGTCTCAAAGACGGGCGGAGGCGGCTCGTCCGATATCAGCCAAAGCGGGGAGTTCAGCGCGGGCCCCGGCGAGTTGGGCTCGCTCGGCACGGTCATGCTGGGCGGCGATCCCGGCGCCTATGTCGCACGGCTCGAAGTGACGGCGGGCGGAGTGCGGGTCGAATGCAGCGAGCATTTCAGCGGCGAACTCTGACATCTCAGGAGAATCTCCATGGTCTCGACCCGGATACTGGGAGGCGTGTTTGGCCTCGCGCTGGCCGGTTGCATGCTGCAAACGCCAGCTCCCGCGGCTGCTGGCGGCAGCGTCAACATCTACGTGACGCCAAAGGGCGAGAGTGCAGACGCATTCCGCAAGGGCTTCCAGCTCTACTCGCTCTATCGCAACTTGAAGAACGAGGCTCGCGTCAACCAGCGCGGCAGCGGCAATGCGGCCGGCGTCAGCCAGAGCGGCAGCGGCAACAACGCGCTCGTCGTCCAGCGCGGCAAGGGCCACTCGGCAACCATCAGCCAGAACGGCAACGACAACGCCTTCGGCGTCTTCCAGTTCGGGAAAAAGCAGAAGGCGGACGCCGCCCAGAACGGCAACGGCAATGTGGGCTTTCTCTTGCAGGGTGGGTGGTGATGCAGGTTGGGTCGAGCGCTTCAGCGAGACCCAACACGGGCCGAGCCCTGGATCGTTGGGTGTCGCCCGGATCAAGTCCGGGCTCGACCCAACCTACAGAAGCCGGTCCCGCAGCCGGTAGTACGCCATGCCGAGCGCGAGCAGCTTGGAGCCGATCGCGGGCCCGGTCGGCAAGCGCCATTGCGGGATCCGCCCGAACAATTCGAGCCGCTCGGAGCGGCCGTCAATGGCGTCCGCCACGATCTCGCTCGCCAGGTGAGTGACGTTGACGCCGTGGCCCGAATAGCCCTGCAGGTGGAAGACGTTTGCCGCTGTGCGCCCGATCAACGGCACGCGGCTGATGACGATGCCGATATGGCCGCCCCATTCATAGTCGATCCGGAGCTCGGCAAGCTCGGGATAGAGCTTCAGCATGCGCGGACGCAACGCGCCGGTGATGCTGGGCGGATCGACATTGGCATACTGGCAGAGCCCGCCGAACAGCATGCGCCGGTCGGCCGAGAGCCGGAAGTAGTCGAGCACGATCCGGCTGTCGCTGACAGCGAGGTTCTGCGGATTGATGCGGTTGGCGAGGGTTTTGGACAATGGCTCGGTCGCGATGACGTAGGTGCCGGCCGGGAACAACAGACCGCCCAGCCGCTTGCGCTCGAGGCTATGATAGGCGTTGCCCGCGAGCACGACCGACGAAGCGGTGACGCGACCTCGGCTGGTGACGACGACGGGCTTGGGACCATGCACGATCTCGCCGACCGAGGAGCCCTCGAAGATCTGGACCCCGAGGCTGGTGGCGCCCCTGGCTTCGCCCAGACACAGATTGAGCGGATGGCAGTGGGCGTTGCGCCGGTCGATCAGGCCGCCGAGATAGGCGTCGGTCCCCAATAGCTTTGCCATGCCGGTCCTGTCGACCAGCTCGAGGTGGGCACTGCCGCCGGCGTACCCCTCCAGCTCCTTGGCGAAGGCTTCGAGGCCAGTCAGATGGCGCGGCTTCACGGCCGCTTCGACATAGCCGTTCCTCCAATCGCAATCGATCCTGAAGCGCTCGATCCGCTGCTCGATGATCTCGTGGCCGCGATACCATAGTGCGGCGATCAGCTCGTTGCCTGCTTGGCCCAGCGCCTGGCGGATCCGCCCGTCGCCTTGCAGCCCGCCATTGACTTGCCCGCCATTTCTGCCCGACGCGCCCCAGCCGACGCGGTTGGCTTCGAGCACCACCACCTTGGCGCCTCGGTCGGCGAGGAAGATTGCGGTGGAGAGGCCCGAGAAGCCCCCACCGACGATGCAGACATCTGCCGCGATGTCGCCTTCGAGGCGTAAATAGGCGGTCGCGTCGTTGACGGTTGCCGCATAGTAGGAGCGGGGATGGGCGGAGCTCATCGACGGCATGGTCAGCTCCCGTTCGCGCTCAGAGGGTTCGCAGGAACCAGGCGAAGTCGCGATCTGGCACCTCGCCGTGGTAGCGCTCTTCCTCGAACCGTTTCATGTTGAAATAGGCGCGCATGAAGTCGCCGCCCAGATAGTGGGGCAGGATGTCGGCCTGCTGGAAAGCGCGCAGCGCGAGGGGAAAGCGGTTTGGCAGCGGTTCAGCGGCAACCGGGGCAACCTCGCGCGACATTGGCCCGGGATCGATCTGGTTCGACAGGCCGTGATGCAGTCCGGCGAGGATGCCGGCAACCACGAGATAGGGGCAGGCGTCGGCTCCCGCCACCCGGTGCTCGAAGCGCTTGTCGGCTTCGCCCGCGACCGGCAGGCGCAATGCGACGCCGCGCTCATTCTCGACCCAGGACGGCTCCATCGGCACGAACTGGCCGATCTGGAACCGGCGAAACGAGTTGGCGTTTGGTGCAAACAGCAGCATCGACTGCGGCATCAGCGCTTTCAGGCCTCCGATTGCATGCCCGAGCAGCACTTGCCCGCCCTTGCCGCCGAAGACATTGCGGCCTTTGCTGTCGAGCAAGCTCAGATGGACATGCAATCCGGAGCCGGAATTGCCTGGGATTGGCTTGGCCATGAAGCTCGCCACCTGTCCGCGCCGGCGCGCGATCCCCTTCATGGCACGTTTCAGTAGCATTGCATCGTCGGCAGCGGCCAGCACATCGGGGACATGATGGAGGTTCGCCTCGAACTGACCGTCGCCGTACTCGGTGAAGACGGATGTGAGGGGAATGCCCTGCGCGGCGCACACCGCTTTGGCCTCCTCGATCACGTCGCGATAGTCGTCGAGCACCTCCATGCTCATGGTTTGGGTGCCCTCGAGGCGTGGTAGCCCGTTGGAGGGCTTGGTCGGCGAGGGCGGAGTGGTGCGGGGATCGAGCAGGTAGAACTCGAGCTCGAGCGCGACCATCGGTGTCAACCCCATCGCCGTGAGCGGCTGCAGCGCCCGTCGCACCAGCGCACGTGGATCGGCGAAGTGGGGCTCGCCCGTAAGCGTCATGCCCTCGGTCAACAGCTGGGCGGTTGGAATATCGCGCCACGGCACGATCCGCAGACTGCCCGGCACGGGCTGGAAGCAGCCGTCGGGGTCGCCCTCGAAGCCGGCGCCGAGATGGGGATGCTCGGTGTGACCGGTCGCATCGAGCATCAGGTGCGAGACGGGCGAGATCATGCCCTTCTCGGCAATCGATTTGAGCTCGCTGGCTGGGTATTCCTTGCCGCGCAGGATGCCAGAGATGTCGGAAAACAGCACTTCGACGGCGGCAAGATCAGGATGGCGTGCGATAAAAGCGGCGGCTTCGTCGGGGAAGGTCATGAAATTCACTGTGCAAGCGACCGGCGATCGGGCGGGCGCGCTGCTCTCCGGTCGATGTCTTCGAGGGGGTTCCGACCTTTCATCCCGGCCGCGTTGGTGCGCGGACCGGGATCGCTGCCAGCGAGGTCAGCCGATGTGGCACGGATCCGAGATCGGCCGTCGCGCCGGTGGCACGTCGTCCCTCCGGGGTGCCGGGTTGGGTGCGAGAAGCGCTCCACTCACTGCGGCAGCGGTCGCTCCTCGACCGTCGCGGTGCCGGCGCCGGCATCGACGCCGAGCCATTTCTTGTGCAGCGCCGCCATCGTGCCGTCCTGCTTCAGCTCGGTGATCGCGGCATTGATCTTGTCGAGCATCGGATGGCCTTTCTTGCACATCAGGCCGTACTGGTCGGCCGTCTTGATGCGCTCCTTGACGGCCAGATCCGTCATCTTGGCGAAGGCGAACTCGAAGCCGACGATGTCGCCCACGCCGCCGTCCAGCCGGCCGTTCTGCAGGTCGAGCAGCAGATCCTGCTGGGCCTTGTAGCTCTTCAACTCGCCGAACCCGTACTCGCCGGTCTTCTCCTTGATCCAGGCCTCTCCGATCGAGGTCGCGATGGCTCCGACGACCTTGCCCTTCATGTCGGCCAGGCTCTTGATGCCATTGTCGGCCTTGCCGACGAGAGCCATGTCGTTGTCGTAGTAGCCCTGCGTGAAGGACTGGTTCTGCATTCGCTCGGGTGTGATCGAGATCGTGGAGATGGCACAATCGATCCGGCCCGAGGAGGTCGCTGCGAACAGCGCCTGGAAGTCATAGTCGGCGATCTCGACCGGGACGCCGAGCTTCTTGCCGACCGCGTTGATCATGTCGACCTCGAAGCCTTCAAAGGAGCCGTCCTCCTTCTTGTTCTCCCAAGGCGGGTTGGCCGGATAGCTGCCGATCATGAGCTTGTCCTGGGCAAAGGCAGCGGGAGCCGCCAAGCCCAAAGACAGGGTTGCAGCCAGCAGCACCAGCCGGCGGGTGACGATGAGCATGTGAACGGTCCTCCCAATGGAACGCGATACGTTGGACTCCAAGCCTCTTGCTGCGGGCGGAGCCGGAGATGTTCCTAGCACGTGAAGCGTGGGGCGGAATAGCTTCCCAGCCGGCTGCGCCGGAATGCGTGTTCGAGGAAACGTCTCGCCCATCACCCGTCATCCCGGGATGACGGGTGATGCCAGGATGTGTTTCTCGAGAGGCAGATAGGTCGTGGTCCGCCGCCGCCTGTGGTTGGTAGGGGCCGCGCCCTGGCAGCGCCATCAGAACTTGTAGGCGAGGCCGAAGCTGACGGTCCGGGTATCGGTCTCGATCTGCGTACCGAGCGCGTCGGTGTTGCGCTCGATGCCATCGAAGAACACATGATCGAGCTGGCCGTAGCGGGCGCGGCGGTATTCGAGCCGCAGCATCCAATGCTGTTGGATCAGGGCCTCGATGCCCCCGCCCCAGGTTCGGCCTTCCAGCACCTGTGAGATGAGATCGGTACGCCCGACATTGGCAGCGCCGCACCAGCCGTCGGGGAACTCGACGGCGCAGGTGACGCTCGCCTCCGCCTGCAGCCAGCTGCGGCCGGCGGTTGCATAGAAGAGGGTCGTCGGGTCGGCGAGGAAGCCGATGCGACCTCGTGCCGAGGCATCCCAGTCCTGGGCGAGGACGATCTCATCGGGGCCGCGCATGACATCGTCGGGATCTTCCGCGCCGGGGATGCCTGCCAGGCTCACCCGCGACGGTGCCTTGCCATAGTCTCCCTCCACGCCGACGATGAGGCGTCCGAATTGCCATTGCAGGCCGGCATAGCCCGCCTTGCGCAGCCGCTCGATCTCGATCTCGACCGGGTTGCCGGCTTCGAAACGGGTCGCATAGATAGGACCCGAGTGCGGGCACGATCCCCCGGAGAAACCGGGCTGCAGGCATGTCGTCTCCCAACTCGCATCCCCGTCGCGCTGGCCGATCGCGCCGCCTACATAGAGGCCGCTCCAAAGCTCCCCGGCGCCGCCCCGATCGAGCGTCGGCGCAGTCAGGAGGGCGGCGAGAAGGAAGACGGCGGCGCGTGTCATCGGGTCGTCGATCCCTGTCGGCAAGCGAATGCGGGTCCGCGGATGTTAGTGCAACTCGAAGCCCAACGCCACCGCGCCAGCCGCCGCGACCCAAAGCCGGCTTCACAGGGCTCGAGGCGAGCGCTACTTTTCGCTGTGAGGCAGCCACACTGCCGGTGGCCTGCCGCGGTCATCCCAACGCGCCTGCCATCCGGTCGAGCGCATCGCCCAGCACCGTTTCGTCGCGGCAGACACACAGACGCACGAAACGCTCGCCTGGCTTGCCGAACAGGTGACCCGGTGCGAGCCCGACACGAGCCTGTTCCAGCACCTTCCGGCAAGCGGCGGCTGAATCCGCGATGCCTTGCAGTGCGAAGAACACATACATGCCGCCCTCCGGCTTGCGCGGTAGCTCGAATGCCGGCGCACCCCCGAGCCGCTCGTAGACGAGGTCCCGCCCGCGCCGACAGCGTTCGCGGATCTCGCCAACCAGGGGCTCGCCGTCGGTCATGGCAGTCGCGGCAGCAGCCTGCAGGATGCCGGCCGTCCCTGAGTTCACGTATTGCGTCATGGCGCCCATCTTTGCCAGCGCCGAGGTCGGATGGGTGAGCCAGCCGACCCGCCAGCCGGTCATCGCCCAGGGCTTCGAGAAGGTGTTGATGGTCATGACGAGGTCTTCGGGCTCGGCGAGCTGCAGTATCGACGGCGCGGCAGGACCCTTGCCGAACCAGAGCCGGTTGTAGCACTCGTCCGAGATCACCCAGATGCCACGCGCGCGGCTGAAATCGAGGATCGCCCGCAGCTCGGCGAGGCTCGCGGTCCAACCCAGTGGATTGGAGGGCGTCGAGAATGCAATTGCGCGGGTGCGCGCATCGCACGCGGCAAACAGCCGATCGAGGTCGAGCCGCCATTCCCGGCTCGCGTAGTCCATCGGCACCGTGCGGGCTTCTCCCCCGACAGTGTGGATCGCGCGGCTGATGTTGGGCCATTGTGGCTCTGGCACCACCACGTTCGTGCCCATGTCGACGACGAGTGAGAGCGCCAGATAGAGCGCCTGCATGCCGCCCGGCGTGACGGTCGACCGATCCTGGGCGATCGCAACGCCGTGCACCCGGCTCTGATAGGTCGATAGCGCTTCGATCAGCGGCTGATAGCCACGCATGTCGGGGATGTAGAAGGTCAGGCCCTGATCGATCGCACGTTTGGCGGCGTCCCCGATGAAGGCGGGCGTCACCATGTCTCCTTCGCCGTACCAGAGCGGGATAACCCCGCCGAGCTGGCCTGCCAGACGCGCCAGCTCGGCAATCGAGTCGGTCGAGAGGTCCTGGATCTGCGGACGGACGTGGGCGAGCGCGTTACCGCCCGAGTTGGGTAGATGCCTAGGTGCTGAAGCAGGCGCGGTTACGCGTTTGCCGGAGTTGGTCATGACACAAGAACTCCTCTCGCGGCAGCCCTCGCGCCCCGCGCCGCTCTCTTCTGCACGCTCTGCTGCGGCGACGGCAATGGGCAGCCATTGCTATCCGCCCAGCTCGGCGAGCCGATCGAGCGCCTTGGCCTGGAAATCCTTGGCCGTCTGATAGGTGGCGCTCGCGTCGAGTGCCTTGTGATAGGCGGCGCTGGCGTCCTCGAGCTTGCCGGTCGCCTCATGCAATTGACCCAGGTAGAAATAGGCCTCGATATAGGGATCGCCGACCAACTCGATCGCCTTGTCGATGTCGGCCCGGGCCGGCTCGAACTCCTTCAGGGCAATACCCGTGCGGCCACGCTGGAGGTAGTACCAACCGGCCTTGGGATCGAGCGTGATCGCCTTGTCGAGCTCTACCTTGGCGGCGGCCCATTCGCTGTTGTCGTTCTGAATCCGGCCGCGCAGGGCATGCCCATAGGCGTAGTCGGGTTTCATCGCCTGGACCTTGTCGAGGTCAGCGATCGCCTCCTTGATCTTGCCGATCGAGACACGGGCAAAGGCGCGCGAGCTGAGCACCACATGATCCTTGGGATCGATCAGGATCGCGCGATTGTAGTCGCTGATCGCCTTGTCGTAGGCATCCTTGTTGGTCCAGACATCGCCGCGCTTGCTGTAGGACCAGGCATCCTTGGGATCGAGCGCGATCGCGCTGCCGAGCGCTTCGAGCGCCTTGTCGTAGTTGCCGAGCTCGTTGAGCGCTCCGCCCAGGCTGGCCCAGACGTAGTTGATCTTCTTGTCGACGGCGACCGATTTCTCATAGAACTCGACCGCCTTGGTGAAGTCGCGCTTCTTGCTATAGGCCCGGCCGATATCACCGAGACAATAGGCGTCGTTGGGAAGCAAACTGTTGCAAGCCGTGAAGTCTGCGAGCGCCTTGTCCGCATCCTCGATCGCGAGGTAGCCGTTACCCCGGAAATACAGCGCATCGGCCTTCAGCTTGTCGGCAAGACCCGAGCTGATCAGCTTTGCGCAGGCATCGATTTTCTTGGTGTTGTCAGTCGTCTGCTTGCAGTCGGTCCAGCGTTGATTGTCGTCGGCCGAGGCGGGCGGCTGATCCGGCAATGTCGCGGCAAGTCCAATCGCGAGGGTGGTGATGAGAGCGAGGCGCATACCGCATGCTCCGTTGTAAGGGGTTGGCGACGTGTCTCGTTGCTGGTGGCCCAGCCAGCATGGGAACCTTATACCCCAGCTCCGATGCGAGTGAAATGACAGGCGCGCCACATGGCAAATCCTCCACGCTGTGTGTTCTCAGGCGTCCTCGGGCCCCGCCAGCATGCCGGCCTCGATCCACAGCTTCAAATAGCCGCCCGCCCGGATTGGTGCGCCGTCCTCCCCGCCATAGGTCGCGACCATCTCGCACAAGCCGCCGAAATCGAGTCCCTTTGCCATCTCGTCCCACATCATCGCCTCCTCATAGGACATCGGGCGGAAGCGCGGCGTCAACTCGGGCCGCCAGGCGATCAACCGCTCGGGCTCGGCAAGACGCGTCGCCTGGGGCCGCTCGGCCGGATCGGCATCCTCGGCGAGCGCCTTCCAGAGCGCCACCGCGTTGGTCGTGATATCGATGCGGCGTGCTGCGGGATGCGGGGAGAACACCACGCCGGGCCAATCCTCGGGCGTCAACCCGGCGAGGTCGGCAAGGGTCAGTTGCACCCCGTCAGCGGCATCGAACACGTCTGAAAGCGTCTTCTCGAGGAGCGCGAGGTCGGCAAGCTCGGGGGCATCCCGATGGGCCGTCGTGCCGGTGAGGTAAGTCGGAAGGTGGCGCCCGAACCAGCGCGCGTTGGGATGGTCGGAGGGGTGTGCTCGCACATAGGCGCGCCCCAATTCCTCGAACTCTGCCGCGGCCAGATAGCGCGCAAGCCGTTCGTAGTCATGCCGGAGCACCTCGACGAGACGGCCGACATAAGCGTTCCGGTAGACACCGAACAGCGTCGCCCGAACTTCCTTGGAGCTGTCGTTCAACTGCTCGAGGATCGTCTCGTCGCCCTCGACGATGGCGCGCTGGAACAGCGCCTGCATCTCGGCAAAGCCCGGTGCGGGCAACCGCCGTTTGCGGGTCCGGCTCATTCGGCGGCGGCTGGCAGAGCGCCTTTCGCCAGCACTTCGTTCGCGATTGCGCGCGCCACGCCGAGCTCGGCCACCAGATCGGCGAGCGGGGGGATATGATCGTCGCGCTCGATCATGGTCGAGACCTGCCCGAAGCGGCGCAAGGCAGCGCGATAGAGATCCCAGACCTCCTCGACCACGTCGTGGTCGTGGGTGTCGATGATATGGGTCATGTTGTGCTCATGACCGGCGAGGTGGAACTGAATGACCCGATCGGCCGGGATGCCATTGATGAAGTCCTCAGCCGAGAACTCGTGATTGAAGGCACTCACATAGACGTTGTTCACATCGAAGATCAGCCAGCAGCCGGTGCGGCGCGCCATCTCGGCGATGAACTCCCATTCGGGCATCTCCGAGCCGCGGAAAGTGACGTAGCTGGAGACGTTCTCGAGAGCGATCGGGCGCCCGAGCGCCTCCTGCACGCGCTCGACCCGCTCGCACACGTGATCGAGCGCCTCCCGCGTATAGGGGAAGGGCAGCAAGTCATGCAGATTGACGCCGTGCACGCCGGTCCAGCAGAGATGGTCGGAGACCCATTTGGGCTGAAAGCGTTCGGCGAGCCCCCGCAGCCGTTTCAGATAATCGAGGTCGAGGGGGGCGGTCGAGGCGATCGACAGCGAGACGCCGTGCAGCACGATCGGGAAGCGCTCGCGCACGCGCTCGAGCATTGCGAGCGGCTTGCCGCCATCGATCATGTAATTCTCGGAGATCGCCTCGAACCAGTCGATGCGCGGATTGCCTTCGAGAATGTCGGAATAGTGCTGGGCCCTCAGCCCCAAACCGAAGCCCAGATAGGGCGGGCGAGTGGATTGCCGGTTGGTCATAGGGGGCTCCCTCGAACCGCGGGATCTGGTCCCGGCACGCGCAACCATGGCTGCCAACGACCGGAGCGGGCTGCCGCCACCATTATCCGACGATCTTGCCACCTGCCGCCAGGCATTTCGCGCGCGTCACTTCGAGGACGCCTAGACCCTTGCAGGTGTTACTGCCGTGGCCCTTGCACTCGTTGATGCCGTAGCACTGGACTTTTGCATCCGCTGCGGCGGCGGGTGCGCTCGCAGCGACATTCGTCAGCG
>JANPDA010000085.1:0-9164 GCA_031431235.1 Hyphomicrobiaceae bacterium
CTCGGCAGCTTCCTCGGCGTCTGGCTGGGCGGGGTCGTCTACGATCGCACGGGCAGCTATGACCCGGTGTGGTGGATGGGCGTAGCACTCGGCCGGCTGGCAGCCCTCGTGCACCTGCCGATCAACGAAGGGCCATTGGCACGGCCTGCGGCGGCGAGCCCGGCCTGAGCGATGCGAAACCGACCGAAACTGGCCAACGAACTGGCCACAATGTGCTAGTGTGGCATCGGAGAATGCCCATTTTTAGCGGTTCTAGAGGCTCGCTGTGTGCGCAAAACTGGCCAAAAAACCGGCCCACTCGATTGCATCTCCCCTTGCGGATCGGGGTGAGTCGATCTCGCTGATGGAGCCTTTGGTCATCTCGGACAGCTCCCGGCATCGGCCACGGCTGAACGAGCTTGCCTTCGAGCTGACCCGCGCGGCGACCAGCTTCCGGGCGAGCCTCCCCGCCGGCATGATCGGACCTGTCTGCGATCTCGTGCGGTCGATGAACTGCTACTACAGCAACCTGATCGAGGGTCACAACACACACCCGGTCGACATCGAGCGTGCGCTCGCCGGCGACTATAGCGCGGATCGCAGCCAGCGCGACCTTCAGCTCGAGGCCAAGGCGCACATCGCCACCCAACGTTGGATCGACGATGGTGGGCTGGTCAGTGGAGCGGCGACCGTGCCTTCCATACTCGAGATCCATCGCCGGTTCGTCTCGGCCTTGCCCGAGGATCTGCGCTGGGTCGAGGACCCGCACAGCGGAAAGCGGGAGGCGGTTGCTCCCGGCAGCTTTCGCGTCAGTGATGTGATCGTCGGTCGGCATATCCCGGTCAGTCCGGGCTCGGTCCCCCGGTTCCTGGACCGGTGGGAGCATGCCTTCTCCCGGCTCGGGTCCTTCGAGACCGTCTTACAGGCAGCTGCAGCACATCATCGCCTGCTGTGGATCCATCCGTTCTCGGATGGCAATGGCCGCGTCGCGCGCCTCGTTTCCTACGCGATGTTGACGACGACCCTCGATACCGGCGGCATCTGGTCGATTGCGCGCGGCCTCGCGCGGCAGCAGGATCGATACAAGCAACATCTTGCGGCATGCGATCTCAAACGGCGCAACGACCTCGATGGCCGGGGCCATTTGAGCGAGGAGGAGCTCGTCGCAATGACGGCTTTCTTCCTCGAAGCCTGCATCGATCAGGTCGAGTTCATGCGAGGGCTCACCCAGCCGGCAGGCTTGCGGCAGCGTGTGGTGGGATGGGCGAATGAGGAAGAGGGTCTCGGCAGTCTTCCGCCCGGCGCGGCACGAGCGCTCGCGCACATCCTCACCAACGGATCGCTCGCTCGGAACGAAGCTCCGGACGTGACGGGTCTGAATGATCGGAACGCACGCAGGGTGACGGCGGCGCTGCAGAAGCGCGGTATCGTCGCGGCGCCGACGCACAAGGCGCCGTTCGCGATTGCCTTCCCGGCGGCGCTGGCCCCGATGCTGATGCCGGGTCTCTATCCGGGGCTGCCGGGGCGTGCCGGGCGGTAGCGGGGACGCTACTCCTCGAGCCTGCGCGCCTCCTCCTCCAGCATCACCGGCACGCCGTCGCGGATGGGGTAGGCGAGGCCGGCGGCGCGGCTGACGAGCTCCTGGCGCTCGCGGTCGTAGACGAGCGTGGTCTTGGTCAGCGGGCAGACGAGGATCTCGAGCACCTTCGGATCGACCTTGGCGGGAGCTTCCCGTTGTTTGCCTTCGCCTTGCTCGTCGGACATGTCGATCCCTATTGCAAGGCCGAGCCAGAGCCATCGCTCCTGGTCGCGATCTCCATCTCGGCGAGTGCGATCAGGACCTCGGCGCGGCGGTGCAGACTGTCCGCTTCCAGCAAGGCCTGCTTCTCCTCGGCCGTATAGGGGCTGATCATCGACAGCATGTTGACGAGCAGCTCGTTGGAGCACCGACCGATTGCCTGCCAGTCCGCCTTCAGCGATTTCGCCTCCAGGTAGACTTTCAGCACCTTGATCAGCCGCTCGCGATCGACGCTCTCCTGACCGTGGCCGCGAAAGAGGTCGGCTGCGAACGGCGCGTAGCTGACATTGCACTGCCGGAACGGCAGGCCGGTCTCGGCTTCGCTCGTGATCTCGAAACGGCTGATGCCCGTGAGCGTGACCAGGCTGCGGCCATCCTCGGTCTCGGAGTAGGACGTCAGCCGTCCCACGCAGCCGATGCGCCGCAGCGGGGTCGACTTGCCGATCGGGCTTTCGGCTTGATCCTGCCCGACATTGGGCTGCACGATCCCGATCAGCCGCGAGCCGGCCAATGCAAAGTCCACCATGGCGAGGTAGCGCGGCTCGAAGATGTTGAGTGGCATAGTCGCCCGCGGCAACAGGATCGCGCCTCGAAGCGGGAAGACCGGGATCCTTTTCGCAAGATCGTCAGGGCGTTTGTAGCGGTCGCTCACCTGGACCTCAGCCTCATCCATGGCGGTCACGAGAACAGCAGCGCGGACAGCTGCCGGCGGCCCGCCAGCGTCAGCTCGTCCTTGGGGCCCCAGGCCTCGAACAGTTGCACGATCTGCTTTCGCGCGGCCTCCTCGTTCCAGGCTCGGCTGCGGCGCATGATCTCCATCAATTGCTCCAGCGCCTCTGCTCGCTGGCCGCCGGCATTGAGCGCCAGCGCCAGATCGTAGCGCGCCTGAAAGTCGGCGGGGCTCTGCTTGATGCGTTCGGCGAGCATGGCCATGTCCGCGGCGGCCGGGGCCTTGCGAGCGAGGTCGAGCATGGCGCGTGCGCCGACGATGGGGGCGGCACCTTGCTTGGCGGGCGGTACCAACGCAAGGGTCTGCTCAGCGCGATCGAACTCACCCGACTTCAGATAGCACTTGGCCAGCCCGGCGAGTGCTTCGATGTTCTCCTTGTCCTCGCCGAGCACCGCCGCATAGATCTGGGCCGCGCCCTGCAGGTCGCCTTCCTCGTAGGCCTCGTTGGCCGAGAGCAGCACGGTCGCGATGTCGTCATCGCCGTCGCCGGCCACGCCGCCTTTGCCGACCAGGCGATCGATGAAGGTCTTGACCTGGCTTTCGGGTAGCGCGCCCATGAAGCCGTCGACGGGCTTGCCGCCCTTGAAGGCAAATACCGCGGGAATGGACTGCACACCCATCTGGCCGGCGACGGAGGGATGCTCGTCGATGTTCATCTTGACGAGCTTGACCGCGCCCTTGAAGCCTTTCACCACCTTCTCGAGGATCGGCGTCAGCTGCTTGCAGGGGCCGCACCACGGGGCCCAGAAATCGACGATCACCGGCACCGTTCTCGATGCCTCGATCACGTCCTTCATGAAGGCTTGGGTGGTGGTGTCCTTGACGAGGTCGCCACCGGGGGCGGCTGGAGCAGCAGGTGCTGCAGCGGCGGGCTTGGCAGCCTTGCCGAATGTGGGCATCGAAAACTTGGCCATGTGATCTCACCGTCTCTCGTATCGGCAGCTCGTCGGTCGGTGCCTTGCCTTCTCACCCGCAGGCGAAAACCCCGGGCAGGCTCTCAATATCTAGTCGGGCGTCGGCGCATTTTCGAGGGCCACCCGGCCGTGGGAAACGACCAGGATCCGCGGCTCGTGCCCTGTCGCACGAATGAACCTCAAAAGATCATCGCGCGCAATGGCCGTTGTCGCCGTATTCTCGAGCGGATGGTAGTTGAGCAGAGCGATGTCGAGCATAGGCTGGTCGAGCACGATCGTCACCCGGCCCGACCGGTCGTTCATGATCGAAAATGGGGTGACCGATCCCGGCTTCACGCCGAGCACCTGCTCCAACAGCTCGGCCTTGCCAAAGCTGAGGCGGTCGGAACCCAATGCCTTGTGGGCGGTCTTCAGATCGATGCGCGCATCGTTCAGTGCCACCACCAGGAACAGCCGGTCTTTTTTGTCCTTGAGAAACAGGTTCTTGGTGTGTCCGCCCGGCATCGACCTCTCGATCTCGAGGCTTTCGGCCACGGTGAAGACAGCCGGATGATCGACGGTGCGGGTGGCGATGCCGAGCTGATCGAGCATGGCGAGCAAGTCGGAGCGGGTCGCTGGCATCTTGGTCTCTTGCAGGTCGCGGTCGGTCGGCAGCGGCTCATTTAGCCGCTTGAAGCGCGTGCCGCAATCGCCATGGGAGCGCCCGATCGGTTGCCAGCACGCCGTATGAGCAAACCGTAAAGAAACCACCCGGACAGAATATTTCGCGCCTGGCCCCGAATCTTCTTGAAGATGACACCAAACTCCATCATATGCAGCCCCTCGTTGGCCTCATGTGGGCCACTGTCTGCTGGTTGGGGAGAGCGCCATATGGCGAACCATGACGCCCTCTTCCAATTGGGGATGGACTTGGCAGCAAGCACCGCCCAAAAGGAAGATCACGACTTCGCGCCTGTCGTCGCTGCAAACGATGACCGGCTCGACCACTTCATCGAGCGCGACGGTATCCGTTTTGCCGGGACGCATCTGATCGTCGATCTGTTCGGCGCAAGCCGGCTCGACGATCTGAAGCACATCGAGCGGACCCTGAAGCGCTGTGTGGAGGTGGCGGGAGCGACGCTGCTGCACATCCACCTGCATCACTTCACGCCCAATGGCGGTGTGTCGGGCGTGGCTGTCCTGTCGGAGAGCCATATCTCGATCCACTCCTGGCCCGAGGCGAGCTATGCGGCCCTCGACATCTTCATGTGCGGCGAAGCGCGCCCGCATGAGGCCGTGACTGTGCTCGAAGAGGCCTTCGGCCCGTCGCGCATCGAGGTCACGGAGCATCTCCGGGGCGACAAGCTGGAGGACGCGGAATGGGCCGCTGGATCGAAGAGACCCTCTATCCGAGCTGGGGCCAGAGGCTGAAGGTCGGTCGCGTCCTCCATGAGGACAAGACCGAGCACCAGCATCTGGTGATCTTCGAGAACGAGCGGCTCGGCCGCGTGATGGTGCTCGACGGCGCGGTGCAGGTCACACTCGCCGACGAGTTCGTCTACCACGAGATGATGACGCATGTGCCGTTGCTCGCGCTTGGTGAGCCGCGGCACGTGCTCGTGATCGGTGGCGGCGACGGCGGCATCCTGCGTGAGGCCTTGAAGCACGCCTCGGTCGAGCGGGTGGTGCTGTGCGAGATCGACCGCGCCGTCATCGAGATGTCGCTGAAGCATTTCCCCGAGGTGTCGGCGGGCGCGTTCGACGACGCCCGAGTCGAGGTGATCGTCGCCGACGGGGTCGAGCTCGTCGCCGAGACCGATCGCAAGTATGACGCGATCCTGGTCGACTCTACCGATCCGCACGGTCCGGGCGCCGTGCTGTTCACGCGGGAGTTCTATGCGAGTTGCCGGCGCTGCCTGAAACCGGGCGGGGTGCTGGTGACGCAGAACGGCGTGCCGTTCATGCAGCCTGATGAGCTGCAAACGTCGGTTGCCCATTTCCGTGAGCTGTTCACCGATGGCCGCTGCTATCTGGCGACGATTCCGACCTATGTGGGCGGGCCGATGGCGTTCGGCTGGGCGAGCGAGGACGCGCGGCTTTGGCGGGTAGCGGCGGCGACCTTGTCGGAGCGCTTCGCGGCAGCGGGGTTCGCGACCCGATACTATACGCCCGAAGTGCACAGCGCGGCATTTGCTCTGCCGGCGTATATCGGGCAATTGATGCGCTGATGTCCCTCGCTGCAGCAAGGCAGCGAAACCTCAATGTCGGCGCGTTTTCATTCCACTGTGCTTTGCTCGAATTCGAGCTTTCATCGCCCGATCGGATCCGGTGGCTCGAAAGTGTTGCGGAGCCTGGCATTGCGGTCGCTACGCCAGACGCAAGATGCTGACATAACGCATCAATGCGGATAGTGTAGCCGTTCTCCGCGAATTGGGCGTAGGGGGAAGGCATGGCTGCATTCGAACTCGGGCGCATCGGGAACATCTTGTTTTCGATCGGCGGCGCCGCCTGGTATGGCGCGCGGCGGACCGCGGAAGCTGGCGGCGAGGTCATCGGCAGGGTCGCGCGGCATTTCTTCCTGTTTCTGATCCTGTTCGGCGGGGCCTGCGCACTGATCGCCGGGCACGTCGGTGGGGACTATGGCGTTCCGTTGCTCTTTCGCGAGGACGGGCAGGTTGCGGGCTTTGGCATCGATTCGCTGATGCGCAGCCCGGCATTCGTCTCGCAGATGATCGCGACGCTGCTGGCAGGTGCGATCTGGCTGTTCGCGGTGTCGCTGAACCGGCACGAGGCGGTGGAGATCGATTCGCTGCCGCTCTCCAAGGAATGGAACTTCTTTGCAATCCGGATCCTGCCGACGGCTCTGATCCCGCTGGCGGCGCTCGTCTGGCTGAAGGGCAAAGGCGTTCCCGATCTCGCGCCGGGCGAGCTGGAGCGGGCCATCATCGGCATTCTTACCGGTCAGGTGATTGTTCATATGATCATTCTGACGAGCCGGCCGATTGCCGCATTGCCCCGGATGGTCGCGAGACTGCTCGGCTTCACGCGCTCGCGGGGCGGCAAGGTTTCTGCCCTTGCGGATGGTCCAGATCTCGGCATCATCAAAGGTGATCCGATCGCGCTGGCTGCCGTGACCGAGGGCGACGACATCACACCCTCCGACATCAAGGCGGCGAAGCTGCCTTGGTACAAATACTGGATTCCCCGCGTCTTCGTGCATTGGATCATGTTCGTCGGCGCCATGCTGTTTGTCATCCAGCAAAAAACGCTGTTGCCCGCGACCGCCATTTTCAGTCTGCTGGCCATGGTCCTCGTGCTCTACGTGTTCCTGAACTTCTTCCGGGAGAACATCCGTTTTTTCATCGCCTTGCTGCTCCTCACCGTGGTCGGGTTCGGCGCCTACAACTACAAGTATGAATTCCCGGGGATGGCTGACTACTATGAGCATCCGGTCAGGATCAACGGGCGAGCGCGCAATCTGGCCGAGCAGGCCTCCAGCCAGAATCAATCGCGAACCAAGTTCGCCGATATCAAGAACGCAGTGAGGGCCGCGAGCACGATCGAGACCCAGCGAGCGGTTTCCAACGCAGACGGTCCGCCGTTGCCGAAGTTCGTGGTGGTGACGACGTCGGGTGGCGCCTACACGGCGACGTTCTGGACGGCGCTGGTGCTCGATCGGCTGCGCGAGCTGAGCGAGCCGGGAAAGAGCCTGCCGGGGTTCATCCAGAGCATCAGGCTGATGACGGGGGCCTCCGGTGGCATGGTGGCCGCCGCCTATCATGCGGCCCTGCCTGACCTGCGATCGACCAAGCCGGGCTCGACACCGCTTGCCGACGCGATTGCGCGCGATATCAATGGGGGCGATGATGCATCATCGCCCGAGCTTGCGGCCGGCCTGCAGAGCCGCGACAGCCTGACGCCGGTCGCCCAGCAGCTGGTGCAATCCGACCTGTTCCACATCTTCCAGCGCAGCAAGCAGACGCTCGATCGGGGCCTCGCCCTCGAGCAGCAATGGACGACACTTGGACGCACGACATTTGCCCAGCTCCGCGACTACGAGCGCAGCGGTCGCAGCCCGGCACTGATCTTCTCGCCCATGGTGGTGGAGACCGGCCAGCCATTGCTGATCAGCAATCTGGATTTGTCGGGGATCGCCCGCTCGAGCCAGAGCGGCAGGGCGTTCGGCCCGGCGCTCGATTTCTTCGACGTGTTTCCCAGGGCCTATGGCGAGTTCTCGGTGGCGACCGCTGCCCGCATGAGCTCGACGTTCGCCTATGTCTCGCCCGCGGTCGACCTGCCGACCGAGCCGCCGCGCCGGGTGGTCGATGCCGGCTATTTCGACAATTACGGGATGAATGTCGCGGTCGCCTATCTCAGCCAGCGAGAAGTCCGGGCCTGGATCCGGGAGCACACCTCCGGCGTCATCATCGTGCAGATCAATGCCTATCCGGCCGAGGAGCTGGTGATCGATGCCGATCGGCGAGCGGAATGCAAGCCGTTCGAGCCGGTCGATGGCGGCGGGGGCGGTGGGTTCGGATGGCTGTCGACGCCGATCGAAGCCGTGCTCGCTTCGCGGCAGGCGAGCATGGTCTTCCGCAACGACCAGGAATACAAGGCCTTGCAGGAGATCTACAAAGGCGAGCAGATCCCGATCGGCCGGGTGAAGATCGAGAACAATGCGCGCTCGAGCTTCTCCTGGTATCTGCCGGAGCGGGACTTCGCGTGCATGGTCGACGAGTGGACGTCCACCCACATCGAGAACGTGCTGGCCGATCTCGCAGGCCTCTGGTGGGAACGGCCGGCGCGCAATGCCGTGGCGCGGTAGGGTACGGCTGGGGTGCGAGCAGCGCCCCTCTCGAGAAACACACCGCCTGAAAGCCACGAATGGAACTTGGGACCGTAGGTCGGACTGACCCCGGCCTCGAGCCGGGGGATGTCCGACGGGTCGGGGCGTCGTCGGACTTCGCGAACAGCTCAGTCCGACCTACGGTGCAAACGTGCCGGTTTCCTCCAACACGCATTCCGGCACCGCCGGCTGACGAGCTACTCCGCCTTCAGCGCGTCCTCGACCTCGTCGCACTTGCTGCCGGCGAACTTGTTGACGGCGTCGACCACCTGGCCCGAGAGGACGTTCAGCTGGTTGTCGAGGGCGGTCGCGGGCCACAGCACGCCCTTGGCGACGGCCGGTGCTTCGAGCGTGCCCCAGTTGATGACGGCACTCACGGCCTTGCCTTGCTCGAAGGTGATCTTGGGCGTCATCGACAGCTTGAATTTGTATTTCTCGTTCCCGGCGCCGCGGTCGATCTCGCAAGTGACTATGTGCTCCTCGAGGGTCGCCTCGTACTTCGGCTCCGTCATGGCTGCGACCAGCACCGCCCGCTTCAACTTCACGTCGGTCTCGCAGAAGGTGTTCCCCCAGGGCCATGCGACGCGCGCCTTCTTGATCAGGTCGCTGATGTCCTGTTTCGGCCAGGTCTTGATCACATGGCAGCCGATGTCGGGGCCATCGAGCTTCTTGTGGCGCAGGATCGAGCAGATGTCGATCTTGCAGGCCTTGCGCGACTCTTTCTCCTTCAAGAGAACCTCGGCAAGCGCCTTGTCCTCCTCGCTGACGGGGACCGTGGTCGCGGCAGCCACTTCGGCCTGGGTGGGGCTGGCCGGCACACCGCTGGCGATCGCCAAGCCGCAGGCCAGTACGGCAGCCATCCCTATGAGCTTCATGATCCCTCCTCGGTGTCCCAATGGCTGGCGCGGCCAGCAGGGC
>JANPDA010000086.1:0-2813 GCA_031431235.1 Hyphomicrobiaceae bacterium
CCGACAGCCAGAAGAAAGAGGCCGAGAAGCAGAAGACGATGGCCGACGGCCTGAAGAAAGAAATCGAGAAGCTGACGAAGGCGGCCACGACCGTCACCCCGTGACGGATGCGAGCGAGCTGCGGCTCGGTGCCATCGCGGCGGGCGGCAAGCGAGCGATCGCGCGTGCGCTCGCCGCGATCGAGCGCGAGCGGGAAAGTCCTGCGGTCGAAGCGCTGCTCGACGAAGCATATCGCTCTGCGCGAGCACATGTGATCGGCATCACGGGTCCTCCTGGCGTCGGCAAGTCGACGCTCGTCAACGTGATGGCCGCACGCTGGCGCGCCGCCGCAATCACGGTCGGCATCATCGCGGTCGATCCATCCTCGCGCGTCTCGGGCGGCGCACTGCTCGGCGATCGCACACGCCTTGCCAGTGATCCGGCCGACAGCGGGCTCTATTTTCGCTCGCTCGCGGCGCGTGGCCGGCTCGGGGGGCTCGCCGACCTCGCCTTTCCCGCGGTCGTCTTGTTCCGGGCACTGTTCGACCGGGTGCTGGTCGAAAGTGTCGGTGTGGGACAATCCGAAGCCGAGATCACGGCGGTCGCCGATACCGTGATGCTGTGCGTGCAACCCGGCTCGGGCGACAGCCTGCAGTTCATGAAGGCAGGAATCATGGAGATCCCGCATTTGGCCGTCGTCACCAAGGCCGATGTGGGAGCGGCGGCGCGCCGCGCGGAAGCCGACATCAAGGGTGCGTTGTCGCTGGCCATGCCGATGGGGCGCGCCGTCGATGTGCTCGGCATCTCGGCGACGAGCGGGGATGGGCTCGAGCGGCTGGATCAGGCGCTCGAGGCGCATTGGCAGCACCTGGGAAGCCATGACCGGCTCGAGACGGGGCGCCAGCAGCAGGCCGAGAGCTGGCTGCGCGACCTGGTCAGAACCGAATACGGCCGGCGGGGAGAGGAAGCGGCGAGCGTGTCGCTGCGCCTGCCGCGGGGCGTGGCGCCGTTCGGTCATGCGGAACGTCTGCTCGCCAGCTTGGAATTGCGCCGGTTGCCGCTTTGAGCCGGCGCCGGATCTCCCGATCGGCTCAGAGCAGATCGTGGAGGTCGTTCTCGCTCGAGCGCCGGCGCAGCTTTGGACCGGCAATCATCGGATCGGCCGGCCGCAGAAAGTAGAGCACGACCGCGAGCGGAGGCAGCAGGAAGCACCAGAATGCCCAGGACTGGCCATTGCGGCGACGGCGGGGAGCAAGCACGAGGGCTGCGATCGCGGCGACGATGCTGGCGACACCGTAGGTGGTGATGAGGATCGGAATCATGGGAGCGTCATAGAGGTCCATCATGTCGGCATCAAGCCGCGCTTTGATCGAGCGCAAAGACTGTGTAGCACTCGAGGCGCGACAGCGTGCCGGTTCACATTGCGGTCCCGGTCAGGGACAATGCAGCGACGCGACGATCGCTCGATCGGGAGAAGCCCCATGACCGCCTATGCGCCCTCACATGGTCTCGGCGAGGAGAACTCGATCTGGTTCAAGCTGACCCCGCTGCTGAAGGGACCCGAGAACCCGATGCATGTGCTGATGGAGATGGGGCGGCGCTATGGTGGCTGCATCCCCGTCAACATCGCCAACCAGCGCGTGGTGCTGCTGTCCGATCCCGATCATTTCAAGCACGTGCTGGTGACGAAGCCCGACACCTACGTGAAGTACTTCGACGGGCTCAGACCGATTTTCGGCAAGTCGATGATCACGGTCGACGGCGCGCTCTGGCAGAAGATCCGCGCGCCCCAGCAGCCGGCCTTCCACCCCGACATGTTCGCCGAGTACGTGCCCTATTTCCTGGAAGCCATCCGCGCCAAGACGAAGATCTGGGAGGAGCTGGCGCGCACCGGCGAGGAAGTGGAGATGGTCGAGCAGACCTGGACGCTCGCCGCCGACATGATCTGCAAGGCGCTGTTCGACCGCGACATGCCGTTCAATCCGCACTTCGTGTTCAAGTGCGTGAAGACCTACACCGACGTGATGAACCACAAGTCGATCCGCTTGAAGCGACAGGCGGGCGAGATGTTCGAGGTGAAGGAGGAGGACGCGGCCAAGGCCATGGAAACCTGGGGCGGCGTACCCGACATCGTGCTTGCGGCGGACCCGCGCGAGCATCGGGAGCGGACGCTCTATGCGATGCTCAAAGCCGCCGAGGACGATCCCAATTGCCCCGAATTCGACCACCAGCAGGTCGTCGACGAGTTGAAGCAATACCTCTGGGCCGGCACCGAGACGACGGCCTTGACGCTGGCCTGGGCGCTCTATCTGACCTCGATCGATCCCGCCGCCGCCGACCGTATCCGCAATGAGGGCGAGGCCGTCTATGGCGACCGCGAGCCCTCCGCCAGCGACTATTCGGCGCTCGCCTACACCCGCGCCGTGATCCAGGAGACGATGCGGCTCTATCCCCCGCTCTGGGGCCTCATCCGCATTGCCGCGGACGACGACACGATCGGGGGCAAGGAGATCAGGAAAGGCGACAAGATCGTCATGTTCGCCTATGGCGCCCACCACAACGAGAAATATTGGGAGGAGCCCGAGGCGTTCCGCCCGGAGCGCTGGATGGGAGACGCGGCCAGAAAGCGGCAGAAATACACCTATCTCCCCTTCGGCGCCGGCAAGCGCAGCTGCATCGGCGGGGCGATGAGCCAGGTCGAGAACACGCTCGCCTTGTCGATGCTGCTGCGCCGATTCCAGCCCGAGTACACCGGCCCGGTGCCCGCGCCCATCAGCGCGACGGTGACGCTGACGCCCAAGGGCGGGTTGAAGTTCCGGGTGCGGGAGCGGGCG
>JANPDA010000087.1:0-2420 GCA_031431235.1 Hyphomicrobiaceae bacterium
TGACGCTCTCGGTTGCAGCCGTCGGCAGCCCGGCCTTGGCCGAGCGCTCGGATACGCCGAGAAAATCCACTGCCGCCGTGTCCGCAGTCGTGCCCCAGGTCGCGGGCTTCGTCGCCAGGAGCGGCGCGGGCTACACCCGCCAGCTCTGGATGAGCCCCGCCTACGCCGAGTCGCTGCGCAGCAAGCAAGCCCTTCGAGCGGTAGTGTTCCGTCCCATTCATTCGGTTCCGGCGAAGTTGGATCAATGAATGGAAAGACGGAACACAAACAAAGTGTTGGCTAGTGGGCTGGCCATTCATTTGGGGTACCAAATGAATGAGTCAGAACACTAGCAGCCTGTTCCGGGCCGCGCCCATTCCTCTCACAACCTCTCCCAAACGCCGCAGCCAAGCTGCTGCGGCGTGCGGGTGCCCGCATGAGCAAATACTCGAAGAATACAGGAGATGACCATGAAAAAGATCACACTCACCGCCCTTTCGCTCGGCTTGGCTCTCGCCTTTGCCGGTAACGCCCAGGCCGAGCAGTCGCGCTCCCCGCTGGAGCATGGCGCCAGCAAGGCGCGCACGGCCGTCGCTGGCTTCCTCGCCAACGGCAGCGGCAGGCAGGTCTCGGTTGCCGGTGGGTACACCCGCCAGCTCTGGAACAGCGCACCCTACCGCCAGATTTCGCGCCGCTGACATCGACCCCGGTTTCCCAGCGTCGATCCCGTCAAGCTATCCAAAGAACCAATGGAGACGACCATGAACAAGATCATCCTCGCCGCCCTCGCCCTTTCGCTCGCCTCGTTTGGCGCAGCGCAGGCGGAAAGCAATGTCATGCCCGGCAAATCGGTTGCCGTCGCGACCGGTCCGGTGGTCTCCGGCTTCGCTGCCCCCGGTTCCTTCACCCGCCAGCTGCAGATGAGCGGCGGCTATGACGGTGGCAGCCGCAAGTAGTCAGGTCGGGGGCGTTCTCCCCTGAGGCCCACGACCTGAAGGGTCCCGGCGTTCGCGCCGGGGCCCTGTTGACATAGGTATGGCGGCCGCCGGCAATCGTGCTAAGGCTCGCAGGCCCTCGAGGGACCCGCGACCGATGCCGAAAACCAGCCACAAACCTGCCACCAGCACTGCCAGATCGGTGGGAGAATCCGCGCCGCCATTGCAGCCGGCCCGCTCGTTCCAGGATCTGATCCTGACGCTGCAGAGCTATTGGGCGCGCCAGGGCTGCGTCATCCTTCAGCCCTACGACATGGAGGTGGGCGCGGGCACTTTCCATCCGGCCACCACTTTGCGCTCGCTCGGGCCAAGACCCTGGAACGCGGCCTATGTGCAGCCCTCGCGCCGCCCCAAGGACGGGCGCTATGGCGAGAACCCGAACCGGCTGCAGCACTACTACCAGCTCCAGGTGATCATGAAGCCCTCGCCGCCCGACTTCCAGCAGCTCTATCTGGGGTCGCTCGCGGCGATCGGGCTCGATCCGCTGTTGCACGATATCCGCTTCGTCGAGGACGACTGGGAGAGCCCGACGCTGGGCGCCTGGGGCCTCGGCTGGGAGGTGTGGTGCGACGGCATGGAGGTTTCCCAGTTCACCTACTTCCAGCAGGTCGGCGGTTTCGACTGCAACCCGGTCTCGGGCGAGATCACCTATGGCCTGGAACGGCTCGCCATGTACGTGCAGGGCGTCGACCGGGTGTTCGATCTCGACTTCAACGGGCGCGACGACGACAAGAAGCTCAGCTATGGCGATGTCTATCTGCAGGCCGAGCAGGAGTTCTCCCGCTACAATTTCGAGCACGCCGACACGGAGAGGCTGCTCGCCCACTTCAAGGACGCGGAAACGGAGTGCAAGGCGCTGCTCCAGAAGGGCAAGACGGACGGGCGGCATCTCATGGCGCTCCCCGCCTACGACCAGTGCATCAAGGCGAGCCACCTGTTCAACCTGCTCGACGCCCGCGGCGTCATCTCGGTGACCGAGCGCCAGAGCTACATCCTGCGCGTGCGCGAGCTGGCGAAAGCCTGCTGCGCGGCGTGGCTGAGGACGGCGGGAGGCGGGGCGTGAGTGGCGGCAGGCCGCTCAATAGGCCGCCTTCAGCTTCGGGAACATCGGGAAATGCTTCACGTCGAGGGTCGCGAGCGCAAGCCCGTGATGCTCGGCAGCACGTAGGGCGGGTTAGCGCAGCGTAACCCGCCTTTGCCGAAGTTCTGAGCCTGTGGGCGGCGGGTTACGGCGCGTGCCGCACCTAACCCGCCCTACTGTTTCTCGGGATAGTCCGCCCATAGGCCGGCGATGCTCGCGAGCCCCGCTTTCCAGTCGTCCTGCTCGGGTGCCGGCTGGCGGGCGAGCCAGGCATCGAGGGCTTCCCGGAGCAGCTCGCTTTCGGTCCGGTCCGTCGCTTTCGCCAGGGCTTTCAGCCGCCCGCTCTGCTCCTTGGTGAGTTGGAG
>JANPDA010000088.1:0-12927 GCA_031431235.1 Hyphomicrobiaceae bacterium
CCTTGTCGAGGGCCATGTCCCAGATCACCGATTTCCCACTCTTGTAGAAGACCTTGGCGGTGATCGTCCGACCCGGCGTGCATTGGGTCACCGTTTCGATGCCTCTGTTGTCACCCAGGAGCGATGGCAATTCACCGCCTACCGATTGATAGCCCAAAGCCGGGAATCCGACACACCCCAAAATTGCCATATGGTTGCTGGATCGGTCGGCTCGATCCCCCGCGCCTCGTTGTCGCCTTGCTTGCCCTGCCTCAGTTCACCGGCCGCAGGTGCGGGCGCCCCCTGCTGGCGCCATTGGTTTCCAGCAGTGACGGAGCGCCGGGACTGTCGACGCCACTCTCGGGCTCGCCCGAGCCCGCACTGGCGGATCTCGCCGAGGCGCTGCAGCTGGCCGCCGCCAGCTCCGGCGTGGTCATGCGCCACAGTGCCGGCGCCCGGCCGAGGAACCCCTTGTCCGGCGCGATCTCGATCCGGTCGAGCGTCGTCGGATCGAGGCCCCAGCGCGCCGCCAGATCGACCACGTGGTCCTCGGTTGGGAAGCTCTCGAACACCGCGCCCGCGCTACCGGCCGCCTCCAGCAACCGTAAACCCAGCGCACGCTCCTCCTTGGTGACGCGCCCCGTATTCCAGATGATGCCGTCGTCACCCCAGGCAAAGGCGCGTGTCAGCTTGCCGTCGATCACACGGGCCCAGGCGTAGAAGTCGATCACCGGATAGGTGAAGTAGTACTGCACCTCGCTGAAACGGCGGCCGAGATCCATCAACAGCGGTGTGCATCGATCCGTGAAGCGACGGCCCATGGGATGGGGCAGGGCCAGGCCGACAACGAAGGTCCAGCCGGCAACCGGAGGCGAGATGAAGACGGTGCGATCGCCGAGCTTTTCGTCATAGACCGCGCCGATCCCGGCCTTCCAGTTGGCGGCCTCGACACCGGCGAGATCGAGTGCCTCCACCACCTGCCCGGTCTCGCGGGTGCGAATGGCGATCCACGAGGTGCGATAGCCGAAGGCCGCGGGCGTGTCGGGCGCCACGTCGACAGCAAGCTGACGATGGTCTCGACCATGCGGCAACAGCGCTGCCCCGACCAGCACGGCCGCCACCACCAGAACAACGACGATCAGCTCCACACCGTGCTTCCTTCGGCCCGAATCCGGCTCGTCAGGATAAGGTGCCCGCCGAAGCCGGGGCAAGATGCCGGTCACCTCTTGCTCACACCCTTGTGTTTTGCAGATTGTCCCTCCGGCCCCCAATTTCAGCTCACTGGCCGATGACACCGACGAGGTTCAGCCGGCCTCCTCATCTCCCCTGAGGCATCTCTCAACTCAACCGGCCGTGGACAATCACCACGGCCGGTTTTTTTTGCCCGCTCCCGCCCTCACCGACGCGAGACAAGGTCGCGGTCTACCGATAAAATCGGCTGTCTCCACCACCACCCACCTCCGACAGCAGGCCCGACCATGCTCAAAGGCTTTTCGACGCCCCTCTCGCCCAAAGGTATCTCCGGCATCGTCCCGCCGCCGCCCTGGACCAATGCCGGGGTGATCCTGGCGATCGAGTACTGGGCTGATCCGGCGGCCGTGCAGCGGTTCCTGCCGAAAGGCTTCCGCGAGGGGCCAGACCCGGGGCACGCCATCGCCCATTTCTGCGAATGGCAATCGACGAGCGAGGGCGGAGACGAGCTGCTCGACCCGGTCAGAGGCCAGTACAACGAGTTCTTCCTGCTGATCGGATGCAGCTATCAGGGCCAACCCACTTACATCTGCCCGTTCATGTATGTCGACAACGACGCCAACCTCTATCGCGGCCTGATCCAGGGGCTACCCAAGCAGCAGGCAGTGATCCGCATGTCCCGGTCCTATCCCATCGCCAACGCCAGCGGCTCGCCGCTGGAACGGGGCTCGCGGTTCGGGGCGACCATGAGTTTCAGGGACCGGCGGCTGGTCGAAGCGTCGCTCACGCTGGAGCGGGCCTGCGACACGCCACTCGGCCTGGCCGTCTGTCCGTGCCTGGGTCTGCGGCATTTCCCCGATCTGGCGCAGGGGTCCACGGCGCCACTCGTGCATGATGTGGTGGCCTTCACCGGCTCGGGCCGGCACGTGGCCGATGTCTGGGAGGGCCAGGCTCAACTCGCCTTTCAGCCTTCGCCCAACCAGGAGCTGCACGACCTCGCGCCCAGGCGTATCGGGCGCGGCGCACGCTACTATATGGGTTTCACCATCACCGACATCCGCAAGCTCGCCGACGCCTGAGGCGCCCCAAATGAAAAGAGCGGCCGCCGTGTGGCGAGCCGCTCTCTCTCGATTGGCCGGCGAGTGCCGGTTTCAATCTGGTGTTCGCTTCAAGCGCTACGCTGCAATTGGCAGAGCGCGTTCCGGCGTTCGGTCCTCTTCGTCCATGCTGCCTGCTGCGAGCTTGATGCCGATGTAGCGAATGCGTCCTCCGATTTTGACCTTGTGAACTCCGAGCTCACCAAACTGCCGTCCAAAGGTGGGGAGCGCCATCGGCTCCTTGTGGTTGTCCTCGCACCAGACGCAGTAGTCCTCGTACAGTTCTGTCGCTGTCAGGCTAGCTCCTTCTTTCACATCCACGCGGTCACGCTGGAAGCGTTCCACATCCGTCTCGGGCGCGCTCAATCTGGCGACCGAGCGGTTGTCGTTAGCCGTCAGATTGGCGGTCGGCGTGGCCGGCGCGAGCACTTTCGCGACGGTCTCAGCCTTGGCCACTGCCAGGCTCGGATCGCGCCAGGCACTGAAGGCGACGAACAAGCCGAGCGAGGAGCCGAGCTCCACCAGGATGGCAACCATCAGTGTCAAGGCGGTCTGGACCAGCTCTTTGTTCTGGCCAGACAGGTTTGACAGGACAGCTACCTGGGGGTCGGAGCCCGCCACCGAAGCGGTGGTCGTCGCACCTGCCAGGCTGACACGGATCTCGTCGATCCGGGTTTGCAGCTTGTCGGCTTCCACCGCAGAGGCCAACTCACCATCCAGCCTCTGGAAGTCGCCACAGAAGGACCTGCTCGTGACCGTCGTTGCATTCGCGCAACTGACAGTCGTCCGCCAGGCTTTCTGCTGCTTCATGGCTTCCATCTCAGCCGCGACAGTGCCTGCGGGGCGGTGCTGTGGCACCCAACCCAGCTTCTCTCGGGTCTTGTCCAATTCCGTCCGCAGGTCCGTATAGACCGTAGCTTGGACGGTGCGCTCACCGGCCGTATCGGCACGGTTGAGGGCGGAGAAGCCGAGAGCGGACGTCAGCGAGTACGTGAGACAGACCCCCCAGAGCAGTGAAGCCGCCACCGCCTGTGACCATTGCTTGTTTCGCAAGGCCGCAAACAGGAAGAACGGAATGAGCGCTTTCAGCCCATCGGCCGCGGCACTCGCCAGGCCCAACAATTGGGAGTCGAATTCCGATCCTCCAAGGCTGTAGCCAAACCGCCAATTCATGGCTGCCGATACCAATAGCAGTACCGAAGCCGCCAATACGCCTAACGCACCCAGAGCGTGTCTCATGTGAGGTGCCCCCTCCTTCATTTGGAAGCCGGGCGGCGAACCCGCCGCGACCCCGTCGAACAACCAGTCGGAATTATGAGGCCAAAGTCCCATTCCTGAGGTTCGACATAGGACAAGGAGCTCGAGGCGTGTTCTGCTCAGACCCGATCGAACCAGGTCGTCAGCGAAACGCCATCTCGGAGCGACACCAACAAGATCGCCACAGGGCCCAGTCCGGCACTGGCTTTTGTCCACAAGCTCGTGTTTGCCGCATCCGCTTGTGTACAACCGCAACTGCCGCTTTCTGGGCATGGGACAAACGCGTAACGGGCTAAAACCCCAATGCCGGGAAACTAGTCGATTCGAGCCGGCCTGCGGAGCTTTTTTGGCGGCTCGGCGAAAAATTGCGACCTTCTCCATGGCACGAAATTGTCGGGTCGGGGGTGCGTGGGAGTGAATTTCAGCCTGTGGACAGACCCTCCAGTGTCAGGTGTTATCCACAGCAATGACCCATTCTATCCACAATATGGAGCGTCTCGTCGGGCAACAGCACCTAGATATTGTGCCTGGTGGGGCGTCGACTAAGGGGCGTGCAGGCCATCGATTGCGGCAACGCGGGGCGCATCCGACCGCGGGCAACTGGTGTGGCTGTTTGGCCACAATTGCGCGACGTCAAGGCCCGATCGGTCGGCGGACCAGGCGTGGCGACGACCGCCAATGGACCAGTCCCGACCAGAGGCGCGGCGCAATCCATCACCACATTTCGTTACCCCGCCCGAGGTCGCCAGAGCGCCGGGACTGTTCTGGACGGATACAATTTTCTCATTCTTTTGCTGTGCTTTAGGTCCCAGCTCATGTATTGTGCGTGGACTACGGATCGTGGGCCGTCGGTGTCTGGCCCCGCTCTTGCTTATGCGTGTGCTCGTGCGTTTTTGTTTGGACGGTTGAGTTGGAGTTGGATCATGTGGCGCATTCTGAGCGTCTTGACCATCATATCGGCGATCTGGGCGGCAGGCACACTCCTGCCCACGACCGATGAGGAAGGGCATCTGGCCGCTGTCGTGGCAATAGCCACGCAAGGCACCCCTGGCACCGACGATGCCGCCAATGCGATAGCCCCGATCGCGACGGATTTCACTCCAGCAGCAAGTGCAGGCAGCGGTGCGGCCGAGCCCGCGTCGTGGGCAGCGACTGTCGCCCAAGCCACGCCTGCTGTACTGGCTGCTGGCCCTGGGGCTCCCGAGCCCGCGCTTGATGACGAGGCGAGCAGGATCAGGCTGGTCATGGCCCTGCAGCACGAGCTGCGCCGCGTCGGCTGCTTCGATGGCCGTGTGTCTGGGGCCTGGACGCGCGCGACCCGGCGTGCGGTTGCCGCCTTTGCGGATCGCCTCAATCTCGATCGCTCTTCTGGATCGCCGGATCCGGTGATGCTGATATTGTTGGAGAAGTCCGACAATCGTGTCTGCCGCGCTCCCTGCATTGCTGGTCAGGCCCCAGATCGCGATGGTCGATGCAAGCCGGCCGAGACCATTGCCCGGCTGCAACTGCCGGCCCCGGTGCCGGTTGTCGCGGAGGCGGCGCCTCCCGGCTCGGAACAGGCCAATCCGCCGACGGCAGAAGGCCCGATCGTGCTCGCCAGCATTGCAGCGGCAGCGCCCGCCCAAATTACCGCAGCCGACCTGGTCGAGCCTGATCAGCCCGCCGTCGCCACGACGAAGTCCAGGAAGACCAAGCTCGGCAAGGCACAGAAGCAATCGCCCGATGCCTACGCGCCCGAAGGTGGGACCGTGATTGCAACGGCGACCGCCGGCTCGAAGCGCAAGGTTCAGGTTGCCTCGATCGACAACAATGGCTGGTCGCCGTCCGTGACGATCGTGCAGAAGACGTCCCGCAAGAAGCTGAAGGCCCCCACCTATGGCTTGGGCGTGACGTTCAAGCGTCCCCGAGCCACGGTGCAACCGCGCGTCGTCCGCCAGCGGACGGCCCGTCGAATCGGCGCTGCCGCTGCCTACCGGAATTTCATCAGGGGCAACAATGGCGGCAGCCTGCGCTGATCGCCGCTACCGGAGATGATCGACGCCAGATTGCATCGGTGGCCCAGCGTGCTGTGGATCGTTCATGAAATCACTCAGCTCCGGCCAACACTGGTGTAGCGGAAGCCTGCCTCGCGGGCTTCGCCCGGCTGGAAGATATTGCGCAGGTCGATCAGCACATCACCACGCATGCGCTTGCGCAGCTCATCGAGCGTAATGGCGCGGAACTCATTCCATTCCGTCAGCACCACAACGGCGTCCGCGCCCTCGGCCGCATCGAGCGCGTGCTGCGCCCAGGTGACGCCCGGAAACAGCTGCTCGGCATGTTTGCGCCCCTGGGGATCATAGGCACGTACGGTGGCGCCACGCTCCTGCAGCATCGGTACGATCACGAGGCTCGGCGCCTCGCGCATATCGTCGGTGTTGGGCTTGAAGGTGACGCCCAGGACCGCTATCGTCTTACCCGCGACCGAGCCTCCGCAAGCCTTGGCGATCCGCGTTGCCATGGCGATCTTGCGCTCGTCATTGACACGTTGCACCTGCTCGATGATCGACAGTGGCGAGCGGCTCTCGCGCGCGGTTCGGATCAGCGCCGAAACGTCCTTGGGGAAGCACGACCCGCCATAGCCCGGCCCCGGATGCAGGAATTTGTCGCCGATACGACGGTCTGCGCCGATCGCGCCGGCGACCTCCTGGACGTTCGCCCCGACCTCCTCGCACAGGTCCGCAACCTCGTTGATGAAGCTGATCTTCATGGCGAGGAAGGCGTTGGCCGCGTACTTGGCGAGCTCGGCTGCCTCGCGACCGACGAACATGACCGGGGCGTTTCGCAGCGCTAGCGGCTTGTAGAGGCGCTCCATCAGGTCCTTGGCGCGCGGATCGTCATGGCCCACGAGGACGCGATCGGGATGGGTGAAATCCTGGATCGCTGAACCCTCGCGCAGGAATTCCGGATTGGAGCACACGGCGAACTGAGCGTCGGGCCGGCTCGCGCGCAGGCGCTTCTCGATCTCGCGACTGGTGCCGACAGGCACTGTCGATTTGGTGGTGATGACCGTGAAACCGGACAGGTGAGGCGCAATCTCCTCGATCGCCGCGAATACATAGGAGAGGTCCGCATGACCATCGCCCCGGCGCATGGGCGTGCCGACGGCAAGGAAGATGATATCGGCCTCGGCCGCTGCCTGCCCGAGCTCTGTCGTGAACACGAGGCGTCCGGCCGCGAGATTGCGCTCGAGCAGATCGTCGAGCCCGGGCTCGTAGATCGGGCTCACGCCTTCCTTCAGCTGGGCGATGCGTCTCTCGTCCTTATCGATGCAACGCACGTTCCAGCCGAACTCGGAAAAGCACGCCGCCGAGACGAGGCCGACATAGCCCGCGCCGATCATGCAGATCTTCATGTGTGATCCCTCTGGCCTGTGCGATTCGACTAGTGGAGCGAATTTGACATTTGAGTCCCGGTTGCCGCTAGGCTCGTGCTCAAATGTCAAATTCAGAAGCTCCACTAGAATCATAAAGTTGCTAGTGGTCCTTATGAATCCGACATTTGCTCGGGGCGTGCTGCCAGCGGATGCAAATGTCGGATTTGGACCACTAGGCACCGCTTGGGTAGGGACTAAGACGCGCTGTGGCAATGGGCGGCCTGGGCACATGGCAAATGCACCTCGACCGATCATGTCATCGGACGTCAGGCCTTGGCCGCAACGGCCATCGCCTCGTCTGTCGCCTCGAGCGCCTGGTCGATATCGCCAACCGTGTGGGCAGCCGAGAGGAACATGGTGTGGGTTGCGTGCAGATAGACCCCGCGCTTCAGCGCCTCGGTGCAGAACGTCCAACCGAGCTTGCGGTCGGGATCGTCGTCGAACAGCAGCACCGGCATGGCCGGTGGACCCGATTGCACCAGATTCAGCCGGTGGGTGGCCGCCTGCCGTGCGAGCCCGTCGCGCAGACGCTGGCCCATCGCCCACATGTGATCGATGCCATCCCTCGCCTTCAGCTTGCCGATGGTGGCGATGGCCGCGGCCATGGCAACCGCACCCGTCCAGAACGAGCCGGTGACAAAAATCCTGGCGGCCGCCTCCCGGCAGCGGTCGTTGCCCGTCACCATGGCGAGCGCATGGCCGTTGGCAATCGCCTTGCTCCAGGCCGACAGGTCGGGCTGGACGCCGACGACCTCCCAGCTGCCGCCCAGGTGGACACGAAATCCCGCGCGCACGTCATCGACGATGAGGAGGGCTCCGGTTCGATCGCAGATGCGCCGGGCGGCTTCGGCGAAAGCGCGCTCGGGCAGATCGTGGCGTTTGCCGAGATCGTGCTTGAAGCCAGAGACGACGATGCCGGCGAGATCGCTACCTGCCTCGGCGGCTGCGGCCTCCAGACTCGCCACGTTGTTGAAATCGAATTTCAGGATATGCGCGCGGTCCTCCGGCAACGATCCCGCAGGATAGGGATTGCACCAGGGAACCGCTCCATGATAGGCGCCATTGGCAACGAGGATCTTGCGCCGGCCCGTGTGGGTCCGCGCGATCACGACGCAAGCAGTCGTCGCATCGGTGCCGTTCTTCTGGAACATCGCCCAGTCGGCATGCGGGATTGTCTCGACCACCAACTCGGCCAGCTCGACCAGACGCTCGGTGGGACCGTTCAACGAGTCGCCGAGGCGGCGCTGGGCATCCGCCGCCCGCTCGACATCGGCATCGTTGTAGCCCAGGATCATCGGGCCCCAGGCGCACATGAAGTCGATGTAGACGCGCCCGTCGGCATCCCAGATGCGGCAACCCTCGGCGCGCGAGAAATACTGCGGATAGGCGGCCGGCAGCCGGGCCGCGTTCTGATGGCCCCACATGCCGCCAGGGATGACCCGGGCCGCTCGGCTCCGCAGGAGCCCGTCACGCCCACCCGTCCGGCTCTCACTCATGGTCTCGCTCCTATGGCGCGGTCGATGGAGGAAGCTGGAGCCGGCCGCGTCCGGTGTCAACTGATGGCGACGGCCGGTGGCGCGCGCCTCGCGGGGAAGTGGAGTGGCATCTGCCGAAATCGCTGGTAAGCTCGACTGATCGCCTTGCTCCCGCCCATCGTATCCCAGCGGATATCGGCAAGGAACGACCCGACGAGGTATCGGCAGCATGCGGCGTGGTCATGCGTTCCTGGCGATCGTGGTGACGCTGTTGGCGGTCGCCGCGATCCTGCGCGCGCTCGATCCGCTGCCGGTCGCACGCATGCGCAGCCTCGTGTTCGACACCTATCAGCAATTCAGCCCGCGAGCCGTCGATCCGGCCCTGCCGGTGCGCATCGTCGCGATCGACGAGGAAAGCCTTGCACGAATCGGGCAATGGCCCTGGCCCCGCTCGGCGATGGCGGAGCTGATGCGCCGCTTGAGTGCGCTCGGCGCAACGGCGGTCGGATTCGATATCGTCTTCCCCGAGCCCGACCGGCTGTCGGCGGAGGAGCTGGTCCGGGCCTTTCCAGCGGCCTTCAGCGATCCCAAGCTCAGGGCCAGCATGGCCGCATTGCCGACCAACGACGGCAGCCTCGCGGCCGCGCTGGCGGCAGGGCCCTCCGTGCTCGGCTTCATCGCGCTGCCCGTCGGCAATCCGGCCGAGATCCCTGAAAAGGCGAGCTTTGCCACGGCGGGCGATGATCCGCGGATCTTCCTCAGACCCTTCGCCAGTGCCGCCCAAAGCCTGCCGCAACTGGTCAGGGGCGCCAGGGGGCTCGGCGCCCTCAATTGGCTGCCCGAGCCAGACCAGGTCGTGCGCCGCATGCCCCTGCTGGTCCGGATCGGCGACACGCTGCAGCCCGCATTCTCGCTCGAGGTTCTGAGGATCGCGACCGGCAGCTCGACACTGCTGGTGCGTTCGTCAGGTGCAAGCGGGATCGAAGCGTTCGGCGAGGCGACGGGCATTGCCCAGGTGCGGGTCGGCGCGCATACGGTCCCGACCGATAGCCAGGGCCAGATCTGGATGCGCTTTGCCCCCTCCGACGAGCGTCGCTACATCCCGGCTTGGAAGGTTTTGGCGGGCGAGGTCGGCGCCGAGGATGTGCGTGGACGGATCGTGCTGATCGGCGCGCGCGCCGCGGGACTGCTCGACCTGCGCACCACGCCGCTCGATGCCTCGATCCCCGGCGTCGAGATCCACGCGCAGGTGATCGAGCAGGTGCTCGCGGGCGTGCAGCTCAACCGGCCTGATTTCATGCTGGGCGCCGAGATCTTCTTTCTGTTGGTCGTCGGCGGGCTGGTTGCCGCGTTGATCTACTTTTCAGGCGCGGCATCGGGCGCTCTGCTCGGCGCCCTCGCGCTCATTGCCGTCACGGTGTTGTCGTGGCTCGCCTATAGCCAGATCGGCTGGCTGGTCGATCCGGTCTATCCCTCGCTCGCCATCACGCTCCTCTACATTGCCGGCACCGCCTATCTCTACAAGCGCACCGAGACCGAGCGGCGCCAGGTCCGCAGCGCCTTCAGCCGCTACATGGCGCCGGCCATGGTGGAGGAGCTCGCCGCCCATCCCGAGCGCCTGAAGCTCGGTGGCGAGAGCCGGGAGATGACGATCCTGTTCGCCGATGTGCGCGGTTTCACCACGCTGTCGGAGGGGCTCGACGCCCAGGCGTTGACCCGTTTCGTCAACCGGCTGTTCACACCCCTGAGCACGGTCATCCTGGAGGAGCGCGGCACCATCGACAAATACATGGGTGATGCGGTGATGGCGTTCTGGAACGCTCCCCTCGACGACCCCGATCATGCCGCCAACGCCTGCCGCACGGCGCTGCGCATGCTGATCTCGCTCGAGAGCATCAACCGGCTGTGGTCCGAGGAAGCCCGCCGCGACGGCCGGGACTACAAATCCGTCCAGCTCGGCATCGGCCTCAATACTGGCCTGTGTTGTGTCGGCAATCTGGGCTCGGAGCAGCGCTTCGACTATTCGGTCATCGGTGACGACGTCAACGTAGCCTCCAGACTAGAAGGTCTCACCAAGGATTATGGCGTCCCAATCATCGTCGGCGAGCGGACGGCGGCTGCGGCGGGTAACTTCGCGTTCCTCGAGATCGGTGGCGTTGCTGTTCGCGGCAAGCAGACCGCAACCCGCATTCACGCCCTCGTCGGCGACGAGACGATGGCCCAGCAGCCTGCGTTCAAGGCCCTGGCCGAGCGGCATCGCTCCCTCTTGGCGGCGATCGAGCGCGGGGATCGCGCTGCGGCCGATTTGCTCGGGCAATGCCGGGGTCTTGCCAGCCCGGCGGTTGCGGGGCTCTATGATGGCTATGCCCGCCGTCTCGGCCACGAGCGCGAGTTGACCTGATGACCGCCCCATAATCGAGGGAAAGCGTGGAGCCGCAGACATGCCCGAGACTGGCGCCCTGATACTTGTTGCAATCGCAGTGCTGATGGTGAAGCACTTCGTGGCCGATTTTCCATTGCAGACGCCCTATCAGCTTTCCAACAAGGGCCGCTATCTGCATCCGGGCGGCCTGCTGCACAGCTTCATCCACCTGGTGGCGACGCTGCCGGTGTTCCTCGTGATCGCACCCGAGAGCCCGCAAGCGGCGGGCCTGATCCTGGGAGCGGAATACCTCATCCACTACCACACCGACTGGACCAAGGAAAACGTCAACCGGCTCGCGGGCTGGACGCCCGCGCACGCGCCGTTCTGGTGGGCGATCGGTTTCGACCAGCTGGTGCACGGTCTCACCTATGTGGCGATCGTCTGGGCGCTACTGACGCCCGGCCTCGCCGATCGGGTCCTGGCGCTCGTTCATTGATGGCTGGGGCCCGCTCGCATGACATGGCTTTCGCTGCTCGCGCGCACCCTGCTTTCACTCGTGCTGCTCGCCATCTGCTTTGTTGCTCCGGCCACCGCGGCCACCATCGCCGGCTCGGCCCCCGAGCCCATCACCATCCTCGGTATCCCGGTCGATTTCATCCTGTTCGGTGCGACGTTGCTCGGGGTGGCCCTGCTCCATCACCGCACGCTGCAGGTTGCCCTGACCGGGCTTGCCGTGATCACGCTCCATAAGCTCGTCTTCACGGGCTTTGCGCATGGCAATGGGCTCTCCGGCCTGCTCAACCATCTCGCTCACGAGTGGATCATCCTGACCAACCTGTTCCTGCTTCTGGTGGGGTTTGCGCTACTGTCGCGTCATTTCGAGACGAGCAACGTGCCCGAGAAGATGCCCTCGATCCTGCCCGACGACTGGAAGGGCGGCTTCATGCTGCTGGCGCTCGTCTTTGTCGGGTCGGCCTTCCTCGACAACATCGCGGCGGCGCTGATCGGTGCGACGGTTGCCCGCCATGTCTACAAGGGCCGCGTGCACATCGGCTATCTCGCGGCGATCGTGGCGGCCTCCAACGCCGGGGGTGCCGGCAGCGTCGTCGGCGACACGACGACCACGATGATGTGGATCGCCGGCGTCTCGCCGCTCGACGTATTACACGCCTATGTCGCCTCGATCGCCGCGTTCCTGGTGTTCGGCGTGCCCGCGGCCATGCAGCAGCAGCGCTATCAGCCAATCCAGAAGGACGAGACATCCGGCATCGTCATCGATTGGGGCTCGGTCGGCGTCGTGCTGCTGATCCTGCTCTCGGCGATCATTGCCAATGCCGGCGCCAATCTCTGGTTCCCGGCCCTGCTCGATCATGTGCCCGTGATTGGCCTAGCGGTTGCCGGCGCGATCCTGGTGGCCGCGCCCTATCGCCGACCCGACTGGTCGATCCTGCCGCAAACCGTGCTCGGAACGCTGTTCTTGCTGGCGCTCGTCACCTGCGCCTCGATGATGCCGGTCGAGAAGCTGCCGCTCGCCTCCTGGCAGAGCTCTCTCGGGCTCGGCTTCATCTCAGCCGTGTTCGACAACATCCCGCTGACCGCTCTCGCTCTGAAGCAAGGCGGCTACGACTGGGGCATGCTGGCCTATGCGGTCGGGTTCGGGGGCTCGATGATCTGGTTCGGCTCCTCGGCGGGCGTTGCGGTCGCGAACCTCTTTCCCGAGGCGAAATCCGTGCTCGACTGGATCAAGGCCGGCTGGTTGATCCCGGTCGGCTACGTGGTCGGCTTCCTCGTGCTGCTGGCGACACTCGGCTGGCAGCCGCATGCGATTTGAGGAGGCCGTCGGCAGTAGGCAGTCAGATGCCGACTTTATTGCCTACTGCCGATTGCCTACTGCCCACTTCATTCCTCATCCTTGGAGAACAGTCCGCCGAAGGCCGAGCCGAGGAACCAGCCGACGACCAACAGCGCGAACGTGGTCACCAGATAGGCGATCGAGTGCGTGGTCGACACATCGTCGGGGCTCGCTTGGGGCAGTGTCACCACCAACCATTCGCCGACCATGCTGCCGACCAGCAGAAAGCCGGCGGCAACGCCGATCATGGCTCCGATCACTCCGAATAGGACTTTCATTTGATCTCCCAGAACCGG
>JANPDA010000089.1:0-9979 GCA_031431235.1 Hyphomicrobiaceae bacterium
CAGCTTCTTGGCGAGCTCGGGCTGGTCGGTCTCCTTGAGGATCGCCGTCGCCTCCACCCAGATGATCCCCTGCTTCAAGCCGTTCCTGGGATCGGGAACGATCGAGCGAACCTCCTTGTGGCCCTGCTTGCGGATGGCCGAGGTCAGATAGGAGCCGGCTCCGATGCAACCGCGCAGCGAGCCGTCGAGCAGGCCCTTCTGCGCGAGCGTCAGGTCGCCCGTCAGCACCGGCCTGTTCTTGAACATGGCACGCAGTACCTTGCGCACCTCATCCAACGCCTTGGCATCGAGCGGGCCGTAGGGATCGACGCCGGCATGCAACGCCATCGGCAGGATCGGCCAGTCGCCCCAGTCCATCACACAGATCTTGCCCGAGTTCGCCGGATCGAACACTGGATCGTAGGTCTTCCAGCTCTCGGCCTTGTCGAACTTCTCGTTGAGGCAGACGCCGACCCAACCCCAACGGGTGGCGACGCCGACGGTCTTGCCCTCGTAGAGCAGCGGCTCGTAGGGCGGCTTGAACTGGGGGTAGAAGGTCGCGAACTCCTCGGCATAGTCGGCCGGGTCGAGATCGAGCGAGAGACCAGCTGGCCCCATCCGCGTGACCCAGGGCATGTCGGTCGAGACGATGTCGACCTCGCGGCTCGCGCCCGCCTGGAGCTTGGCGAAGCCGCCGGGGCTGTCGACGATCAGGTCGAAGGTGACATCGCAATTGTTGGCGGCCTTGAAGGGGTCGATGATGCGGGGATCGTTGTAGCCTTCCCAGCACATGTACTGAACCGTTGCGGCGGCCTGCGCCGGGCGAGCCCCGACGCCAAGCGCGGCTACGCCCGCCGTCGCCGCCATGCCCTTCAGCATCCTCCGGCGCGAGAGGCCGGCATCATCGAGCCCGAGGGCTGCGATCTGGCGCTGGTAGTACTGCGGCAGGTCGCTGTACCAAGTCTGTCTGGCGTCGCCTTGCTTGGCATCACTCATCGTGGCGTTTCCCTTTTTCGTCAGTCTGCTGGCCGGACGTCAGTCGAGGCATGGCGATCCACCGGAGCGGCAGGCGCACATTGCCGAAACGACATTGCAACAGTAGCGCGGAGCAGCCAAGCTGTGTCAACTGGGCAACGTCACGACAGACGAGCCGTCGGAGGGAAACGCCATGCCGAAATCCGTGCCCAAGACCATGAAGGCTGCCATCGCCCGCACGCTGAAGCAGCCGCTCGCGATCGAGACGCTGCCTGTGCCGAAGCCGGGGCCGGGCGATATCCTGATCAAGGTCGTCGCCTGCGGCGTCTGTCATTCGGACCTGCACGCGGTCGACGGTGACTGGGATCCGCCGCCGAACCTGCCGCTCATTCCCGGTCACGAGGTGGCGGGGCACGTTGCCGCGCTCGGGCCAGACGTCACCGATTTCGAGGTCGGTGACCGTGTTGGGGTGCCGTGGATGTTCTGGTCGTGCGGCACCTGCGAGTATTGCACCGCCGGCATGGAGACGATCTGCCAGAGGACCGAGGCGACGGGATATTCCAAGCCCGGCGGCTATGCCGAGTACATGGTGGCGCCTGCCGCCTTCTGCGGTCGTCTCGCCGGGCATGTGGACCTGGTCGAGATCGCGCCCATTCTCTGCGCCGGCGTCACCACCTATCGCGGCATCAAGCGCACGGGCGTGCGGGCCGGCCAGTGGGTGGCGGTCGTGGGCGTCGGCGGGCTCGGCCACATTGCCGTCCAGTATGCCAAGGCGATGGGAATGCGAGTGGCCGCGGTCGATATCGCCGACGACAAGCTGGCGCTGGCCAAGAGCCTCGGCGCCGAGGTGATGATCAACGGCCGCGACGGCAATGCCGTTGCCGCGGTGCAGAAGCAAATCGGTGGCGCGCACGCGGTAATCGTCGTTGCCGTGGCCCCACAAGCCTTCGAGCAGGCGGTAGCCATGCTGCGGCCGGCGGGCGTTGCCGCCTATATCGGGCTGCCGGGCGGCGACCGCGATACCATCCGCCTGTCGATCTCCGGCATCGTCAATGGCGAGCGGACGGTGACTGGCTCGAACGTGGGCACGCGGCTCGACCTCGCCGAGGCGGTCGATTTCGCGGCCCGTGGCCTCGTCAAATCGAGGATCGAGACAGCTCCGCTCGAAGAGATCAACACCGTGCTCGAGCGCATGCGCAAAGGCAAGATCAATGGCCGCGTCGTACTGAAGATCGGCTAGGAAGGGTGCACCATGGATACGCGCGTCACAAAGCTTCTGGCAATCCGCCATCCGATCGTGCAGGCGCCGATCGGGGCTTCGGCCGGGCTCGCTTCCGCCGTCGCCAATGCGGGGGGCCTGGGCATGCTCGGTATCTCCTGGACGCCCCTCGAGGCGATCGGGCCGCTCATTGCGCGAGTGCGGTCCCTGACGGACAAGCCATTCGGCGTGAATCTGGTGCTCGTCTCCGACCAGCAGGCCCGGCTCGAATCCGCGCTCGCCGCAGGTGTGCGGATCGTCTCGTTCTTCTGGGGCGATCCCTCGCCCCATCTCGCCACCGTGAAGTCGGCGGGCGCACTCGCCATGATGACGGTCGGCAGCGCCGAGGAGGCGCGACGCGCCGTCGATCAGGGGATCGACATCATCGTCGCGCAAGGGGTCGAGGCAGGCGGCCATGTCTGGGGCGAGGTCGGCACTTTCGTCCTGATCCCGGCGGTGCGTGATGCGATCGGCACCACGCCACTGATCGCAGCAGGTGGCATTGCCGACGGGCGTGGGCTCGCCGCGGCCTCGTGCCTGGGAGCGGATGCGGTCTGGATCGGCACGCGGTTCGTGGCCTGCACCGAGGCCGACACGCATGCCGCCTATCGCCAGGCGGTCGTCGATGCGACGGAAGCGGACACGCTGCACACCACTCTTTTCGATCTCGACTGGCCCAACGCGCCCCACCGTGCCATCGTCAACTCGACGGTCAGGCGCTGGCGGGCGGCCGGCTCGCCGGGCCTGCGTCCTGGCGAAGGCGAGGTCATTGCCAGACACGAGAGCGGAGCGGCGATCAAGCGCTACGGTGACGATTCCCCGAAGGCCGGCATGACCGGCGACGTGGAGGCCATGAGCCTCTACGCCGGCCAGAGTGCGGGCCTCGTGCGGGATGTGCGGCCGGCGGCTGCGATCATCGAGGAAATGATGTCGCAAGCCGAAGCGATCCTGGCACGGCGCCACAGCTGAGGAGGAAAGGCATGCCGCACGATCATGACCACGACGCGGAGGAAAGCGGCGTCGCGCTGCGCGTGAAGGCGCTCGAGCGGGTGCTCGTGGCCAAAGGCCTCGTCGACCCGGCAGCGCTCGATGTGTTCGTCGAGGCCTACCAGACCAAAATCGGGCCGAGGAACGGCGCCAAGGTGGTGGCGCGGGCTTGGAGCGATCCGGCCTACAGGGCCCGTCTGCTTGCCAGCGCAACCGCCGCCATCGGCGAGCTCGGCTTCTCGGGGCTCCAGGGCGAGCACATGGTCGTCGTCGAGAACACGCCCGAGACCCACAACCTCGTCACCTGCACGCTCTGCTCCTGCTACCCCTGGCCGGTGCTGGGTCTGCCGCCTGTCTGGTACAAGAGCCCCGCCTACCGCTCGCGCTCGGTGCGCGAGCCGCGCAAGGTGCTGGAGGAGTTCGGTGTCGTGCTGCCCGCGGGCAAGAAGGTGCGGGTGTGGGATTCCAACGCCGACCTGCGCTACATGGTGCTGCCCGAGCGCCCCTCCGAGACCGCCGGCTGGAGCGAGGAGCAACTCGCCGCCATCGTCACCCGCGACGGCATGATCGGCACGGCACTGGTTTGAGGGAGCAACGGCATGGACAGCATGCATGACCTCGGCGGAATGCACGGGTTCGGGCGCATCGTGCCGGAGCCGCATGAGCCGGTGTTCCACGCGCCTTGGGAAGGCCGCATGTTCGCGCTGACGAGCGCCGTGCCGTTCGCGGTGCCCTACGGCGACGACCAGTTCCGCCCGGCTATCGAGCGGATGGAGCCCTCGCATTATCTCAAATCCTCCTACTACGAGAAATGGTACGAGGCGGTGGTGCGGCTCCTGCAGGAGCGGCACGTCATCTCGGCAGCCGAGCTGGACAGCTCAGTTCCGCTGGCGCAATCGCATGCGCTGGCCGTTCGAGCGGATGCCGTGCTGCCGGCGATCTTCGCGGGGGCCTCGCAGGCGCGGCCGGCCGCCGAGGTCTCGCGGCGTTTTTCCTCCGGCGACCGGGTCCGCACCCGCGCGACCATGGGAGTGGGTCACAACCGCCTGCCGCGCTATGCGCGGGCCAAGCTGGGCGTCGTCGAAAGCGTGCATGGCCCCTTCCTCGTCGCCGACCGCAACAGCGTAGGCGACCACAACCCCGAGACGCTCTACACGGTCCGCTTCACCGCGCGCGAGCTCTGGGGGCAGACGGCAGTCGAGGGCGATTCGCTCTCGCTCGACCTCTGGGACAGCTATCTGGAGCACTCGACCTGATGGACGGCATTCACGACATGGGCGGGATGCACGGGTTCGGGCGGATCGATCCCTCCGACGATGGCATCGTCTTTCACGGGGCGTGGGAGGGCCGCATGTTCGCACTCTCGCGGGTCGTGCGCTTCAATCTCCCGTTCGGCGGCGATCATGTGCGTCGCGAGATCGAACGGCTGCGGCCGGCGCACTATCTGGCGTCGGGCTACTACGAGAAATGGCTCGAGGGCAACGTCGCCATGCTGAAGGAGATCGGCGTCGTCACCGAGGACGAGCTCGCCGGCGGGTCGCTCCAAGCACTGCCGCCAAAGCTCGGCAATCCACGAGCGATGCCAGCGCTGCAGGCCGAGCTGGTGATTTTCAATGGCATGGCGAGTGCGCGCCGTGATGGAACCAATGTCCGGTATGGCACCGGCGATCGCGTTCGCACCCTCGCCCACGGCATCGGCGGCCACACGCGCCTGCCCCGTTACGCCCGCGGCAAGGCCGGCACCATCCTGGCGGTACGAGGCGCCTTCCCGGTTGCCGACGCGGTCGCGGCGGGCCGGCCCGAGGTCGAGATGCTCTACACCGTCGAGTTCGGCGCGCGGGACCTCTGGGCGGATGCCGAGCCGGGCGACAGTGTCACGCTCGATCTTTGGGATCGGCATCTGCAGAGCCTGACATGACCTCGGCCAACCCCGATCCGCTCCGCGCTCTGCCGCCCGACCTCGCCATTCCGCGCGACGAAGCCGGGCCGCTGTTCGCCGAGCCTTGGGAGGCGCGAGCCTTTGCCGTCGTCGTCGACATGAGCGCACGCGGCCTGTTCACATGGAAGGAGTTCCAGCAGCTGCTGGTCGGTGAAATCCGCGACAGCGAGGGCAGGGGCGAATGCCGGTCCTACTACATGAGCTGGCTATGTGCGGCCGAGCGCCTGCTCGAGGGGAAGGGTCTTGCCAGCGACGCCGAGATCGACTGCGAGGTCGAGCGCCTGCGCCCGGATGACAGGACGGTCAGGTTTCGCGGCTGACCTGGCACCCACGAGGTAGAATCACCCCATGCTGAAGCCACTCGCCTTCGCGCTGCTTGCCGCATTCGGCAATGCGCTGTTCGTCTTTGGCCAGCGCGGCGCCGCGCCAGGCGCCAATCCGTTCGCATTCACGCTGGGAGCGGTTCTCGTTTGCGCAGCGCTGTTTGCCGTCGCTGCTCTCGTCTACCGGACCTCCGGCGACCCGGCCTATGTCGCGGCCAATGGCTGGCAGATCGCCGCCGGGGGCGTTGGCTTCTTCGTGACCTTCGTCGGCTTCTTCCTGCTCTATTCGAGCTTTGGCGCGACCTATTACGCGCTCTATGCCGCGCTCTCGATCCTCACCACCTCGTTCGGCGTCGGCGTGCTCATCTATCGCGAGCCCCTCAACGCCTATCAGATCGCAGCGATCGTGCTCGCCATCGCGGCCGTCGTTCTCTTCACCTATGGCCGGGACAGGGGCGCATGAGTCACGATCGGCCGCCGGTCGGGCGGTCGGAGATATCGTCGTCCTCCATTGGCGCATCGGCGAGGAACTCCTCGGCCCAGCGCTCGATGCGCACTCCTGGAAATATCACGATCTCGGCGGGACGGTCGGCAGCTGTGCTCCGCCGGCCCCCTTCCGCTTTGCGCCCCCGCGCGCCGCGGAAATCAAGTATTGCGCCCATGGCAGCCCCCCTTGGCTGTGCAGGTCCTGTCGCCTCGGTTCCTGCAGAGCTTCTGCGCGAATCAGGCATCAGGATCATTCACTGCCCGATCATCTGTTCCAATGTGCTAATCTGGTGTTAATATTTGACCGTGATGCGGGATAATACTAACAATTGCAGTCGCAACCGCAGGGTAGCGGAAGCGGCGGATGCCATTTAATATGATGATTTATATTGGTTTTTTTCTGCATTCCGCGGCCATGATTCGCGTATGCGGAGGGCTGTGGCGCGCACGCATCACCTTGGGGAATTCTTACATCCAGTCATCGAGGAAGTGGCGCCCGAGGGCATCCTCGACCTCGACGATCCAGAGGTCGGGATCGAATTTGCGTTGGCGGGCGAGCAGGGCCTCGGCATCGGTATCGGGGATCGAGGCAGTAGCGTGGAGCGAGACGAACGCTCGCCCTGCCCCGATATCGTCCCGCCCCGCCGGCGCCGGACCGAACAGCGATGCAGTGCCGTCGAGCCGGGCGAGCTTGATGTAGATCGCGCCCGCATCGGCATCGCCACGCCGCACCAGCATGGCTGGCACACCATTCACCTGGCAGGTTCTGATGTAGGCCTGCACCCACAGCTCGGATTTCAGACGCATGAGGCAAGCATGGGCTGTTGCAGCCGAGCCGGTCAAGCCGCCACTGCCGGACGCTCCCCTCAGACCCCGGCGGCCAACCGTTCGATCCACCCGGCCACCTCATGCGCCCCGATCTCCGCGTGGCGGATCAGGTCGTCGAAATGGCCGGTGAAGGCGCGGATGTGCTCGACCGAGCTGACGACGAGGTACATGTCGCCCACATAGATCGCGACGCGGATCTGGCCGAACACGGTGTAGGGAGCGGAGAACACTTGCTGGCCGTCGAACAGGAACAGCCGGTAGCTGGGATAGAGCTCGTCGAGCAGGCGCGCCATGGTGATCAGTTGCTCGCGGCGCGCCGCCCGCTCTAGTCCGCTCCAGACGCCGGCGCCTGCTGCCAGCAGCTCGAGCGTCTGGCGTGGCATCGAGACCTCCATGTCGCTGTCGGAGCGCCGAGGTCCCGGCGCTTGCGGGGCGGAGCCCCGGCCGCGAATGTGCTCGTAATGCACGACGGCGGTCGTCCGTAGCCGATCGGGGATGGTCGCCGGCACGTAGCGGATCTTGGCGCCGGCGGCTTCGCCATGCCAGCGCGCGAGCTCGGTATCCTCCTCGCCCGGCTGCAGCTCCTCGATCTCGACCGTCGGCGTGATCTCGGTGACCAGCCGGTCGCTCTGGGAGAGCCCGAGCAGCCAATCGAGGCTGACACTGTGCACGGCTGCGAGGCGGGCGAGCGTCTCGGCGCGCGGCAGGCGCTTGGAGCCCGTGGCGAGCAGCTGGCTGAGAGCCGACCGGTCGAGCCCGATCGATTCGGCAAAGCGCGCCTGGCTGCCTTGGTACCTCTCGATGATCAGCGCCAGCCTTTCGCGAAAGACGCCACCGATGTTGCGTTTATCCATCATTTGCCGACAATCTACGACAATCTCATACTTCGTGGCGCGAAATCCGCACTTCATGCGCAGTGTCCCATTGCCGTCGGCGTCGCCGCAATCGAATTCTGCGAGCCTGAGGAGATGCCCGGGAGGCAGGCGCAATGGGGCTGAGGCGCATCGAATGGCCGACGATCGCCGTGATGGTCGGCAGCACAACCGTCTGGGCGGGAGCCGTCTATCTCTGGGGCGTGCATGGCTGGTGGTGGATGCTGCCCGTCGTCGTCCTGGCACTGACCCTCCACTCCTCCTGCCAGCACGAGGCGCTCCACGGCCATCCGACCAGCGACCGCCGCATCAACGAGGCGCTCGTTTTCCTGCCGGTCGGGCTCGCCTACCCCTATCGCCGCTTCAAGACATTGCATCTCCAGCACCACCACGATGAGCGGCTGACCGATCCCTTCGAGGACCCCGAGAGCAATTACATGGCGCCCGAGGACTGGGCTCAGGCAGACCCGATCATGCAGCGCGTGCGCGCCTTCAACAATACGCAGGTCGGCCGGTTGCTGGTCGGACCGGCGCTCTCGGTGATCGGCTTCGTACGCTCGGAGGCGCGCCTTGCCCGCGGCGGCGACCGCGACGTGATCCTCGCCTGGATTCTGCATGCGGCCGGCATGGTGCCGGTGTTCTGGTGGGTGACGGTCGTCTGCGGCATCCATCCGCTCGCCTATGCATTGCTCGCGGCCTATCCGGCGCTCTCGGTGCTTTCGATCCGCACCTTCATCGAGCATCAGGCGGTGGATGAGGTTCCCAACCGCACCATCATCAACGAGGATCGCGGCCCGCTCGCCTTCCTCTTCCTCAACAACAGCCTGCATTTCGTGCACCACGGCAATCCGACGGTCGCCTGGTATCGGCTGCCGGCGCTCTACCGCGAGCGGCGCGAGGAGTTCCTCGCCGGCAATGGCGGCTACTCGATCGCAAACTATGGCGAAGTGTTCCGACGCTACGCCTTGAAGGCGAAGGAGCCGGTCGAGCATCCGCTGATGAAGGCGGGGCGCTGGAAGGATTGGCGCCATGGCTGAGCGAGCGTCACCAGTCGCCTCACTGCCGATGTACGATTGGCCCGAGGTGCGCGAGGCGATGGACGGGTTCTGGTCAGGTCTACGCCGGCACCTGTCGGCCGCCGGTGTCGATGCCCCGGCCTCGCTCGACCGGCGCGACGACTACAAGAGCATCTGGCTCGAGCCAGGCCTGATCCTCAGCCAGACCTGCGGCTATCCCTATGTGACGCGGCTGCGCGGGCAGGTGCAACTCGTGGCGACGCCCTGCTATGGTGCACCTGGCTGCCTGGGGCCGCACTACCGCAGCTTCGTCCTCGTGCACCGGGGCAGTGCGTTCCGGCGCGTCGAGGATTTGCGTGGCACTCGGGCCATCGCCAATTCATCCGATTCCCAGTCCGGCTATTCGGCGCTCCGGGCCGCGATCGCGCCGCATGCGAGCCGTGGCCGCTTCTTTGGCGAAGTCACGTTCTCGCGCGGACACCGGGCATCGATGCAGGCCGTCGCCGCCGGCAAGGCCGATGTCTGCGCGACCGACGCCGTCTGCGCCGCGCTCGCCCGCCGCCACCTGCCGGACCTGATGCGCGAGTTGCGCATTGTCGCGAAATCGCCCGTGGCGCCGGGTCTGCCCTTCATCACGGCGAGAGGCACGTCGCCGCAACGGCTCGCGGCCTTGCGCAAGGGGCTCGCCGCCGCCATGCGCGACACGTCCCTCGCCGGCACCCGCGACGCCCTGCTGCTCGACGGCATCGAGGTGCTGGACGACCAAGCCTACGACCGGATCGCGCGCATCGAGGCACGGGCGATCGGACTTGGTTACCCGAGGATCGCTTGAAGCCCGGCTTTCCTCAGAGCACGAAGTCGGCTGCGACCAGCTGAGCTTCCAGCACGCTCGCCAGCGTGATGGTGTTTCCCGCCGAAAGCGTGATGACCGCGCTGCCCGCCACGTCGATGGTTGCGGCCTGCACGGCCGCCAGATTGGCGAAGCCGAGCCCGGTCAGCACGATCACGTCGTCGGAGGAGCCGCTGCCGGCGGAAAAGCCCACAATGCGGTCGAGGCCCGAGCCAGCCGTGAACACATAGCTGTCATTGCCGTTGCCGCCCGTCAGCGAGTCGTCGCCTGCCCCACCCGCCAGACTGTCGTTGCCATCCCCACCATTCAGGGTGTCGTTGCCCTGGCCGCCATCGAGCGTATCATTGCCACTGTTGCCGGAGAGAACGTTGGACGAGATGCTACCGGTGAGCAGGTCGCCATTGCTGCTGCCATCCACGTTCTCGAACCCACTGATGGTATCGCCTGCCGCGTCGCCGCCCGAGGC
>JANPDA010000090.1:0-1875 GCA_031431235.1 Hyphomicrobiaceae bacterium
CGATCGTACTTGCCCTCGGCCCAACGGGACTCAATAGTGATGTTCTGACCTTCTACATAGCCCAGTTCGCCCATTCCACGTCGGAAAGCTTCGAGGACGTGCTGCATTCTTGAGTCAGGGGGAGATCCCGGCGACAGAAAGCCTATTCGGGAGATCTTCGTCTTCTGCTGGCCCTCGGAGGCAAGCGGCACAGCGCCAAGCGCGGCCAGAGCAAGTTCGGCGTCACGCCTGTTCATCCGATTTCCCTAGTCATTGCGAGACCAGTCTAAGCCCTGAATGTCGGCTCTGGGTGGGAGCAGTCATTCGCCGATCCTACCGAATTACCTCGTCCGCGCGTGCGAGAACGGATTGGGGGATGGTGATACCAAGGGCTTTGGCGGTTTTCAAGTTGATCACCAATTCGTACTTTTCCGGCAACTCGACCGGCAGATCGGAAGGCTTCGCGCCTTTGAGAATCTTGTCGGCATAAAACGCGGCACGCCTCATCAGGTCAGCAAGGCGCGCCCCATAGGCTATGAGGCCACCGAGTTGTACGAATTCCCTTGCATTGAACATCGCAGGCAGTCGGTGCCTCGTGGCGAGGTCGACGACGCGCTTTCGCTCGGCAAAGAGCATCGGGCTTGGCAACACAATGAGAGCGTCAAGGCTCTCTTTGGTCATCGTTGAGAACGCACGGTCGAATTCGTCAGACCCGCGCACTCCCACGAATTGAATTTGCACTCCCAGAGCTCGGGCCGCAACCTCTGTTTCCTTCAACATCTCTTTCGTCGTGTGTTCGCCGAATGCGCCCGGATGCCAGAGGGCGGCGAGGCGCAAAACCTTGGGAAGAGCATCTTTGAGCAGCTGCATACGCTTGGGAACCAGCTGCGGACCGAGGAACGTCGAGCCAGTGAGATTCCCACCCGGCCGGGCAAGGCTCGCTACCAGACCATCTCCGACAGGATCGCCCATAGCCGCAGCGACGATCGGGATCGTGGTGGTCGCATTCTTCGCGGCCCGGGCTGCGGGCGTAGCCCCCGCGACGATGAGGTCGACCTTGAGGCGGACCAGCTCAGCCGCGAGACCCGGAAGCTGCTCGATCTTGCCGTCCGCCCCTCGATACTCGATGACGATGTTCTTGCCGTCCACATAGCCGTGTTCGCGCAGTCCCTGCCAGAGGGCGTCGAGCGACGTCCGGGTCTCGGGAGATCCGGTCGAACCAGTTACCAGGTAACCTATCCGTGAGATTTTCCCCGGCTGCTGCGCTCGGCCTCGCGGCGCGGCGAGAAGCGCACCGGCGGCAATCAGGAACTGCCTGCGTTGAAGCTGACTCACCACTCCTCCCGCCCAAGCGTGCCGGAAAGTCTACGCCCCGAAACGCCCGCAGGCCACAGTTACACGCGGGAGGTCATCGCCAGTCAGGGTTTCATGACGAGCCAGACGCCCGAATACACGTTCGGCCTGGGCCGCGGCAAATCCGTCCAGCAAGTGGTCATCGCTATGCCGGACGGCACGACACAGGTCATCAAGGATCCGCCGATCAATGGAAAGATCGTTCTCAAGTGAGACATTGCTGGCGGACGCCGCGAACTCAGCAAGCCGGCGATATCACACGAGTGGGTGGGCCGCTGTCCTTCAAGACTGCCAGGCGCAAGTTGTGTCGATAAAGATGTAAGCGAGCCATTGACCCCGTCCCTTGCGTTCGCCGCGACGTTGTGATGGACGGATAGGACAATCTGTCCGCCCCTGGCCGCACGGCGCCGCACGATTTGCCCATTCTCCCGCTCCCCGGCCCTGGTGTGACGGCGCACAATGGTGCTTATGTCGCCTCGCGAGCCGCTATTGGTAAAAAGCGGCTGCCTGGCGACACTGGACCACCGCGTGGCGCTCAGCACC
>JANPDA010000091.1:0-1791 GCA_031431235.1 Hyphomicrobiaceae bacterium
CAGGCCGAGCACGGACGAGCCCACGGCCGGATCGAGGCAGCGCTTGATGTTCCAGATCACGTGGTCGGCGCTGAACGCCTCGCCATTGGACCACTTGACGTCCTTCCTGAGGTGCAGCGTCCAGGTCTTCAGGTCCTCGGAGGCGTCCCACTTCTCGGCGAGCCAGGGCTCGGTCACGTTGTCCGCGCGGGTGCGGGTCAGATATTCGACGACGTTGCGCGACATCATCGAGTCCTGGATCCACGAATAGGTGTGGGGGCTCTCGATCGGCTGCACGCGCATGGAGATCTTGACGACGCCGCCCATTGCATGGGCAGGGCGCACGAAGGTGCCGGTCTCGGGCAGGCCGGCGATCGAGTAGGCGACCGTCGAGGAGAGGCCGAGCAGGGTCGCAGTACGCAGGAACTCGCGCCGGCTGACCTTGCCGTCCTTCATCTGTTGGGCAAGCGTCGGCAGATAGCTGTGAACCTTCTTGAGATCGTCTCTCAATGCCATGGGTGCAATTCCTCCCTGAGGTTTCTGATGAACCAAGGTCGATCCTACAACACGAACGTCAGATCGCCAAGCCCGCGATCGGCCTCCTGCTGCCCTCGGAGCGCCTTGCCGTAGGACGATTGCCCGTGATTCCGGCAATCGCGTGGCTATCCGTGGCGCGAAGGAGGGAAAACACGAAGGGCGAGAGCTCCCATTGGAGCCCCCGCCCGACGATGTGTCTGATCAGCAGTGCCGACAGCTGGATCTCAGGCGCGCGACCACTCCCAGGGGAAGATGTACTGGGTCGGATGGGCCGCGAAGCCCTTCACGTCCGTCGACATGCCCTGGAACACCTTCTGCCAGGCGGACTGCACGATCGGGCCTTCCTCCTGCATCAGCATCTCGATCTCCTTCATCACGGCGCGGCGCTTCTCGATGTCGAGAGTGCCTTCCGCCTTGGTGAGGAGCTCGTCGAACTTGGCATTGGCCCACTTCGACTCGTTCCACGGAACGCCCGTGCGGTAGGCGAGGCCGAGCACCATCACGCCGAGCGGCCGATGGGTCCAGGCCGTGTGGGCGAACGGAGCCGTCTCCTTGTCCCAGATCTCCCAGTACTGCGCAGCCGGCAGCACCGTCACCTTGACGTTGACGCCGATCGCTTTCCACTGCTCCGCCATGACGTTGCAGGCCTTCGACTCCCACTCGGGGCTGGCAATGCAGAACAGCTCCGTCTCGAAGCCGTTGGGAACGCCGGCGTCGGCGAGGAGCTTCTTGGCGCCTTCGACGTCGAACATATTCGGCAGCTCGGAGTACTCGGGATGGAGCGGCGCCACGTGATGGTGCTCGCCGGGCGTGCCGTTGCCGTTGAGCGAGACCTGAACGACTTTGGCGGCGTCGATGCCCATGTGCATGGCCTTGCGCACCCGCGGATCCTTCCAGGTGGCATGGATCGGCTGCATACGGGCAACCGCCGTCTGGGCTGTCGTCACGTCGTAGACGCTCATCCAGTCCATCTGGCGGACGGCCTCGAGCTGCGAGGGACCGATGTCCCAGATGCCGTCGACCTGCTTGGACTGCAGCGCCGATACCTGTGCCGCCGGGTCGTCGCCGTGGTCGATGTAGTGGACCTCGTCGAGCGCGCCGTCGCCCTTCCAGTAGCCGGGCTTCTTCTTGACCACGCACTTCTTGCCGAGCTCGTACTCGGCCATCTCGGCCCAGCCGGTGCCGACGGAGCCGACGCCGAACTTGCCCGCGGAGGAGGGGTGCAGCATCGGGAAGGGATAGTGGAAGAAGTGCTCCGGCACCGCGAGCTGCGCG
>JANPDA010000092.1:0-11186 GCA_031431235.1 Hyphomicrobiaceae bacterium
GGCAGCAGCGAGGTGCCAGCGATCGCCATGGCCATCGCGATACCCTCGGAATTCTGCTCGATCCGCTCGCGCTGGTCCTTCACGTCGGCTTCGAGGTTGGTGACCCGGCCATCGATCTGCTTGACGTCGTTCTGCAATCCCCCGATCGCCGTGCCGTGTCCCGCGACCGTCGTCTGCAGTGTGTTGATCGCGCCCGTATGCTCGTTGATGGTCGTCGTGTGCTGGTTGAGCGTGGTTGTGTGCTGGTTGATGGTCGTGGTGTGACCCTGCACGGTCGTCGTCAGGTTGGAGACATTGGTCTCGGTCGACGTGATCCGCGTCTCGTGATTGGCAGACGTTGTCCGCAGACTGGCGATGTCGGTGGTGTGCTGGCCGATCTGGGTGGTATGGCCCGATACCGTCGTCGTGAGGCCGGCAATGTTGGCTTCAGCGCCGGTGAGCCGCGTGCCGATGGCGCCGATCTGGGTGGTGTGGCCAGCGACGGTCGTGGAAAGCGAGGCGACCGTTCCCTCGGTGGCCGTCTGGCGGGCATCGAGCGCGCTGATCGCGGTGGTGTTGGCGCCGATCTGGGTCGTGTGTCCAGCAACGGTCGCGCCGAGTGCCGTGACGGTGCCCACCGCGGCCGTCACCCGCGTATCGAGCGTGCCGATCTGCGTGGTGTGGCCGTTGACCGTCGTCGTCAGCGAGGTGATCGCCGTCGTGTTCGCCCCAATCTGCGTGGTATGGCCGGCGAGCGTCGTGTCGTGGGCATCGAGTCTCGTCTCGTGCTCGCCGACCGTCACCTGCAGGGCCGCGATGTCAGAGAAAATGTCTCCCCCGTCGGTCGCGAGATTGCCCGAGGCGTCGGTGGTGACGACCTGCAGGCGGCCCGACTGTGCGGTGGTGCTGGCCGCCGCCGTCAACCCGCGCGCGGTGATCGTATTGGCGCCATCGCCGAGCATGATCTGCTCGGCACGCGTGGTCGCGACCCCGGTGCCGATCGCGACCGATCCCGCAAAGCCCGCTGTCGCGCCCTGGCCGAGGGCGACGGCATCTGCCGCACTCGCCCGCGCACCCTGGCCAACGGCGGTCGACTGGTTGGCGGATGCCTGCGAGCCCTGGCCGATCGCCATCGCCCCGATCCCGCTCGCCTGCGCCGCCATGCCGACACTGAGCGCGAGGTCGCCGGTCGCCGCGCTCGATGCCCCCAGGGCAGTGGAGGCAACGCCGTTGGCGCGCGCACCCTGGCCGAGGGAGGCCGAGTTGCTGCCGGCGGCGAGCGAGCCCTGACCGACCGCGGTGCCATTGTCGCCGCTCGCTTGGGCAGCCTGGCCGAAGGCGGCGGAGAGGTCGCCGGAGGCCGAGCTTCCCGCGCCTGCCGCTGTCGCTGCTGCACCACTGGAGAGCGCCGCCTGGCCGAGTGCCGTGCTGCTGGTGCCGCTCGCGTCGGCACCCTGACCGAGCGCCGTCGCGTTGTCGGCGGCAGCGGCCGAGTTCTGTCCAATGCTGGTTGCAAGCGCTCCGAGGGCTTCGCTCGATTGCCCGAAGGCGCTCGAGTGCAGCCCGCTCGCGACCGCCGAGCTGCCGACGGCCGTCGACTGGAAGCCCGAGGCGCTGGCCGAAAGACCGCAGGCAAGCGCACTCTGGCCGGTTCCCGCAATGCAGGCCTGGGCGAGAGCCGGCGCACTGCCGAGCCCGAGCAGGACTGGCAAGGCGAACGGAGCGGCGATGGCAGCTCCGATGCGGCGCAGGCGCAACGAAGCCGGCGGGGGCGGCAACGGACGTCCTGGCAGGCTGACAACGGGCGAAGCGATCCGCACGGCGCACGCGCGCGGCGGCAGAGAGCCTGATCGGTACAAGATACGAACTCCGACGGTGAAACGGGGTGGGATCGATCTTGCCGCACAATCGCGTGCAACATTGATCGAATTGCACGCTTAAGTTGTAGCATTAATGTTAAGCTCGCGTTAACGGGAGCCAGCTCGCGATCAAGGCTCGAGCCCGCCCGGGCCGATCCAAGACCGCCAGCGTTTCTCCCCAATCAGGCAATCGACAGGCTCGGGTGGGGCTGAACGCTGGGCGATCCGAACCAGGCGCGGCACGAGACCCGCGACCTCGAGCAACAGCTTGCGGCGGATCGCGATCGCAAATCCATCGGCCTCGTGAACAGTCACGATGAACGCCCCGACTCCCCCGATCACGCAATCGCGGTAGTAGCGATCGAGGTGCTCATAGTCGAAGATGCCGCCCGACATGGCCTCGTGGATCTGGATCGGCAAACCGTTGATGACGATCCCCTCGGCGACCAGCCGATCGCGCGCGTTGGCAACCGGCTCACCGGAGTTGTTGGGCCCATCGCCCGAGATATCGATCACGCGGCGCCGCCCGGCAAACCTGTTGGTCGCGAACAGCTGGCCGGAAAAGGCGAGCGCACGCGAGATCGAGGTATGATCGAGCGAGCGCGGCTCGCCGGCTGCTATCTCCGCGGCAAAGCTCTCCGCGCTCGCGCTGTCGGCGATCAGTCGCCAGGGCACGATCACGAGCTGCGAGCGGCGCCCCGCCCATTCGACATAGGTGACGGCGATCCGCTTGTTGGCGCCGTCGCGAACGGCCTCGATCAGCAGGGTATCGCGAAACGCCGCCGCATAGCCCTGCCGCTGCAGCAACTGCTCGTCCTCGTCCATCGAGCGCGAGACATCGACCGCCAGCACCAGCTCGAGATCGACGGCCAGGTCCGCGGCAATGGCTGGCCCGCTCGCGTAAGCGAGGGAGAGCGCCGCAAGGAGGCCTGCCAGGAGCGATCGAGCCCGCATGCCTCGCACTCTTTCACGTCCGTACCGGCAAGGAAAGTATGCAACAGCTGAGGGTTGCACTCCGTGTCGGAGCGCGACAGGGTGAGAGGCTGCAGCAAGCCGACTGAAGGAGCCCCGCCATGACCGACCTCGCCCGCTACCAGATGCTGATCGACGGCGCCTGGGTCGATGCTTCCGACGGGGGCACGGCCATGAGCCTCAATCCGGCGACCGGGGAGGCCTGGGCCGAGGTGCCCGAAGCCTCCGCCGAGGACGTCGATCGCGCGGTCGAGGCGGCGGATCGCGCCTTCCGCGAAGGACCGTGGTCGAGGATGCTGCCAACCGAGCGCGGGCGCTGCTTGCGCCGTCTCGCCGACCTGCTCGTGACCAAATCCGAGGAGCTCGGCCGGCTCGAGACGATCGATACCGGCAAGCTGCTGAAGGAGACGCGTTTTCAGGCGAAGTACATCTCCGAGTTTTTCCACTTTTTCGCTGGCGCCGCCGACAAGATCTCGGGCGAGACGCTGCCGATCGACAAGCCCGACATGCTCGCCTTCACGCTGCGCGAGCCCTTGGGCGTCGTCGCCGCGATCGTGCCGTGGAACTCGCAACTGTTCCTGACTGCGGTCAAGCTCGGCCCGGCGCTCGCCGCCGGCAACACCGTCGTGCTGAAGGCCTCGGAGAACGCCCCCGTCGCCATGCTGGCGTTCGGCCGCTTGATCGAGGAAGCAGGCTTTCCCCCCGGCGTCGTCAACATCCTGAGCGGTCATGGCGAGCCATGCGGACGGGTGCTGACCTCTCATCCCCTGGTTGCGCGGGTGAGCTTCACGGGCGGGCCCAATGCGGCGCGTCACGTGATCCGCAACTCGGCGGAAAACTTCGCGCAGGTCTCCCTCGAGCTCGGCGGCAAGTCACCGGTGATGGTGTTCGAGGACGCCGATCTCGACAGTGCCGTCAACGGCTCGATCAGCGGCATCTTCGGCGCGAGCGGCCAGAGCTGCGTCGCCGGCTCGCGCCTCTATCTGCAGGAGCGGATTGCTGACGAGTTCCTCGATCAGATGGTCGGGCAGGCGAGAACGATCGTGCTCGGCGATCCGCTGGAGGAAGCCACCCAGATGGGTCCGCTCGCAACCACCGGCCAGCTCGAGCGCATCGAGCGCGAGGTCGCTCATGCGCAAGAAGAGGGCGGCAAGCTGCTGGTCGGGGGCAGGCGCCCGCCGCACCTGAACCGGGGCTGGTACTACGAGCCGACCATCATCGAGGCGCCGCGCCAATCGCTGCGCATCGTCGACACCGAGCTGTTCGGGCCGGTGCTGACGGTGTTGCGGTTCAAGACAGAGGAGGAGGTGATCGGGCTCGCCAACGATACCAAGCATGGACTGGCGTCCGGCATCTTCACCAAGGATGGTGCGCGAGCGATCCGTGTTGCCAAGGCGACCCGCGCCGGGATCGTCTGGATCAACACCTACCGCGCAGTCTCCCCGATTGCCGAGTTCGGCGGCTACAAGACCTCAGGCTTCGGGCGCGAGTCCGGTTTTCAGGCGCTGTGGGACTATACCCGTCCCAAGACCGTCTGGATCAACACCTCGACCGCACCGGTCGCGAACCCATTCGTCATGCGCTGAGGCCGGCATCATCACTCGGACGCCAGGGATGTCGATCGGTAACCGGCACGGTCATACTCGTCGTTGGCACGCCATGCTCTGCGATCCCTCGCCCCTCCCTTCCCATCGTGCTGGCGGCGGTCTAAGCAGGCGCAAACAGAAATGGGCCGGCGGCCACGCGCGAGGAGGAGGTTCCCATGAAATCCCACACCAAGGTCGCCGTGATCGGTGGCGGCGTCGTCGGCTGCAGCGTGCTCTATCATCTGACGAAGGCCGGTTGGAAGGACGTGATGCTGATCGAGCGGGCGCGGCTCGTCGCGGGCCCGACCTGGCATGCAGCCGTCGGGTTCCTCAAGCTCAACGGCGCCCCCACCGTCGTCACGGCCGAGGTGCATGGTTAGTGTTCCCCGAATGCGGCTCGTTGTGCTAAAGCTGGGCGCGCAAGGCGACCCAATACCCGGGACGGTACCATGTCGAACCTTCTTACCCGCATCACCGTCAATCCAAAAGTCTGTGGCGGCCGGCCGTGCATTCGCGGCTATCGGATGCGCGTAACGGATGTGCTCGAGTTGCTGGCCGCGGGAGCGCCTCGCGAGGAAATCCTCGAGGATTATCCGTTCCTTGAGGATGACGACATCACAGCGGTTTTACTGTACGCGGCCCATGCGCACGATCATCCGATCCTTCGCGCGGCGGAGTGATGCGATTCCTGATCGATCCCCAGTTACCCGCCGCGCTTGGCGATTGCTTCGTCCACCACGGGTGCACCGCTGTACACGTTTTACATCTTGGACTTGCCCAATCCGAAGATGAAGACATCTGGCACCACGCGACGACCGCTGGGTGTGTCATCATTTCGAAGGACGTCGATTTCGTCCGGATGCATGAAGCGTCCGCCGGTGGCCCGGCTGTCGTGTGGCTGCGCTATGGAAATCTGCGCAGGAAGCCGCTACTTGAGCGCTTCGCTGCTGACTTTCCAAACATTCTCGCCGCGCTGAATGCTGGCGAGCTGCTCGTCGAAGTCCATTGATACGGAATCCTGCCCAACTCCGGAGCCCCTCATGAAATCCCACACCAAGGTCGCCGTGATCGGTGGCGGCGTCGTCGGCTGCAGCGTGCTCTATCATCTGACGAAGGCCGGTTGGAAGGACGTGATGCTGATCGAGCGGGCGCGGCTGGCGGCAGGGAGCACCTGGCATGCGGCGGGTGGCTTCCATACGCTGAACGGCGATCCCAACGTCGCCAAGCTCCAGGGCTACACCATCGGCCTCTACAACGAATTGGAGAAGATCTCCGGCCAATCGTGCGGGCTGCACCGCTCGGGCGGCGTCATCCTCGCCGACAACAACGATCGCATGGACTTCCTGAAAATGGCGCACGCCCGTGCGCGCTATCTCAACATCGAGACCGAGTTGCTGACGACGTCGGAAGCCAAGAAGCTGTTTCCGCTGATGGAGGAAAGGCACTTCGTCGGCGCGCTCCTCGACAAGGCCGACGGCAACCTCGATCCCGAAGGCACGACCGAAGCCTATGCCAAGTCCGCCAAGATCGGTGGCGCCGAGATCGTCCTCAACAACCGGGTGGTCGAGCTGAAGCACCGGCCGGACGGCACCTGGAACGTGGTCACCGAGCAGGGCACCATCCACGCCGAGCACGTCGTCAACTGCGGTGGTCTGTGGGCGCGCGAGATCGGCCGCATGGTCGGCATCGAGCTGCCGGTGCTCGCCATGGAGCACATGTACATGGTGACCGAGGAGATGCCCGAGGTCGTCGCCTACAACAAAGAGCACGGCCGCGAGCTTTCCCACGCGCTCGACTTCAAGGCCGAGGTCTACATGCGCCAGGAGCGCAACGGCATGGTGCTCGGCACCTACGAGAAGGATTGCCGGCCCTGGCAGCCCAAGGTGACGCCGTGGGATTTCGGCCAGCAGCTGCTTCCCAACGACCTCGACCGCATCACGCCTTCACTCGAGATCGCCTTCAAGCACTTCCCGGCGATGGCGAAGGCAGGGATCAAGCGTGTCATCAACGGCCCCTTCACGTTCTCGCCCGACGGCAACCCGCTGGTCGGGCCGGTGCAGGGGGTCAAGAACTTCTGGGTCGCCTGCGCGGTGATGGCGGGCTTCTCCCAGGGCGGCGGTGTCGGGCTTGCGCTCTCGCAATGGAGGGTCAACGGCGATCCGGGTTTCGACGTCTGGGGCATGGACGTGGCGCGCTTCGGCGAGTGGGCGACGCGCTCCTACACCAACGAGAAGGTGCGCGAGAACTACTCGCGGCGCTTCTCGATCCGCTTCCCCAACGAGGAGCTGCCGGCCGCAAGGCCCCAGCAGACGACGGCGCTCTACGACATCATGCTCGCACAGGGCGCGGTGATGGGCGATTCCTGGGGGCTGGAGACGCCGCTCTGGTTCGCGCCGAAGGGGGTCGAGCCCAAGGACATCGTCTCCTTCCACCGCTCCAACGACTTCAAGCACGTGAAGGCCGAGGTGCTTGGCTGCCGCAACGGCGTCGGCGTGACCGAGATCGCGAACTTCGCCAAGTACGCGTTTACTGGATCGGGCGCGGAAGCCTTCCTGTCGCGCCTGATGACCAACAGGATGCCCAAGACCGGCAAGCTGATGCTGACGCCGATGCTCAACCCTGCCGGGCGCCTGATCGGCGACTTCACGATTGCCAAAGCCTCCGACGAGCGCTTCGTCATGTGGGGATCGAGCCAGGCGCAGAAGTACCACATGCGCTGGTTCGAGCAGCATGCTCCCGCCGACGGCAGCGTGCGCATCGAGCGCTATGACATGGGGCTGGTCGGCCTCTCGATCGCCGGGCCGAAATCGCGCGAGGTGCTGCAGCGGCTGACCGACGAGGACGTCTCGAACGCCGCGTTCAGGTTCATGGACCATCGCCGGATGGATATCGCCAACGTGCCGGCGATGATCAACCGCGTCACCTATACCGGCGACCTCGGCTATGAGATCTGGGTCGCGCCCGAGTACCAGCGCCGCCTCTACGAGCGCATCATGGCGGCCGGGCAGGCGAGCGGCATCGTCAATTTCGGCATGCGGGCGCTGCTCTCGATGCGCCTCGAGAAGAACTTCCCGACCTGGTACCGCGAGCTGCGGCCCATCTACGGCGCTTTCGAAGCCGGCCTCGATCGCTTCGTCGACCTCACCAAGAACGATTTCATCGGCCGGGAAGCGGCAGCCAAGGAGAAGCACGATGGCGGCACGTTGCGCCGTCTCACCTTCGTGGTCGATGCGGGTACCGCCGACGTGCTGGGCGACGAGCCGATCTGGCACGGCGGTTCTGGGAAGAGCGGGGGCAAGGTGGTCGGCTGGGTCACCTCGGGCGGCTATGCCCACTACGTCGACAAGTCGCTGGCGCAAGGCTACGTGCCGAAGGAGCTTGCCGGCGATACGGCCAAGGGTGCCTTCGAGATCGAGATCATCGGCGAGCGCAGGAAAGCGACCATCCAGGCCGAGCCGCTGTTCGATCCGGAAGGCAAGCGGATGCGGGGTTAGATGATCGGTGCTGGACAATCGGTGCTGGACCGATTGTGCGGACCGCCAATTCATGCGAGTCTTTGCGCATGGAAACGGAGAACGAAAAGCTCGAGGTCTTGTTCGAGAAGACGCGGAACCTGCCTTTGGCAAAGCGGGAAGCGGTTGCTGAGGCAAAGGCGAGCCCCGAATTTGGCTCGGGACACGGGCAAGCCAGCACTGGCGCGAGCTTGCCTAGCTAAGAGAAGTGGACTAAGTTGGTTCCATGGCCACCATCAAGCTGCATGCTGCCAAGACCAACCTTTCAAAACTCGTGAAGCGCGTCGAGGCGGGCGAGGAGATCGTGATCGCGCGGGGCAACAAACCCGTGGCGAGGCTGGTGCCGATCGAGGCGGCAAGCCAGTCGAGCGAGGCGTCGGAGCCACTCGGTTACGGCATGCTCGAAGGCAAGTTGCAGCTTCCCGATAGTTTCTTCTTCGATCCGCTGCCCGAGGACGAGCTGGCCTTGTGGTACGGGAACGACACGACGTGAACGTGCTTCTCGACACCCACGCCCTGGTGTGGTGGTTGCAAGCCGATAGCCGCATCAGCGCGACCGTCAGGAATGTCCTTCGCGATCCCAGCACCATGGCATTCATCAGCGCGGTCTCGGCCTGGGAGATTGCGACGAAGGTGCGCATCGGCAAACTCCAGGTGAGCCTCGTCATCGTCACCGATTTCCCTGCCGAGATCGCGAGGATCGGATACCACCAACTCCCGGTCAGTCTTGCCCATGGTCATCGGGCAGGCGGATTGCCCGGCCTCCACACGGATCCCTTCGACCGCATGCTCGCTGCTCAATCCTTGATCGAGAATCTGCCGTTGATCACTATCGATCCGGCATTCCGGCAGTTTGGCGTGAGCACCATCTGGTAAGTCGAGGCGAGGCGCAGTTCATCCGCGGCTGATGCTTGCTGGCGGTACAGGCCGAGCCGCTGTTCGATCCGGAAGGCATGCGGATGCGGGGGTGAGGGCGAGCGATCGGATTGCGGTCGGTCTATGCCCATGCTATCATTCTCGATATCATGGGAGAGGCGCATGGCACAGGTTCTCATCCGCAACATCCCCGATGACGTCGTCGATCGATTCAAGACCAAGTCACGGCTCAGAGGAGTATCGCTCGAGCAGACGCTGCGCGATCTGATCGTCAACCATGCGCCGTTCGGGGCTGAGGAACGCATGGCATTGACCGAAGAGTTCCACGCTGCTTGCCGTCAACCCGTGCAGCCCCTCTCCAAGGAGGAGATGCGCGAGGGCCTCGAATGAGCGTCGCTGTTGTCGTCGACTCCTGCGTCGCCATGAAGTGGTTCATCCAGGAGCCCGGCTCGGATCGCGCCAAGGGACTGCTCGTCGCCGGCATGGAGCTGATCGCGCCGGATCTCATACTGCTCGAGATCGCCAATGGGCTTTGGAAGCATGCGCGAGCAAACAACATCGATGCGACCACCGTCGATCGGGCGCTCGCCAATGCACCGGGTTACTTTCAGGAATTGCAATCTTCGGCGCAGCTGGTGCATGAGGCGGCAGTCCTCGCGCGCGCATTGGATCACCCGATTTACGATTGTCTCTATGTGGTGGTGAGCCGGCGGACAGGCCGTCCGCTGGTGACAGCGGATCGCAAGCTGTTGGCCAAGCTCGCCGGCACAGCGGACGCGCGACTTGCCGTTGACCTCGAGTCATGGACGCCGAAATGACGGGCGAGCTCCGTGGAGGGTCCGCCGATGCGCCATCCTTTGACACGAGCGCGCCAGTCGCAGCCTCGACCAGCTCGATCGGAGGCGACTGATGAGCCAGACGAAGCCCGATCAGTCCCAGCTCCGCGATATCGACGAAGCCGACCTCGACAGCCTGCTCGCGCTCAACAATGCCCATGCGCTGGAGACGTCACTGCTCACCCGGGTGAGGCTTGCCCGCATGATCGGCGAGGCGTTCTCGGCACGGACGACCGATCACGCCACCGCCCTGTTGATCGCCTTCGACCAATCGGCCGACTACGACAGCCCGAATTTCCTCTGGTTCCGCGAACGCTATCGAACCTTCGTCTATGTCGATCGGATCGTCGTCGGCGCCGCTCTGCGCGGGCAGGGGATCGCCCGCCGGCTTTATGAGGACCTGTTCGTGCAGGCTGGCGAGCGGGATCATGACCTCGTCTGCTGCGAGGTCAATCGTGAGCCGCCAAATCCGGCCTCGGACGCCTTTCACGCGGCCTGTGGCTTCGTCGAATTGGGCCGGGCACAGGTCGGCGCCGGCAAGGAGGTGCGCTATCTGGTGAAAGCAATGCCGTAATCTCTGGCACCGGCTTCGCTCGGACCTACCAAGCCGTGCGCGCTCCGAGCTCGGCGTATTCATCGTCGGGCAGTGGCTCGAAGAATTCCTCGGTAACGGTGGCCAGCCCGCGATAGGCTCCGAACACGCGCCGGGCCTTTGGCTCTATGCGCACGAGTCGCGCAACCGGCGTGCTGCCACGCGCAATGATCACCTCATCGCCGGCTTCGACCGCCGCGAGCAGCTTCGAGAGTTTGGTCTTGGCCTCGTGAACGGTATAGGTCGACATCGCAAGCCTCCATTGGCTAACGATATTAGCTAATCTCGACGCGACCTGCAAGCGCAACGCCTGGCGTGGCGACCCGCCCCCATCGTCTCACGCCTCCGTGTCCGCGCGCACGCCTGCCGCGGTCGGCGACATGCGCAGCTCGGGCTTGTACTTGCCGCGCTCGGCTTTTGGCACGGAGGGCCGTGCCGCCATGCGGATCAGTGCCAGGGCGACCAACGACCCATGAACGATGGCGATATAGGTAAAGAGCGCGGGTGGGCCGAACCGATCGACCGCGAGTGAGGCGAGCGTCGGACCAGCCGTTGCCCCGACGGCATAGGTGAAAAGCAGGCCGGCCGAGACGAGCGCATACTCGCCTGGCTTGGCAAAATCGTTGGCGTGCGCTGCCGACAACGAATAGAGCGGCATTGCGAATGCCCCGAAAATGAGCACGCCCGCATAGGCGAAATATGGATTGCCCCCCGTCGGCAGCAGCGTCAACACCAGCCCCGCGATCGAGGCGCAGCCGGTCGCGATCAGCATGGTGGTGCGCCGGTCGGTGCGGTCGGACAGCCAGCCGAGCGGCATCTGCAGGATCGCGCCGCCGGCGATGCCGCAGCTCATGAAGAATGCCATCTCCGAAATGCCGAGCCCGATATCGTTGGCATAGAGCGGCCCGACCGTGCGGAAGGCGGAGTTGGTGAGGCCGACCACGAAGCAGCCGACAAAGGCGAGCGGCGAGATG
>JANPDA010000093.1:0-18118 GCA_031431235.1 Hyphomicrobiaceae bacterium
GGCGCGAGCGTCAGCGTCTCGAAGCCGAGCATCGCGCGATCGCCGCCTTCGGGAATCGACGGCTCGGTGACGACCAGCAGGTTCTCGATCCGGATGCCATAGGCGCCCTGCTGGTAATAGCCGGGCTCGTTGGAGATGATCATGCCCGGCTCGAGCGCGACCATGCCGGTCTTGGCGATGCGCTGGGGCCCTTCGTGCACCGACAGATAGCTGCCCACGCCATGGCCGGTGCCGTGGTCGTAGTCGAGGCCGGCAGCCCACAGCGCGCGCCGCGCAAAACCGTCGATATCGGCGCCGCGTGTGCCTTTGGGAAATCGTGCGACCGAGATCGCGATCATGCCCTTCAAGACGAGCGTGAACCGACGGCGTGCCTGCTCGGATACCTGGCCGATGCCGACCGTGCGGGTGATGTCGGTGGTGCCGTCCTGGTACTGTCCACCCGAATCACAGAGGTAGAGGGAGCCCGGCTCGATCCCGAGGTTCGATGCCCGGTTGACCCGGTAGTGGGGCAGCGCGGCGTGCGAGCCGGCCGCCGAAATCGTCGTGAAGCTCAGATCTTTCAAAGCGCCGGTCTCCTGGCGCAAGGCTTCCAGCCGCACGGCTGCGGCAATCTCGTCGAGCCGGCCCGAAGGCGCCTCGCGATCGAGCCAGGCCAGGAAGCGCGCGACCGGCACCGCGTCGCGCAGGTGCGCCGCACGAGCGCCCGCGATCTCGGCCGCGTTCTTCTTGGCTTTCGGCAGCAGGCAAGGGTCGCCGCCACGGCTGACCGTGGCGCCAGCCGCCGTCAGCGTGTCGGCGAACCATTTGGGGGTCCATTCGGCATCGAGCCGGACCTTCGCCTTCTCGGCGCCGAGCAGCTCTAGACGGTTCTCCAGATCGCCGGGCGGGCTGAGCCCGGTCACGACCTCCAGATGGCCGCCTACATTGGCACCGACCTTGGCCGGGTCGATGAAGAGCGCCGCCCGGCCCGCGCGCGGCACGATCGCAGTGGCGAGCGCGAACGGCGTATGGGGCACATCGGCGCCGCGGATGTTGAACAGCCAGGCGATCGAGTCGGCGTTGGTCAGCACGACCGCGTCCTCGCCCGACTTGGCGAGCAAGGCCTGCAGGTCGGCGAGCTTCTCGCTCGCCGTGCGGCCGGCGTGCTCGATGGCGTGCGGCACGACCTGGCCGACCGGCGCCGGCGGCCGGTCCCGCCACAATCGATCGACCGGATTGCGTGGGAGAGCGACGAGCGCGAGCTTGCGCTCCGCGATCGCCTGCTCCAGCCCCTCGATCTCGGCGATCGTATGGATGCGGGGATCGTAGCCGATGCGCGCACCCTCGCCGGCTGCATCCATCAGGTAGGTCGAAAGCCGCTCGCCCGGCACCTGGCGGATCCCGAAGGTCGATGCGTCCACCTGCTCGGCCGCCTGCACGGTGTAGCGCCCGTCGACAAACAGGGCGGCACTGGCTTTCAGCACGACCGCGATGCCAGCCGAGCCCGAGAATCCGGTCAGCCATTGCAGCCGCTCGGCACATTTGGGCACATACTCGCCCTGGTACTCGTCGGCGCGCGGCACGATCACGCCATCCAGCCCTTCGGCCGCCATCAGCTCGCGCATGGCCGCAACCCGCGGCGGGCCTAGAGAGGGATCGGAGATGTCGTCGAAGGATTGCAGCATGGGTGATGCTCTCGGCGGTTTCTCGCCAACCCACTCACGCGCCGCCGTACCCGCGCAGGCGAGCATCCACGACGACGCGGGGCTGGATCGACAATGGACTGCTTAGGGCCGCGGCGCGGACAGCGCAACTGACCTGACCTGCCACTACACCGCCCATTGCCTGATCCGCACGGCCTTCTTCGCGGCCTCGATCCGCTCCGCCAGCTCCTCGCGCTTCAACAATCCCGACTGCGTGTCGAGTTTGCCGACGACGGCGGCCGCATTGCAGGCGGCTGCCAGCACGGCGTCCTCCCCTGTCGCCCCCGCAGCGATGAAGGCCGAGAAGGTGGACGCGTAGGCGTCGCCCGCGCCCGCCGTGCTGGCGACTTTCACGTTGGGCAGGATCGGGCAATAGATGATCCCGTCCGGCGCCGAGACGAAGGCGCCATTCCTGCCATCCGTCACCACGATCCACTTCGGTCCAAATGAGCGCAGCGCGGCAAAGAAGCCCGTCAGCGTCATGCGGAAGCCGCCCTGCTCGAAGCCACGCACCAGCAGCGGCGGGGGCTCCATATCCTTTTTGACCTTCAGCACCGGCCCGCCCTCGCCGAAGCGCGCAACGAGCTGGGGAACCAGCACATCGGCTTCCGACCGGTTGATGGAGAGGATATCGATACTGGCGAGGCAGTCCTGGAACGGCCCGCCGCGTGCGGACAGCTGTCTGATGCCGGGATTGGTGGCAACCAGCGCCTTCTCGGCCTTGGCTTTGGCGATCAACTCGGGAAAGCGATCGGCCGATTCGTTCGACAAGCTCGTGATGTAGACGAGGTCGACGGCAAAGGCGTCCTTCTTCAGATCCTGCTCTTCGAGCAGGGTGTTGGCGCCGCGGAAGGTGAAGACGGCAGCATTGCGGTCGTGCGCGGCAAGCAAGACGGCTGCTCCGGTCGGCGCACGCGGGTCGCGCACGGCAAAGCGGGTCGAAACGCCCTCCGCCGACAGCCGCGACAGGATCGTGTCGGCGCGCGCGTCCTGGCCGAGCTTGACGAGGGCCGCCACGTCGTGGCCCTGACGCGCCATCGACACGGCGGCATTGACCGCTCCGCCGCCCGTGTGGGTCGAGATGTCGGACGCCTCGATCTTGCGGCCTTCCTCCAGCAGGAGAAACGCAGTCTCGGCATTCCTCATGCTCATCCGCTCGATGCGGTCGCTTTCCACGACCGCGATGGTGTCGATGGTCGCGCCGCCCACCGTCAGAATTTTCATGGCGCCTCGCTCATTGGCCTCGTTGCTCAGCTCGGTGGCGAGCCATAGCATGGAGGGCAGGCGGAACGCAGCGCCCAAGACTGCGACGTGAGGCACCGGCGCCGCCCTATGTCCAATTGACGCATTAGTCTCAGACCGTCCTATTTACTGTTTTATTTCAACATCTTACACCTCGCCTTCCGCCCTTGACACCCTTCGGTGCCAAAACTAAGGTGCGCGCGGCTTCGGGGTCGGCAACGGCCTCGGGAGGGTAATGCGCGTGCAGGCACCTGCACACGGACGAGGCCTGTCATGACAGCTCCCGCGGACGAGGACGGCCGTGGCGACATCAGTCCCGAGGAGCGAGCAGCTTTCAAGCGTCGCATCTCGGAGCTCGAAGGCAAGCTCGACCGGGCGAAGGACGACGTGGTGGCGCGGGAGCCCAAGCCCGCACATGGCGGCAGTGGTCAACCGAGCAACAGCGCTGCGCTCGGGCAGGCGATGCGCATCGGCATCGAGCTCGTGGTGGGCATCGCCGCTGGCGGGCTGATCGGATGGCTGCTCGATCGGTGGCTGGGAACGGCGCCGTGGCTGATGATGGTATTTTTCATTGCGGGGTTCGCTGCGGGCCTCACCAATGTGGTACGGACGGCGCAGCGCATGCAGCCGAAGGCTCTGCCGGGGCAGGACCTGCCGGTCAATGACGACGACGACGATCGCTGAGGGGGATTGATCAGGTGGCTGCCGAGGGGGCAAACGGGGGCGGAATGCCCAACCCGATGCATCAGTTCGAGATCGAGCGCTATGTGCCCATCGATCTGCTCGGCATCGATGCGTCCTTCACCAACTCTTCGCTGTTCATGGTGCTGGGGCTCGTCGTGCTGGTGGGATTCCTGCTGTGGGCCATGAGCGCGCGCGCGATCGTGCCGGGCCGGATGCAGTCGATCGCCGAGATGGCCTATGAGTTCGTGATGAAGATGGTCACCGACTCGATAGGGGAGTCGGGCAAGGCCTTTTTCCCGCTGATTTTCACGATCTTCATGTTCATCCTGACGCTGAACCTGTTGGGCATGATCAACATTCCGGGCGTGTGGGCGCCATTCACGGTGACGAGCCACATCATCGTCACCTTCGCGCTGGCCGCCCTGGTGTTCCTGCTCGCGACCGCGGTCGGATTCTGGACGCATGGGCTCGGCTATCTGAAGCTGTTCGTGCCGCACGGCGTGCCGTGGTGGCTGATGCCGATCATCGTGCCGATCGAGGTGATCTCCTATTTCATCCGGCCGATCTCGCTGTCGGTGCGGCTGTTCGCCAACATGATGGCGGGGCATACGCTCCTGAAGGTGTTCGGCGGGTTCGTCGTGATGCTCGGCGCCACCTTCGGCGTGGTGCCGCTCCTCGGCATGGTCGCCTTCACCGGGCTCGAGCTCGTCGTTGCCTTCCTGCAGGCGCTGATCTTCTCGGTGCTCTCCTGCATCTACCTGAACGAAGCCATCCACATGCATGAGCACTGAGCCGGCCAGGGTTCAAGAATCCTGCCACGGCAAATCCAACCACATCAGGTTTTCTCGAAGGGAGACGGACATGGAAGTCGAAGCAGCAAAGATGATTGGCGCGGGCCTGGCCTGCTCGGCACTGATCGGCGCCGGCGTGGGCATCGGCAACATCTTCGGCAACTATCTGTCGGGCGCCATGCGCAACCCTTCGGCGGCTCCCGGCCAGTTCACGAACCTGCTGATCGGCTTCGCGCTCGCCGAGGCGACGGGTCTGTTCGGCCTGTTGATCGCGCTCCTCATCCTGTTCGGGTGATCGCAGCATCGCCTCCGCCGGCCGGCTGCGCCCAGGTGCAGCGCGGCTGGGGTGAGGCCGTGTGACAGGCAGTGAGCGGCGAGCCCGAGAGTGCGATGACCACAGCGACCACGACAACCACCGCGACGACCGCTGCGACAAGTCAGCCGGTGACCGAGACGCTCGGCCAAGCGAGCGAAGCGGCTGGCCGTGCGGCACAGGGCGGGCATGGCGGCCTGCCCCAGCTCAACCCCGATACCTTCGCGCCGCAGCTGGTCTGGCTCGCGCTCACCTTCGGACTGCTCTACTGCCTGATGTCGTGGGTCGTCATTCCGCGTATCGGCGGCGTCATCGCCGAGCGCAAGCAGCGGATCGCGAGCGATCTGGCCGAAGCCGAGCGCCTCAAGTCGGAGACCAAGAAAGCGATCGAGGACTACGAGCAGGCGATCGCGCAAGCTCGTGGCAGCGCGCACAGAATCGCCCAGGAAACGCGCGACAAGCTGAAATCCGAGGTCGATGGTGAGCGGATGCGGGTCGAGAAGGAGCTGAACGATCGCTCGGTCGCGGCCGAAGCGCGGATCGCCAAGGCCAAGACCAACGCGCTCGCACAGGTGGGTGGGATTGCTGGCGAGACGGCCGAGGCCATCATCGCCCAGCTGATCGGCGTCAAGCTTTCGCGCAACGAGGCGATGGCCGCGGTCGAAGCGTTGAAAGGCCGATAGGAGATCTCATGTTCTCGAACCCTGAATTCTGGGTAGGCGTCGCTTTCCTCGCCTTCGTCGCGCTGCTGCTCTACTACGGCGTGCCGGCGTTGATCGGGAAGTCGCTCGACGACCGGGCGGCCGCGATCCGCAAGGATCTCGAGGACACGCGGAGGCTGAAGGACGAGGCGCAAGCCCTCCTCAACGACTACCGCCGGCGGAAAGAGGAGGCGGCCAAGGAGGCAGACGCCATCATTGCCCAGGCGAGGTCCGAGGCCATGGCGCTCGCTGCCGAGACCCGCGGCGGCATCAAAGAGATGCTGGAGCGTCGCACCAAGATCGCCGAGGAAAAAATCGCGCGTGCCGAGGCCCAGGCCGTGGGCGAGGTGCGCTCAGCCGCGATCGATGCCGCCGTTGCCGCATCCGAGCGGTTGATCTCGACCAAGCTCGATGCCGCCAATGCCAACACGCTGATCGACCAGGGCATCAAGGAGCTGAAGAAGAAGCTGGGCTAGCACCCGGAATCACGAGCTCATACACCTGGGTCGTCATGCCCGCGTCACGGCGAAGGCGTGCTCCGCACGGAAGGTGGGCATCCAGCCAATTCTCAACGCGACATCAGCGGCTTGTCTGGATTCCCGCCTTCGCGGGAATGACGGAGGAGGATGTTTGTTGTGACTCACTCACTGGAGATTGCGGGTACGAGCATCGTCGCCGTCCGACGGTGTCAGGCACCGGGGGTGCTTGCAACGCCTAGACGTCGAGTGCATTCTCGTGGCTCCGATCAGCAGCTGGCGAAGGGCGTCCCATGAGCACGGCGAACATGAGCGAGCCCGCTCCGCGCGGCCGTCGGTCCGCCGCGCGACGGGCTTCCCAGACGATCGAGCAGATGCCCTGGAAGCAGGTCGTCAATCCCTATCCCAAGGCCAAGATCATCTCCGAGGAGCAAGTGGAGATGCTGCACGAGGCGAGCCTCGCCTCGCTGGAGCGGGTCGGCGTGCGCTTCTTCTATCCCGAGGCCCTCGAGCTCTTCCGCAAGGCCGGCGCGATCGTCGATGCGGGCGACAGCCGCGTCCGCATCGGCCGTGACATCGTCGAGGCGGCATTGAAGACAGTGCCGAGCAAGATCACGATGACCCCGCGCAATCCGGCACGCACGGTTCGGCTCGGCGGCGACGAGGTGGTGTTCACGACCGTGCTCGGTCCGCCCTACTGCACCGACATCGAGCGCGGTCGCCGCAACGGCAATCTCGCCGACCACAACGATTTCCTGCGGCTCGCCCAGTACTTCAACGCGATCCACATGATCGGCGGCTCGCCCTGCGAGGCGATCGACGTGCCGATTCCCATGCGTCACATCGAGCAGACGCTCGCCACGCTCGAGCTGACCGACAAGGTGCCCTACACCTTCTGTCAGAGCCGCCAGCGCGTCCACGACGCCCTCGACATGATCGCGATCGCGCGCGGCATGACCCGTGAGCAGCTCGCCGCCGACAAGACCTCGTCGGTCTACGCCATCATCAATACCAACTCGCCGTTGCAGTACGACACGCCGATGGCGATGGGCGTGATCGAGATGGCGCGCCACGGCCAGCCGACGCTGATCACGCCGTTCTCGCTCGCAGGCGCGACCATGCCGGTCTCGCTCGCAGGCGCCATGGCGCTGTCGAACGCCGAGATGCTGGCCGGACTTTGCCTCGCGCAACTCGCGCGGCCCGGCGCGCCGGTCGTCAACGGCGCCAAGACGACGGCCGTCGACATGCATACGGGCGCACCCGGCTTCGGCTGGCCGGAGTTCTGCAAGGCGATCCAGATGGGCGGGCAGATGTCGATCCGCTATGGCATCCCCTATCGCGCGTCCAACTTCAATTGCTCGCCGGCAGCCGATGCGCAAGCCGCCTATGAATCGCAGGCCTCGATCTGGTCGGCGATCGGGTGCGGCACGAACCTGCTGATGCATGCGGCCGGCTGGCTCGAGGGCGGGCTCTGCTCCTCCTTCGACAAGTTCGTGCTCGATATCGAGATGCTGCAGATGATGGTGTCCTTCCTCGATCCGGTCGAGGTCACACCCGAGACGCTGGCGCTCGACGAGATTGCCGAGGTCGGCCCGGGCGGTTTCTATTTCGGTACGGCGCACACGATCGCCGAGTACAAGAAGGCCTTCTATCATCCGTTGATTTCCTCGACCCGCAATCATGGCTCGTGGGTGGAAGCGGGCTCGAAGGACGCGACCCGGCGGGCCCATGAGCTCTGGAAGCAGGTGCTGCGTGAGTTCGAGCCGCCGCCGATGGACGCAGGCGTCCGCGAGGAGCTGCATGCCTTTGCGGCCCGGCGCAAGGAAGCGGGTGGCGCGCCGCTGGACTAGGTTGGTAGAGGGCTGGTATCGACGCGATCGTCAGAGTGAACCGAAACTTGGGGAAACAGGATGAGCACGCCCAACAGGGTCGAAGATAATCTCGGCGACCTCGACCGCCGGGCGCTGCTCGGCCTGTTGGCGGCAGGCCTGATAGCAGTGCCGTTCGCTGGCAGCCTTGCTGGCGAGCGCGGGACGCCCGAGGAGGCGCAGGCCATGGTCGCCAAGGCCGTTGCCGCCTACGGCGAGAAAAGTGCCGCCGTGTTCGCCGAGATCACCGCCCCGAGCACGGCGTTCCGCGACCGTGACCTCTATGTCTTCGTCATCGGGTCCGACCACGAGATCGTGGCGCACGGCGCCGATGCCAAGCGGATCGGCATCGACGTGACCACGCTGAAGGACCCCGACGGCAAGGAATACGGCAAGGAGCTCGTCGCGACGGCCTCCGCTAGCGGTGCTTGGGTCGACTACAAATTCAAGGATCCCCTGTCCGGCAACATCGCCCAGAAATCGAGCTGGGTGGTGCTGCACGACGGCTTCATCTTCGGCTGTGGTGTCTACAAGCTCTGATCTGGCGCCAGGCTCAGTCCTCCACCCACATCCGCAGCAGATTGGCGTGCGATCGGGCGACGAGGTCGAATTCGCGGGTCTTGCCATGCTCGGCAAAGAGGACACGCTCCACCGTTGCGAGATCGAACAGCAGCTCGCGACGGGCGGCGTCGCGCACATGGCTGCGCACCCAGCCGACCAGAGCGAGCCGCTCCCCGCGCGTCACTGGCGCGACCCGGTGCAGCATGGTCGAGGGATAGGCGAACAGCGTGCCCGCCTCCGGCTTGATCGCCTCCTCGCCGAGCGCCGACTCGAGGATGAGCTCGCCGCCCGCATAGCTCTCGGGCGCGGAAAGAAAAAGCGTGAAGGAGACGTCCGCCCGCTCGCCCGCGATCATCGCATTGTCGACGTGGCTGCCATACGACTTCCCTTCGGTGTAGCGTGACAAGATCGCACCCATCACGGATTTCGGGCGCACGGCCATGACGAACAGTGCATTCGATCTGATCGACCCGACCAGATCCTCCCGGATCTCCTCGATGGAAAGACTCACGACGGCCTGCTCGTTGTACTTGACGCCGGCAGCTGCCCAGCCGGCCGTGCGCTGGCCGTCCTCGAAGGAAGCGGTAGCGAGCACACGGCGCGCCTCATCCACTCTGTCTGGCGCGATCACATTCTTGATCAGGATCTGCACAGCAATCACTCCTTGCATTGCATCGCTCCCGGTTGTTGCCTATCCAGGCCTCGCTGCAAACCACTTCGATTGGGAGAGTCAATGACACGGCATCGCACCTTCAAGGTCTGGATCGGCGTCGGTGCCGCAGCCCTGCTCGGCTCGACGGCCGCGGGAATAGCCGCGCCAACATCGGCGACGGGAACCGAGGTCGCCGGCGAAGCTGCCGCGGCAAGGTCCTTTGCGCCCGCGCTACCCGGCGGGACCGCTGCCATGCCGATGCGGATTGCGGCCTCGGGCGAGGGTGGAGAAGCAGGCAGCAGCGAGGCGAGCGGTCTTGATCCGCGCGTCCAATTCCTGCGCGACATGGGGCTGATCGCCGGGCAAGTGATGATGGCCGACGAGCTTGCTGCTGCAAGCCGGTGGGAGGACGCGGCGGTGCAACTGCGCCATGCGGCCGAAGCCATCTATCCGCGCGTTGCGCGCGCCATCAAACGCCATGAGTTGCGCCGCCTCGATACGCCCTTGAAGGCTCTGGCGAAGGCGGCGGACGACAAGGACAAGGAGGCCTATGCGGCAGCGCGCACGACGCTGGAAGCGCGCATCACCGCAGCCGATGCCGCAGTCCAGCGCAACGCCAAGCCTTGGACCCGCTTCGTGATGCAAGGCGTCATGGAGATCCTGCGCAACGCGGCGACCGAGTACGAGGAGTCGATCGACCAGGGCCGGATTGCCAATGTCGAGGAGTATCAAACCGGTCGTGGCTTCATCCTGTCCGCCGCGAAGCTCGTCGCCGACGCCGCCGCCGACCTCGAGAAGGTCGATCCGAAAGGCACCGCCGCGGTGCGGGCGGGGCTTCAGGAGCTATTGAAGGCTTGGCCCGGCTCCCTGCCGCCGGCCGTCCTGGTCAAGGACCATTCCGCCGTGCTCGCCGACATCTCGCGGATCGAGCTCGCGGCGAGCACGCTGCTCAACAAGTAGGTTGCGAGGAGGGGCAACCGGCCGGCTGCCCGCCGATGCTCCGCATCATTTTTTCGCGGGGATGTGCGCCTGCACGACGAGCTCGATCCTGAGGCCGGGAATTGCCAGACCCGAGATGTAGAAGGTCCCGCGGTTGGGGAACGGCGCGGTGAAGTGCTTGGCGTAGACCTCGTTCATGGCCTTGTAGTCGGCGGGGTCGGTCATGAAGACCTGGATGATCGTCACGTCCTTCATGGAGCCGCCCGCCGCCTCCATGATCCGTTTCAGGTTGTCGAGGATGACCTCGGTCTGCTTGCGGATGTCGCCCGTCTCCACCGTCCCGTCGGCCCGCATGGAGACGAGGGTCGTGTAGACGGTGTCGCCACCCCGCGTCGCCCATTCGAGCGGAGCGTTCAGGTTGGGCAGATGGGTCTTGATGGGTTTCATCATGGGAATTGTCCTCCGCGGTTTCCGCTCGCTCAGCTTCCGATGAACTTCGGCACGCGCTTCTCCTTCAGCGCCCGGATCGCTTCCACGTGGTCCTTGCTGAAGTTGGTCATCGATTCATAGGCGAGGCTTGCGTCCAGGATCGAATGGGCGAGCTGGCGCAGCCCGATGTTGACGCTGGTCTTGGTGTAGCGGATGGCCTGCTTTGCGCCCGCTGCCAGGCGGTCGGCGAAGGCATCGACCTTGGCATCGAGCTCGGCATCCTCGACCGCGTGATTGATCAGCCCCATCCGGGCGGCGTCCTCGGCGCGGATCGCATCGCCCGTCATCAGGTATTCTTTCGCCCGCGCATAGCCGATCAGCTGCGGCCAGATGATCGCGCCGCCGTCGCCGCCGACGAGGCCAACGATCACGTGGGGGTCGGAAACGCGCACGCTCTTGCCCGCGAAGATCACGTCGCAGAAGAGAGCGATGGTCGCGCCGAGGCCTGCCGCGTGGCCGTTCAGCTTGGCGATCACCGGCTTCTCGCAATCGAGCAGGCCGAAGATGATCTTCTTGGCTTCCACCCGGCAGCGCTCCCAGGCGGCCGCATCCGTGGTCATGTCCATCAGCCAGCCGAAATCACCGCCTGCCGAGAAGCACTTGCCCGCGCCCGTGAGCACGATGATGTCGGCCTCGTCGTCGATCGCGACGTCGTAGAAAACCCTGGCGAGGTCCTCGTGCAGCGGTCCGTTGACGGCGTTCAGCTTGTCGGGGCGGTTGATCGTGACGGTCAGGATGCGCCCGCGCCGGGAGAACAGCAGGTGGTGGTAGCCCGCGTATTCCATCTCTGATCCCTCAGTGACCGTGCATGGATTTCGGTTTCTCTGCCTTGCCGTTCTGCCAGAGCCGGGCCGGCCCGAGATCGGCTTCGCTCACGCCGAGCGCCTTGATATCCGCGGGCAGTCCGGCACCGGTCGCGAGCCCTGCCGTCGCCCGCCCCATGCCATTCGAGGTCTCGATGCCGTAGCCACCCTGGCCCGCACACCAGAAATAGCCTTCGATGTCGGGATCATAGCCGCAGACGGTCGAGCGGTCGGCGACGAAGCTCCTGAGACCCGCCCATTTCCGGTTGATCCGTGCGACCTTCATGGTGGTGCCGCGCTCGATCCGGTCGACCGTGATCGCCACATCCATCTCCTCGGGCTGGGCATCCTGCGGATCGACCGGCGTCTCGTCGGCGAGCGAGCCGAGCACAGTCCCGGCATCGACCTTGAAGTACCATTCCTCGTCGATGTCGATGACGACGGGCCAATCATTGTCGACCGGCACGTTCGGCGGCACGAACGCGATCGCCGTGCGGCGCATGGGCTGCAGCCCGATCTCCCTGGCGCCGAGCTGGACGGCCACCCTGTCGGCCCACGCACCGGCGGCATTGATGACGACGGGGGCGGCAAACACGCCCTGCGGTGTCGTCACGTGCCACTTTCCGCCCTTGCGCTCGAAGCGTGTCGCCTCGGCCCGGCAGACGATCTCGCCGCCCTTCGACTTCAATCCGCGCAGATAGCCCTGGTGGATCGCCGCTACGTCGAGCGCGAGGGCGTTGGGATCGAGGAAGCAGCTGTCGAGATAGTCGGCCCGGATCACCGGCACGAGCTTCACGGCCTCGTCTGCCGGCATCTCGTGGATGTTGGGCGACAGCTCCTGCGTATGGGCGAGCATTTTCAGCAGCGCCTGCCGCTGATCCGTGCGGGCGACGAACAGGAACCCCTGCGGCCGGGACAGCGGCACCTCGTTGAAGCCCGCCGGCGGATTGATGAAGAACGACTTGCCCGATTTGGCGAGCGCCCTGATCGTGCGCGGCCCGTAGGCTTCGGTGTAGACGGCGATCGAGCGGCCAGTCGTGTGATAGCCGGGCTGATCCTCCATCTCGAGCACGATGACCTTGTGCTTGCCGGCGAGGAAATGCCCGGCCGAAGCGCCTCCCATGCCAGCACCGATGATCAGAAAATCGCACTCGCGCAACGCCGGAGCCCTCCAAGGCCACAAGCTTCCTACCTAGAGCGAGCGGACGATAGCTTGCGGCCTTCGACTCACGCAACCCGCAGACCGCGCGCGCATAGCTCCGTTGCCCTTGGTGACGGCTCATTCGCTGCCGAGTGGCTGGCGTAGTCTCGGCCCGGCTGTGCTAGTGTTCCGACTCATTCAATTGGCACCCCAAATGAATGGCCAGCCCACTAGGCAACTCTTTGTTTGTGTTCCGTCTTTCCATTCATTGATCCAGCGTCGGCGGAATCGAATGAATGGGACAGAACACTAGCTTCCGCTCGATTTCGACCCACCCGACCGAGATGGCTTCGACCCGATGACCCTTGCCCCGCTTTCCCTCGATGACAAGTACTCGCGCCGCGATGGCCGCATCTACCTGACCGGCAGCCAAGCGCTGGTGCGAATGGCAATCCTGCAGGGCGAGCGCGACAAGGCCGCCGGCCTCAACACCGCGTGCTTCATCTCGGGCTATCGCGGCTCGCCCATGCACAACGCCGACAAGGAGCTCTGGCGCGCGCGAGAGCTCATAGCCGAGAAGCGCATCGAGTTCCTGCCCGCCGTCAACGAGGAGATCGCGGCGACGAGCTGCTGGGGCAGCCAGCAGATCGGGCTGTTCCCGGGCGCGAAGTATGACGGGGTCTATGCGCTCTGGTACGGCAAGGGACCGGGCCTCGATCGCAGCGTCGACGCGCTGCGGCATTGCAACCACGCGGGAACCTCGCCGCACGGAGGCGTGCTGGCGGTCGTGGGCGACGATCACGGCATGAAGTCGACCGACGTGGTCGCCGCCAGTGAGCCGACCTTCTTCGACTTGATGATGCCAACTCTGTTCCCGGCGGATGTTTCCGAGCTGATCGAGTACGGCATGCTCGGCTGGGAGATGTCGCGGTTCTCGGGCGCCTGGGTCGGTTTGAAGACCGTCGCCAACACGCTCGATACGGCAACTAGCATTCCGCTCCCGGACGCAGGCGCGCCTCGGATCATTCGGCCGGACTTCCCGTTCCCGCCGGGCGGCGTGAACATCCGGCTACCCGATCCCTGGGCGCTGCAGGAGGAGCGGCTCGTTCGCCACAAGCTGCCGGCGGCGCTCGCGTTTGCCCGTGCGAATGGCATCAACCGGATGTTGGTCGAGGCTGCGGTGCCTCGCTTCGGCATCGTCTGCTCCGGGACCGTCGCGCACGACGTGCTCGAGGCATTGCGCTCGCTGGGGCTCGACGCAAAGGCGGCCGCGGCCGCAGGCATCTCGGTGCTGAAGCTCGGCCTCGTGACGCCGCTCGACGATGAGCTGTTCCGCCGGTTCGCGAGTGGGATGGAGGAGGTGCTTGTCGTCGAGGAGAAGCGGCGCCTGATCGAGCAGGGCCTCAAGGACGCGCTCTACGCGCTCCCCGACGGCCGCCGGCCGCGCGTGCTCGGGCGCTTCGACGAGGCCGGAGCCATTCTCGTCAACGATCTCGGCGAGATGGGACCGGACGGCGTCGCGCGGGCGATCGCCGCGCGTCTCTCGCGCTTCCATGCGAGCGAGGCTCTGCGGCATCGCGTTGCCTTCCTGGAGCAGAAGGCGAAGGCCAAGGCCCAGCGCGAGCGCCTGACCATTCTGCGCACGCCGTTCTTCTGCTCGGGCTGTCCGCACAGCACCTCGACCCACGTGCCGGAGGGCAGCCGTGCGCATGGCGGAGTCGGCTGCCATTTCATGTCGACGCTGATGGAGCGCGGTGTGCAGACCCATACCCAGATGGGCGGCGAGGGGGCGACCTGGCTCGGGCAAGCGCCCTTCGTCGAGACGACCCATGTGTTCCAGAACCTCGGCGACGGCACTTATTTCCACTCAGGGCTGCTGGCGATCCGCGCCTGCGTCGCGGCCAAGGCGAGCATCACCTACAAGATCCTCTTCAACGACGCCGTTGCAATGACCGGCGGCCAGCCGATCGACGGCGAGCAGTCCCCGCTCACGATTGCCCAGCAGGTTGCAGCCGAAGGCGTGCGCCGCATCGTCGTCGTTAGCGAGCAGCCCGAGCGCTACAGCGTCAACTCGGGCTTTCCGCCCGGCACCACGATCGAGCACCGGAGCCGCCTCGATGCGGTGCAGCGGGAGCTGCGCGAGTGGATAGGCACCAGCGTCCTCATCTACGACCAGACTTGCGCCGCCGAGAAACGCCGCCGCCGCAAGAAGGGGGAGATCGCCGACCCCCAGACCCGCATCTTCATCAACGAACGGGTGTGCGAAGGCTGCGGGGATTGCAGCGTCAAGTCGAGCTGCCTCTCCGTCACCCCGGTCGAGACCGAGTTCGGGCGCAAACGCCGGATCGACCAGTCGTCCTGCAACAAGGATCAGACCTGTGTCCAGGGCTTCTGCCCGAGCTTCGTGTCGGTCGTCGGCGGCAAGCCCAAGCGGTCGGCGGTCGGGCGCAAGGTGCCGGCACACCTTGCCGTGCTGCCAGAGCCGGCGCGGCCTAGCCTCGGGCCTGGACGCACCCACAACATCCTCGTCACCGGCATCGGCGGAACCGGCGTCGTCACCATCGGCGCCATGATCACGATGGCGGCGCATCTGGAGGGGCTCGCCGCCTCCGCGGTCGACCAGTTCGGCATGGCGCAGAAGGGCGGCGCAGTCACGAGCCATATCCGGATCGCGGCGAGCGATGCCGACATCCACTCCGTGCAGGTGAACGCCGGCGCCGCTGACCTGGTGCTCGGTTGCGACAGCCTGGTGACCGGCGCGGACCTCGCCCTCGAGACGATCGATCCCGTTCGTACCCGGGTGATCGTCAACACCCACGAGACCATCACCGGCCACTTCACCCGCAATCCCGACCTGCAGTTCCCCTCCGCCTCGATCGCGAGCCGGCTGCAGGCGACGGCCGGCAAGGGCCGGCTCGAATGGCTCGATGCCACACGGATCGCCACGCGCCTGATGGGCGATTCGATCGCAACCAACATGCTGATGCTGGGCTATGCCTATCAGCGCGGCGAGATCCCGGTCAGCGCCGACGGCATCGAGCGGGCGATCGAGCTGAACGGCGTCGCGGTCGCCTCCAACAAGGAGACGTTCCGCTGGGGCCGGCGTGCGGCGCTCGATCTTGCGGCGGTCGAGGCGCTGGTGGCTCCGGTCGTGCCAGCGAGCCTGTCGCAAGGGCTCGATCAGGTGATCGGGCGGAGGATCGCCGAGCTCTCCCTCTACCAGAATGCCGCCTATGGGGAGCGCTATCGGGCAATCGTTGCACGCGTGCGGCGGGCCGAAGCCGCTGTCGCTCCAGGCCAGAGCGAGCTGGCGGAGGTGGTCGCCCGCACGCTCTACAAGCTGATGGCCTACAAGGACGAGTACGAGGTCGCGCGGTTGACCATTTCGGGCGAGTTCGCCAGCGCGCTCGCTGAAAGCTTCGAGCCCGGCTACCGCCTTCGCTTCCACCTCGCGCCGCCGATCTTTGCGCGCCGCAATCCCGATACCGGGTTGCCGGAGAAACGCGAGTTTGGCGCCTGGATGCTGACGGCCATGCGGCTGCTTGCCGGTTTGAAGGGCCTGCGTGGCACCGCATTCGATCCATTCGGCTGGATGCCTGAGCGCAGGCTGGAGCGCACGCTGATCGCCGAGTACGAGGGGCTCGTCGACGAGTTGTGCCGGGGGCTCGATCACGGCAATCTCGGGGCCGCGGTTGCGCTGGCCGGAGTCCACGACGGCATCCGCGGCTACGGCCACGTCAAGGAAAGGCATCTGAAGGAGGCGATGAAGACGCGCGATATTCTGCTCGGGCGTTGGCGCGAGCCGCAGACGACACCGATGGCACGAGCCGCGGAGTAGGCCGGGGAATAGCCGGACGCAGACGAGAGGAGCCGCGCGGGAATGCCATCGCTCGCAAGTCATGACGTCGCTGGCGCACTCGCGCGAATGGCAGAGCGCACGTTCGGGCCGGGGGTTCGCGCCACTGGACTGGCTGCGATGGAGGGAGGCCACGCCGGATTGACGATGGGAGTGCGCCTCGAGCGGGCAGACGGGACAGTGCTCGGCGACTATGTGCTGCGGCTCGCACCACCCGGGGTGCGCCGACAAGGCAATACTGATGTGTTCCGGCAGGCGCCGCTGCTCAGGGCGCTGCACCTTGCCGGATTGCCGGTGCCCGATGTGCCGTTCGCGGAAGCGGAGGAAGCAACACTCGGCACGCCTTTCATCATGATGGAGCGTTTGAGGGGTCGGACGTTCTTCATCTGGGAGCCGGACGCGGTGTTCGATCGCGCCGATGCAGCGGTCGGTCCGCTCTGGGTGCAGGCGGCGGACGCGCTCGCCGATCTGCATGGGTTCGACTGGGAGAGCGAGCTCTGCGACTGGGAAGCGCCGCGACCGCTCGCCGAGGAGGTCATGCGCTGGGACAAGGTGCTGGCGAAATCACCCGAGCCCGGATGGATCGAGCGCGGAGAGCAGCTGCGCGACCGGCTGCTCGCAACGCTGCCGGCGACCCATTTCTCCGGGCTGGTGCATGGCGACTTCCAACCCGGCAATGTGCTGTTCGATCGTGGCCAGCTGACCGGCATCGTCGACTGGGAGCTTGCCCATATCGGCGACCAGTTGCTCGACTTGGGTTGGCTGCTGATGATGGGCGACCGGGCGTGCTGGCATCGCGATTGGATGCCGCGGGCGCCGCTGCCGCCGGAAGCGCTGGCGGATCGCTATGCGGCGAAATCCGGCCGGTCACTCGCGCGCCTGCATTGGTATCGCGCCTGGGCGGGCTATGCGTTCGCTGCGATCAGTTGCATGAACCTCCATCTGCACCGCTCCGGGCGGCGGCCCGACCTGGCGTGGGAGAGTTTTGCACTGGCGATCCCCTCGCTGCTCGCCCGCGCGGAGGAGCTGCTTGCCGATGAGGCAGGGCAGACATGATCGGGCGGGCATCCCCTGGCCCAGGGAAGTGGAGTAGCTAGGGGCAGGATCCGCCCTTTGAGGTTGCCATGAAGACGTTCCTGCTGCCTGACCTCGGCGAAGGCCTGCACGAGGCCGAGATCGTCGAATGGCACGTGAAGGCGGGCGATACCGTCAAAGCCGACGCGCCGATCGTCTCGGTCGAGACGGACAAGGCGGTGGTCGAGGTGCCGGCGCCCTGGAGCGGCCGGATCGCGCGGCTGTGCGCGGCTGTCGGCGAGCGGGTCGCGGTCGGGGCGGCGGTGATCGAGTACGAGGGCGAGGCGGAGAAAACCCATGTCGCCGCGCACAGCGTGCCATCACCGGCCGTCCGCACCGTGATCGCCGCAACACCCTCCAGCCGGGCAAGGGCGATGCCAGCCGTGCGCATCCTCGCCGAGGAGTTGGGTCTCGACATCGGCGCCGTCACCGCGACGGGGCCGGGCGGCGCGGTCACCGCACGCGATGTCGCACGAGCATTCAAGACCGTCGCCGGGATCACGCCTGGCGCCGCCCCTGCCATCGCGCCGGTCGCAGGCTGGGAGCCGCTGCGCGGACCGCGGCGCAGCATGGCGGACGCAATGGAGCGCTCGCGCGACGAGGTGATGCCGGCAACCGTTCACGACGATTGCGACATCGGAGCATGGAACGACAGCGCCGGCATCCTGCCCCGTCTCGTCCGGGCGATCTGCGCCGGGATCGCGACCGAGCCGGCGCTGAACGGCTGGTTCGACAGTGCGCGCGGCCGCAAGCTGGCGACGAGCGTCGACCTGGGGCTCGCGGTCGACACGCCGGCCGGGCTGCTGGTGCCGGTTTTGCGCGGGGTGGAGCGGCTGGAGCTGAACG
>JANPDA010000094.1:0-2991 GCA_031431235.1 Hyphomicrobiaceae bacterium
GCGAGTTCCTCGACTTTCTCGAAGAGCTTGAGCCGGTCAGCCAGTGCTTCTACGTGAAGGTCATCTACTCCGTGCTCGCGGGCCGGTCCTTGCCGATCGGGATCGCGCCCGCCTGCTCGTCCTCGCTGGGAGTGACCAGCATCTCGACCTCGCGCCGCTGCAGATCGGCGCCTGCAATCGTATAGACGGTCCGTCCCTTCAGATCGTAGATCGCAATCGACCATGTGCCGTCGAGCAGCGCCGTGCGAACGGAGAGGGCGCCCGCCGACAGATCATAATGGCAGAGCGCGTAGCGGACATCGGGTGCCATGAAGGGCAACACCTGGGTCTCCGGCGTCACCGGCGGCAGCACGACGAGCTCGTTGAGCCGCGTCGCTTCGAGCGCCGGCGCCATCATCCGGTCGGCCGCCATGCGGGGCAGCGCCAGCACCGTCACGATATGCACCATTCCCCCGGCGATGAGACCGGCTGCAGCCCAGAGCCAGGTCCGCGCGGTTGGCCGGATCATCTTCAGCGGCAATCGAGCCTCCCGATCGTCGGCATCAATTCCGCGAGCCCGCCTCGCGACCCGCCCGCCTCGGCGTCCGCCGGATTGTCAGGCAGATAGGCACGTATCACCAGCACGATCGCATCGTCGTTGCCGACGGGCAGCCAGTTGCCGGGCCGTGCTGTCTTGGCGAGGCGGACGCTGAAGCGCCCTGAGGGCTCGCGCATCAACGCGCCACTGTTGATCGCGTATCGTTCGGCGGGGTTGGGGATCAGTGTGCCGGCGCGATCATAGACGGCCAGGCTCCACCAGGCAGCCGGCGGTCCCTGGCCAGCGACCTCGTACTCGCAGTCGCCATAGAGGCGCCGACCGTCGCTGTCGCGGGTTGCGACGTAGTAGCGGGCGTTGGTCGAGGCGAGGGGCAACTGGCCCGCTCTGATCGCGTGAGCGAGTGAGTAGGGGTCGGCGCTGGCGTGACCGAGCGCCGACCAGCTTCGCCATGGTCCATAGGTCTCGACTGCGAATGGCAAGCCAACGTCGACGGCGTACCACGCGCTGCCGAGCCCGGTAACGAGCGCGACAACGACGAATACAGCCACGTTGAAGAGCCAGGCCGCGAGCCGCCAAACGGCACGCTGGCCACGCCGGAAGGCAAGGCCGGTGAACGGACGCAGCACTCTTGCAAGATCGGTGCTTGCTCCCACGGCACTCAGCAGTCGCACGGTTCACCCCCGCTCGGTAGCCGGCGACGGCCGCTTCGCTTTGGTTGCCTGGCTGCCGTCATGGTGCGACCACGGCGAGCTCGGTGGGCGCTGTGGCAGCAAAGACCAGCGTGGCTGCGGGCGCTATGCCGGCAGGCAACGCCGCCTTGCGGCCATCGCCCGCGGCTTTCTCGCCGGTCCGCTCGCCGCTCGATTGCGCAGCCTTGCGCATCGTTTGCCCCAAACGCTCGATGATGGCCCGCGTCGCGTCCGACATCACGCCCGTATCCGTCAATGTCTTCTGCTCGTTGGCGGTTGGATCTGTGCCCGTCAGTGACAGCAGCCGTTCGCGGTCGGCGATCTGGACGGGGTGCGAGGGAATTCCCGGCATGTCGGCGATTTCGCCTGGGGAAACTCCTGAAAGAGCAGCCGTCATGAAGGTCTTCCAGGCGGGGGCGACGAACACACCGCCGGTGACATTCGACATGGGCCGGAAGTCGTCATTGCCGACCCAGATGCCGGTCACCAGCTTGCCCGTCATGCCCAGGAACCAAGCGTCCTTCCAGCCCGAGCTCGTGCCCGTCTTGCCGCCGACTGCCGCAAAATCGAGCGCGGCCCTCGTGCCGGTGCCCTCCGAGACGACCGACCCGAGCATCGAGTTGAGGTTGGCGATCACCTCGGGGTCGAAGGCCTGCACCAGCGGCGGGGCGTCGCGGTCGTGGGAATAGAGGAGCTCCCCCTTCGTGTTGGTGATTTCGAGGATCGCGTAGGGCCTGACGGGTTTGCCGCCGTTGGCGAAGGCCGTGTATCCGCCCGTGTGCTCGAGCGGCGAGATGCCTGTGTCGCCGAGCGCCATGGAGCAGCTCTTGGTAACGCCGTGGATGTTGAGCTTGTCGAGATTCGCTAGCACTTTCTCGCGGCCGACCTTCAACGAGAGGTAGACGGCGACCGTGTTGAGCGAGCGCGCGAGCGCTTCCCTGAGTGTGACCCTGCTGCCACTCGCTCCTCCCCCGTAGTTCCTGGGCGCCCAATTGCCGCAGGAGGGTGAGACGTCGCGTGCGACAGTGCTCGGCGTGAACCCGTTCTCGAGCGCCGTCAAGTAAACGTAGGACTTGAAGGAGGAGCCGGGCTGCCGGCGCGCTTGGGTGGCGCGGTTGAACTGGTTCTCACCATAGTCGTAGCCGCCGACGAGCGCTCTGACAGCGCCGTCGTGCTCCATCGCGACGAGAGCCGACTGCTTGAAGCGGTTGGATCGGCCCTGCTGGCTGATGAGATTGTGGATCGTCGTGTCGGCCGCACGCTGGATGGCGAGATCGACGGTCGCGCGGGCGGTGAAGACCTGGTCGGGGAACCCTTCGGTGATGCGCTTCACCTCCTCGAAAGCCCAGTCGAGGTAGTAGTCGGGGCTGTCGAGGTTGCGCGTGTCGATCGGCCGCGCCGGATTGAGGCGGGCGCCGTGAACCTGGCCCTCGGTCATGAAACCGGCCTGGACCATGTTGGTGAGCGCGTCGTCGGCGCGCGCTCGCGCGGCCGCCAGATTGATATGCGGCGCGTACTTCGTCGGCGCCTTCGGCAGGCCGGACAGCATCGCGGCCTCGGCGAGCGTGACATCGCGGACCGACTTGCCGAAATAGAAATGCGATGCGGCCTCGAACCCGAAGGCGCCGCCTCCCATATAGGCCCGCTCGAGATAGAGCTTCAGGATCTCGTCCTTGGTGAGCCGGTTCTCCAGCCAGAACGCGAGGAACAGCTCCTTGATTTTGCGCTCGATCGAGCGCTCGGAGGACAGGAACAGGTTCTTGG
>JANPDA010000095.1:0-11608 GCA_031431235.1 Hyphomicrobiaceae bacterium
CCTGATGAAGGGCTACATGATGAACGACGCGGGCGATGCCATCTGGGACGCCAACGCGATCGAGAAGGTCGACGACAATACCGTCCGCCTCAATGCCCGCAACGCGCAGCTCGCGGTGCCGGAGCACTTCTTCCACTATCCGTTGATCATCCTGCACCCCTCCTCCGAGGGCAAGTTCCCCGGTGTCGGCTCGATCGGCACCGGCTGGGCCGAGATGACCGAGTACGAGGTCGGCAAGAAGTGCGTCGTCAAGAAGAAGCCCGGCTACTGGAAGGGCGACGGCGCGCTCGACGAGGTCCACTACATCGACCACGGCGATGATCCGGCAGCTCAGGTTTCGGCCCTGGTGTCCAAGCAGGTCGACGGCATCTGGCAGATCCAAGAGAGCCAGATCGAATCGTTGAAGGCGCTCGACTGGCTCAGCATCTACGACGTGACGACGGCCCAGACTGCGGTTGCCCGCATGCAGCCGATCCACGACCAGTGGAAGGACGCCCGCGTCCGCAAGGCGATGCGGATGGCGATCGACCCGGCGAAAGTCGTGCAGGTCGCCAATGCTGGCCTCGGCTCCGTCGGCGAGCACCACCACGTGGCGCCTGTCCATCCCGAGTACGCCCAGCTCCCCCCGATGTTCAACATCGACGGCGCCAAGAAGCTGCTGGCGGAAGCCGGCAAGCCCGACGGCTTCGAGACCGAGATCTTCTGCAAGGCGGATCCGGCCTGGGAGGCCAAGGCCTGCAACGTCATGGCCGAGCAGTTGAAGGAAATCGGCGTCAAGCTCAAGGTTACGGTGCTGCCGTCCGCCCAGTTCTGGGAGATCTGGGACAAGGACACCAACCCCTTCGGCTTCACCTCGTGGACCCATCGTCCGCTCGGCGTCATGGTGCTCGGGCTCGCCTACCGCTCGGGCGTTCCGTGGAACGAGTCGAAGTGGGCCAATGCCAAGTTCGACGAGCTGCTGAGCAAGGCCGAGGGCACCCTCGACGTCGAGAAGCGTCGCGAGATCATGAAGGAGATCGAGACGATCATGCAGGAGGAAGGACCGATCCTGCAGCCGACTTGGCTGAAGATCTTCCAGGGCATGTCGACGGACGTGAAGGGCTTTGCCGCGCACCCGACCCAGTACATCTTCCCCTGGGAGTGGTCGCGCGCCTGATCGCTGCCGGGCAGCGTGATTGCGTATGGAATTGTGGGGCGGGCACCGGAGCGGGTGCCCGCCCCTTTTCGCTCGCAGCCAAAGCTGCATGCTGCCAGACGGCGCCAGATCCGGCGGTAACGTCGAGTGGATGCATCGTCAAATCCGGCATTGCGGAGCGAGCGGGTTGGTGTAGGCTAGCGCAAAACAAGAGGGTACGGGGTAGGGAGACGCACCAAGGTCATGCTCAGGTTCTTCGCCAAGCGCCTCGTCGGCCTCGTGCTTACGATGCTGATCGTGTCGTTCCTGATTTTCCTCACGTTCGAGCTGTCGCCCGGCGATGTGGCTCGTGGCGCGCTCGGTCAGTTCGCAACCGACCTGCAATTGAAGAAATACCGCGAGCAGTATGGCCTCGATCGGCCGTTTTTCACCCGCTACGCATCCTGGCTCGGCATCGCCCCCAATCACAAGGGCGAGGTCGACGGCATCCTGCAGGCCAATCTCGGCTATTCGAACCTCAAGAAGACCCAGGTCAACACCTTCATCTGGGACCGCATCGCCAACACCGGCCTGCTCGCCATGATTGCGTTCGCGCTGATCGCGCCGATCTCGGTCGTGCTCGGCGTCATCTCAGGAATGCGCGAAGGCTCCAGACTCGATCGCATCGTGTCCGTGTTCAGCACTGTGACCACCTCCGTGCCCGAGTTCGCCATGGGCGCCTTTCTCGTCACCATCTTCGTCGTTTGGCTCGGTGTCCTGCCCGGCACGGCCCCGCTCGACACGGGCGGACCCTGGTCGATCACCGCCCAGCTCGTGCTGCCAGTGGCGACGCTGATGGCCTACTACGTCGGCTACCTCGTGCGCATGGTGCGTGCGTCCATGGTCGAGGTGATGACGAGCCCCTATATCCGAACGGCGACCCTGAAGGGCCTCAATTTCTCGGATGTGGTCGTGAAGCATGCCCTGCGCAATGCTCTCATCACGCCGTTTACAGCGATCCTGCTGCAGATCAACTTCCTCTTCACCAGCGTCGTCGTGGTCGAGGCGGTGTTCGCTTTGCCGGGCTTCGGGCGGATGCTGGTCGAGCACTCGCTCTACAAGGACGTAGCAACGGTCGAGGCGGCTTCGCTGTTTGCCGTCCTGGTCGTCGTGGTCTCGCAGATGCTCGGCGATTTCGCCTACATGATGCTCAACCCGCGCATCCGCTTCAGTTGAGGACACGAGACCATGGCTGTCGAAACCATCCCAGCGAGTGGCGGCCGGCGCACGGCGATCCTGCCGGGCTGGCTGTCGAGCATTCTCCTCATTCGCGAATCCTCGATCGGCACTGTCGGCGCGCTGATCGTGCTGTTCTGGGTGCTGGTCGCGCTCACCGCGCCTTGGCTCGCGCCCTACGATCCCAACAAGAACCTTTACGACATCGGTGTCGCCGCGTTGCCGAGCGCCACCAACTGGCTCGGCACCGACGAGCAGGCGCGCGACATCCTTTCGCGCATCATGTGGGGCTCGCGGATCGTGCTGACGATCGCTCCGCTCGCAACCGTCTGCGGCTACGCGGTCGGCATCGTCATGGGGCTGCTGGCCGGCTATTACCGCGGCTGGTTCGACACCATCATCATGCAGGTCTGCAACGTGATCCTGTCGTTTCCGGTGCTCGTCCTCTACGTGATCATCATGATCAAGTTCGGACCCTCGGCCTTGAACATCATTGCGGCAGTCACTTTCATCGCCTCGCCCCAGGTAGCGCGGCTCGTGCGCAGCCAGACGTTGGAATTGCGTGAGAAGGACTATGTCGCCGCCGCCAAGATGCGGGGCGAGCCCGGCTGGTACATCATGCTGGTCGAGATCCTGCCGAATGCGCGTGGGCCCTTGATCGTCGATGGCTGCCTGCGCATGGGCTACACGGCGATCACGATCGGCGTGCTCGGCTTCCTGGGCGTTGGTCTGCGTCCGCCCGATCCGGATTGGGGCGGCATGATCCGCGACACCTACAGCTATCTGCTCGGTGGCCAGATCCACATGGCGCTGGCGCCCGCTATCGCGCTCTCCTCGCTCGTCGTCGGGTTTTCGCTGCTGGCCGATGGTGTGCGCGAGGTCAGCCTCAAGGATTGAGATCTGCCGGACAGGCCAAGAATGACGAAGGGAATTGCCGACGTGTCAGGTCCCCAACCGGTGCTCGAATGCCGGAACCTCCATATTTCCTACTACACCCGCTCGAGCGAGGTGCCCGCTGTCACAGGCTTCAATTTGAAACTGATGCCGGGGGAAGCGCACGGCATCGTGGGCGAATCCGGCTGCGGCAAGTCGACGGTCGCCTTCGCCATCATGAACTACCTCGGCAAGAACGGCGCGATCGTCGGCGGCGAGATCCTGTTCGAGGGCCGCGACATCGCCAAGATGAGCCAGGACGAGCTACGCCGGATCCGCGGCTCCAAGATCGCCATGGTCTACCAGGAGCCGATGTCCTCGCTCAATCCGGCGATGCGGATCGGCCGGCAACTGGCCGAGGTGCCGGTCTATCATGAGAATGTGAGCTGGGAGGAAGCCTACAACCGCTCGGAGGCGATGCTCGCCAATGTGCGGCTGCCCGACCCCAAGCGCATCATGGACGCCTATCCCCACCAGATCTCGGGCGGCCAGCAGCAGCGCGCCGTCATCGCCATGGCGCTGCTCTCCAACCCGAAGCTGTTGCTGCTCGACGAGCCGACCACAGCCCTCGACGTGACGGTCGAAGCCGGCATCGTCGACCTGATCAAGGAGATCTCGAAGAAGTTCGGCACCTCGATGATCTACATCTCGCACAACCTCGGCCTGATCGCTGAGACCTGCGACCGGATCACGGTGATGTACTCGGGCCAAGCCGTCGAGGTGGGCAAGATCCGCGACGTGTTCGCCCATATGCATCATCCCTACACGCGCGGCCTGTTCTCCTCGATCCCGCTGCCCGGCGCCGATAAGAATGCGCGCCCGTTGATCTCGATCCCCGGCCAGCTGCCGTTGCCCTATGCGCGCCCGCCCGGCTGCACGTTCGGGCCGCGTTGCTCGGGCTTCCAGGCGGGACGCTGCGACAAGCCCGGCCTCGAGATGCAGGCGATTGCCAACGTACCCGGCCATTTCGCCCGTTGCGTGCGCCTGAACGAGATCGACTGGGAGGCCGCCGCCAAGACCCACAAGCCGCGTGCCCCGATCGAGCCCGGCCCCGTGGTGCTGCGCGTCGCCGACATGCAGAAACACTACACCATCGAAAAGATGGGCGTCTTCTTCTCCAAGGACGTGCGCAAGATCAAAGCGAACGAGCAGATCACGTTCGAGGCGCGCGAGGCCGAGACGGTCGCGATCGTGGGCGAATCCGGCTGCGGCAAGTCGACCTTCGCCAAGGTGCTGATGGGCCTCGAGCAGGCGACCGCCGGCACCATCCATCTGGGCAACCTCGAGCTCGGCCAGGTCCCGGTCGGTGACCGCGACGCCGGCACCATCGCCAAGCTGCAGATGGTGTTCCAGAACCCATTCGAAACGCTCAATCCCAGCCACAGCGTCGGTGGTCAGATTGCGCGTGTCCTGAAGCGCTTCGGCACGCTGCCGACGGCCAAGCTCCGGCGCGACCGGGTGAACGAGCTGCTCGACATCGTCAAGCTGCCGCGCGACTTCGCCAAGCGCCTGCCGCGCCAGCTCTCCGGCGGCCAGAAACAACGCATCGGCATCGCCCGCGCCTTCGCCGGCAACCCCAAGCTCGTCGTCGCCGACGAGCCGGTGTCCGCGCTCGACGTCTCGGTGCAGGCCGCCGTCACCGAGCTGCTGATGGACATCCAGCGCACCAACCGGACGACCATGCTGTTCATCAGCCACGACCTTTCGGTGGTGCGCTACCTCGCCGACCGCGTCGTCGTCATGTACCTCGGCCGCATCATGGAGCAGGGCACGACGGAGGAGATTTTCTCCCCGCCCTATCATCCCTATACCGAGGCCCTGCTCTCGGCGGTGCCGATCGCCGACGTTCGCGTCCACAAGCGCAAGGTCGTGCTGTCGGGCGAGCTGCCGAGCGCGCTCAATCCGCCCAAGGGCTGCCCGTTCTCCACCCGCTGCCCCTACGTGATCAAGGGCACCTGCGACACCATCCCGCCTCCCGTGCGCCTGTTCGGGAATGGGCACGCGATCGCCTGCCATCTCGAAGCCCAGCAGCTCACCAGCATGCTGCCTGTGATCACCATGCGCGAGAGCGAGGCCAAGCCGAAGTCGGCCGGAGCGGCTCCAGCCGACGCGTCGGCATCGGTTGCGTCAGGCGGGGCCGCACCGTCTCGAGCGACCGGTATCAGCACAACGCCCGGCGCGGCAAACGTCGCAGCCATTGCCAAGCTGCCGCCGGTCCCCCAGCCTCCCCACATGAACGGCACACCGGTTCCAGCCAACCTGCGCAAACCCCTGCCACTCACCGACGCCGAGCGTGCGCGGCTCGCCCTCGAGCGCTTGCAGGCCAACGATGCCTCCTCGAGCACCGAGCAGGCGCAGCAGGCGCTCGACGCACTGAAGAACCAGAGCTGATGGCGAGGAGAGTTGCCCCATGCCGGTGATCAATCGTGTGGCCGAGCTTGCCGGCGAGACGGCCGGGTGGCGGCGCGACCTGCACCGGTTCCCTGAGCTCCTGTTCGATCTGCCGCGCACCTCGGCCTTCGTCGCGGAGCGCCTGAAGGCGTTCGGCTGCGACGAGGTCGTGACCGGCATCGGCCGCTCGGGCGTCGTCGGCGTCATTCATGGCCGCCGGCCCGGCACGGCCCGTACCGTGGGCCTGCGCGCCGACATGGACGCGCTGCCGATCCTGGAGGTGACCGGCGCTGCCTACGCTTCCCAGACCCCTGGCAAGATGCACGCCTGCGGCCATGACGGCCACACGGCGATGCTGCTCGGCGCGGCGAGCTATCTGGCTGAGACGCGCAATTTCGTGGGCAACGCCGTCCTCATCTTCCAGCCGGCGGAAGAGGGCGGCGACGGCGCCCGCGCGATGCTCGCCGATGGCGTCATGGACCGCTTCGGTGTGGACGAGGTCTATGCGCTGCACAATTATCCGGGCTTGCCGGTCGGCGCCTTCGCGATCCGCCCCGGCTCGCTGATGGCCGCCAGCTCGATCCTCAAGATCGAGGTCAAGGGTCGCGGTGGACATGCGGCCACGCCACACGGTTGCATCGACACGGTGCTGATCGGCTCGACGATCGTGACTGCGCTGCAGGGGATCGTGGCGCGCAATGTCGATCCGGTCGACGCCGCCGTCGTCTCGATCGCCAAGTTCCGGGCGGGCGACAGCTTCAACATCCTGCCTGAGACCGCCGAGCTGCACGGCACTTGCCGTGCCTTGCGGACAGAGGTGATGGATCTGCTCGAAGCCCGCGTGCGCGAGGTGGTGACGGGAACGGCGAGGATGCTGGGGGGCGAGGCGACCGTCTCGATCGATCGCGACAGCCCGGCAACCATCAACACGCCGGCCGAGTACGAGCATGCCGCCCGCGTCGCCGCGGAGATAGCCGGCGCGCCCCAAGTCGATCGCAACTGCCCGCCGGCGATGATCGCGGAGGACTTCGGTGACATGCTGCAGGCACGGCCCGGCGCCTTCATCTTCATGGGCAACGGGAGCTCGGCCGGCCTGCACCACCCCGCCTATGATTTCGATGACGCCGCGATCCCCTTTGGGGTGTCGTATCTGGCGCGGTTGGTGGAGCGGCGCAGCACGGTGTAGACTGGTGCTGAGCGTTCGCGAAGCCCCGCATCAGCATGCGGGGCGTCACGTTTACCCGAGCTCGACCGCCATGCGCCTCTCCCGCACCCGCCTGCAGTGTCCCCTCGGCGAGCTCGAGATCATCGCCGATGCAGGCGGTCTCTGCATGGTCGAGTTCGCCGATCATGCGGAGCGCTATCTGAAGGTGCTGAGCGCGCGCTATGGCGAGGTCGAGATCGTGGATGGCGAGGATCCCCATGACGCGGTGGCGGCGCTCGAGGCCTACTTCGCGGGTGATCTGCGGGCGATCGACCGTCTGCCGGCTGACGCGCCAGGCACCACGTTCCAGCGCGCGGTCTGGGCGGAGTTGCGCGGCATCCCGCCCGGCAGCACCATCAGCTACCAGCAGCTCGCCCGCCGCCTCGGCCGCCCAACCGCGACGCGGGCCGTCGGCGCCGCCAATGGCCAGAACCCGGTCGGCATCGTCGTGCCCTGCCACCGCGTGATCGGGGCGAACGGCACCTTGACCGGCTATTCCGGCGGGCTCGACAAGAAGCGCTGGCTGCTCGCCCACGAGGGCGTCGTCACCGGCCAGCTCGTGTGAGCGCTCAGCCCGGCCCGCCTGCTCAGCCTGGCCCCCTTTCGCTTCCCCCAATCCGGTGTATTCTCTGGACACCGCCCGCAGGAGATCCCCGTCCATGGCAACGCAGCCCGCCCGCTCGAAACCCGCAAAGCCGGTTGCCCGCCGCCATCCGCTCGGCCCCCTCACCGCCGAGGAGATTGTTCGCGCGGCTCAGATCGTGCGCCAGGCCCATGATTTGGGGCCACGCCAGCGCTTCGAGGCAATCGAGCTGCTCGAGCCGACACCGGCCGAGCGCGACAAGGCTGGCCGGATCGCGCGCCGCGCCTTCGTCTCGACCTACGACATGGCTTCGAGCCGGCTCTACGAAGCTGTCGTCGCGCTCGACCAAGGCAAGGTCGAGAGCTGGGTCGAGCGGCCGGGCGCACGCCCCCGGATCGGCCCCGACGAGTTCCTCGACGCCGAGCGGATCGTGCTCGCGGATCCCCGCTTCATCGCCGCCCTGAAGCGGCGCGGCATCACCGATCTTTCACTCGTTTGCGCCGATCCCTGGTCGACCGGCAGCGGGCTGCCCGGCGAAACCGGCAAGCGCCTCGCCCAGACCATCGTCTGGGTCCGCAACCACAAGGACGACAACCAGTTCGCGCACCCGGTCGAAGGGCTTGTCGCCCATGTGGACGTCAATGCGGGCGAGGTTCTGGCGGTAATCGACGACGGAGCGGGCATCGTGCCGCGGGAAGCCTCGAACTACGCCTCGGTCTTCCAGCAGGGCTGGCGCACGGACCTGAAGCCGATCGAGGTGGTGCAGCCCGAGGGCCCGAGCTTCAAGGTCGATGGCAATGCCGTCGAATGGGCTGGCTGGACCTTCCAGGTCGGCTTCACCGCGCGCGAGGGGCTCGTCCTCTACGATCTCGCGATCCGGGACGGCGGACGCATGCGCTCAGTCTGCCGCAGAGCATCCGTCGCCGAGATGATCGTGCCCTATGGCAGCCCCTACGGATGCCATCCGCGCAAGAACGCCTTCGATTGCGGCGAGTACGGCATCGGCGCCATGGCGAACAGCCTGACGCTGGGCTGCGACTGCCTCGGCGCCATCCACTATTTCGACGGCGTGCTGGCGGGGATCGACGGCCAGCCGAGCATCATCAAACAGGCGATCTGCATGCACGAGGAGGATACCGGCATCCTCTGGAAGCACACTGATTTCCGATCCGGGCGCTGCGACGTCCGGCGCGGCCGGCGCCTCGTCGTCTCCTTCATCGCGACAGTCGGCAACTACGAGTACATGTTCTACTGGCACCTGCATCTGGACGGCACCATCGCACTCGAGGTGAAGGCGACTGGCATCATCAACACCGCCGGCATCGAGCCAGTCGACGCACGCCGCTTCGGCACCGAGGTGTTGCCGGGCGTGCTCGGCCAGGTCCACCAGCACCTGTTCTGCGCGCGCCTCGAGATGGCGCTCGACGGGGAGGAGAATGCGGTCGTGGAAGTCGACAGCGTGCTCGAGCCCGAAGGTCCAGCCAACCCGCACGGCAATGCGTTCCGCTCCCTCGAGACGCTGCTCGAAAGCGAGCAGGGGGCGCGGCGCAACATGGATGCCGGCCGCAATCGCCATTGGAAGATCGTCAATCGTGGCGTCGTCAACCGCTTCGGTCAGCCGACCGGCTACCGCTTGATGCCGACCCATACGATCACTGCGCTCGGCGGCGAGCGCTCGCAATTGGGGACTCGGGCCGGTTTCACGCGGCATCATCTGTGGGTGACACCAACCAGCAGCGCCGAGCGCTGGCCGGCCGGCGACTATGTCAACCAGAGCAGCGAGGGCGAGGGATTGCCGAGCTGGACGAAGGCCGACCGAGCGATCGTGGATCGCGCGCTCACGGTCTGGCACGTGTTCGGGTTGCATCACCAGCCGCGGCCGGAGGATTTTCCGGTGCAGCCCGCCGTCGCCTGCGGCTTCATGCTGATGCCGGACGGCTTCTTCGCCCGAAACCCGACGCTGGACGTGCCTCCCGCCAGGAGCGAGAAGAGCTGCTGCGTATGACCACTGAGCCGATGCCGCCATCCGATACTGGATACGCCGACACCGCCTTCACTACTCATACAGCTTGTACGCCTTGGCCACCTGGTTGTTCACCAGGTTGATGCCGGCTTCCTGGGCTGTGGGGGTGCCACCCGTGTCCAGTCAACCAAAGGTGTCGGGGAGCGTGGCTTTCTTCTTGGTCATGAACTCGTTCAACGCTTCGTCTACGCCCGCATCGAGGGCGGGGGCCTCGTAGTCCTTCAGCCACTTGGCCGCGACCGCGGTCGCGCGGTCCTCGGTGCGCTTCTCACCTTCGGCCAGCCATTGCTCGTAGGAGTTGTTGTCACCGATGGTCGAGCGGTAGAAGCACGTCTCGAAATTATCCTGGGTGTGCTTGCTCCCCAGAAAATGCGTCTGGTTGGCGTTGCGCACCTCGCGGATCGCCGACAAAGCCTGGCCGTTCTCGCTCAAATCGATGCCGTCGGCAAAGCGCTGGTGCATGGCGCACTGATCGGCATCCATCACGAACTTGGCAAACGACGACACCAGCCCGCCCTCGAGCCAGCCCGCGGCGTGCAGCACGAAGTTCGTGCCGGCGAGCAGCGTCGGGATCATGGTCTGGGCGCTCTCGTAGGCGGCCTGGGCATCGGGAAGCTTGGAGGCGCACAAGCCCCCGCCCGAGCGGTACGGGATGCCGAGCCGACGCGCGAGCTGGGCCGCGCCATAGATGACGAGCGAGGGCTCGGGCGTGCCGAACGTGGGGGCACCCGACTGCATCGACATGGAGGAGGCGAACACGCCGAACACGACCGGGGCGCCCTTGCGGCAGAGTTGCGTCGTTGCCGCGCCGACCAGCACTTCCGCCAGCACCTGCGTGAGGGTGCCCGCTTGCGACACCGGGCTCATCGCGCCCGACAGGATGAACGGCGTGACGATCGTCGCCTGGTTCGCGCGCGCATAGACCTTCAACGCGCCCAGCATGATGCCATCGTAGGTCATGGGCGAGTTGACGTTGATCAGGTTGATCAGCACGCAGTTCTTGTCGACGAACTCGGCTCCGAACAACAGCTTTGCCATGGTAACGGAATCCTCAGCCCGCAACGGATGCGTGACCGAGCCCATGAACGGCTTGTCCGAATACTTGATGTGCGCATAAACCATGTCGAGATGGCGCTTGGAGACCGGCACATCGACCGGCTCGCACACGGTTCCGCCCGAGTGATGGATCGCGGGCGCCATGTAGGCGAGGCGGACGAGGTTCTGGAAATCCTCGATGGTGCCGTAGCGGCGCACGCCGCCGAGATCGCGCACGAAGGGCGGCCCGTAGACGGGCGCGAACACGGTCGTTTTGCCGCCGATCTCCACGGAGCGCGCCGGATTGCGGGCGTGCTGGGTGAAGGTCCGAGGGGCGGTCGCCTGGATGATCGAGCGACAGAGGCCGCGCGGAAACCGCAGCCGCGGCACCATGTTGCCCTTGGCGTCCTCCCAGCGCGTGACGGAGGCGCCGACATCCATCCACATCTTGACGGTTTCCTCGTCGTCGCGGATGTCGATGCCGATCTCCTCCAGCACCAGATCGGCATTGGCCTCGATCAGCTGCAGCCCCGCCTCGTCGAGGATCTCATACTCCTTGATTCTGCGAACGATGGCGGGAAGCTGGTTGATCGGGGCATTGCGCCGGGCCGAGCGCCGGGCCTCCGCGCCACCGCCGCCGCGCCGCCGCCGGCCGCTGCCTTCGCCTTCGGGCTTGTCGTCATGCGGGTCGGACATGGGTGCTCATCCTCGAGGAGCGGGTGCCAGCGAGGCGCCCAGCGATCAGCTTCAATCCTTGAAGAACATGAGCGCCCGAAAAGCGTCCTCTGGCGCCAAAGGAAGGCCGGAATGCGACATGAGGTCGAGGCTGCGGTGCGCAGGAGCTCACGCGGCCGCGTGCGTCCGCTTCGAGGGCCTCGCGGAAGAATCTGGACCGTGCCCCGGTCGCGAGTGACCCATTGTTGCCTCCTGGTCCGATCCCAGACCGGACCAATATTCGTCAGCTTCCCGATTGAATAGCGGAACGTCAAATCGTTTAGGCGCGGCGCTGGGCTTCGACGTGCTTCTTGAAGTTGTTTAAAATCGACTGCCAGCCGCCGCGCTGTTGTTCCACTGAATGCGTTGTCTCCG
>JANPDA010000096.1:0-2330 GCA_031431235.1 Hyphomicrobiaceae bacterium
CCGTGGTGGCCGCGGCCTGGGTCATCGCAGCGGCGCCTGCAACGGTTGCGACTCCGGCCGCAGCTAGGCCAGTCAAAAGATTGCGTCGACTAGTAAAGGTCTCCTGCCCTTTAGACATGACGTACTCCTGAGAGGGACGAAGGCCGGTGGACCTTTTCCAACGGTCTGTCCACATGCATCGACGATGGTCATCGGATGCTTCGCCACCTTAACCGATCGCAGGCTGTCGAAAATGTCGGCTTCGGGTCAAAAGCGTGGATCGATCCGCCGCGCCGGGCGCGGTCGGTATTCCACAGCTCCGGACATGCCCACGATAGTCCGCACGGGCGCCAGCTGCAAGCGAAGGGGAAACGATCCTGCCGAAGCCCTCACCGAGTGATCCTGCTCCGTTGCTCCCTGGACCCAGCACCGGCCGCGCGGCACCACCGCGCTCTATTGTTCTGGCTCATTCATTTGGTTCCCGCCTTCCCGGCCGAACCCGGCGATTGGCTGGGTGAGCGCCGGAATCCAGAGGCCCCAAGCAAGGTCGATCGTGCGACTTCCGGGGAATCGGGTATCTTGTGCTCGTGTCGGAACACCAGGCTCGGCCCTCGCGTCACCAGGCGCCGGCCCTACCGAGCCCCCTTCGCCGCCAGCCGCTCCTTCAAGATCCCGCTTTCCGCGATGATCTCGCCGACCAGATGCTCGCGGCGGTAGGCCATGACGTGGACGCCGGCGACGCCCGCGATCTCGCGGATCTGCTGGATCAGCTCGATGCAGAGCTTCTTGCCTTCCTCGCCCGGTTTCGCCGCCCTTTCCAGCCGGTCGACCACGCTGTCGGGAATGTGCACGCCCGGCACGTTCGTGCGCATCCAGCGGGCGGTTTTCGCCGACGGCAGCGGCCCGACGCCGGCGATGATGAAAGTCTTCTCGTGCAGACCCATGTCGCGGGCGCGCTCCATGAAGCGGCGGAACAGGTCGACGTCGAAAATGTAATTGGTCTGGATGAAATCGGCCCCGGCCCGGATCTTCTTTTCAAGTCGATTGGCGCGCAGCTCGTAGGGCGGGATGCAGGGGTTCTCGGCTGCCCCCAGGAAGATCAGCGGCGGCGAGGTGATCTTGCGGCCCGACAGGAAGATCCGCTCGTCGCGCATCGTTTTCAGGGTGCGCAGCAACGAGACCGAGTCGAAGTCGAATACGGGCTTGGCACCCGGCTGATCGCCGACGCCGACGCCGTCGCCCGTCAGGCACAATATGTTGCCGACGCCCATGGCGGCCGCACCCAGCACGTCCCCCTGGATGGCGATGCGGTTGCGGTCGCGGCAGGAGATCTGCAGCACGATGCCGTAGCCCGCGCGCGACAGGATCGAGCAGATCGCCATCGAGGACATGTGGCAGTTGGCGCCCGAGGCATCCGTTGCGTTGATCGCATCGCACACGTCCTTGAGCGGCTCGGCAGCCTTCAGCACGTCGCGCGGGTCGGCTGAATCAGGTGGATTGAGCTCCGCCGTCACCGCGAACCAGCCACGCCGCAGCGTGCGCTCCAGGATCGAGGGCGAGCGATGGCCGGGCGGTGGCACCAGCGGGGGGTGCAGGATCGGATCGTAGGGTTCTGGCGTCTGCAGTGCGGTCACAATGGCTGTTCCCCTGCCGGCTTGCTCGCCCATCTGTTCCGCTCCGAGCCCTGTCGATGCCGATCTGAGAGCCTAGCCGCGGGCACGGGCAGTCGCTGGGCTCAGGGGCGACATCGAAGGACGTGAACGGCGGCTCACCTTCGTGGTCAATCCGCCCACAGCAGGCCGAGCCGGAAGGGGACGGCGGTGAACGGCGGCGCGGCCATCTCCTCGTCGTCCCGGAAGGTGCGCCAGAGCAGCCATTTGCCACCCGTCAGCTCGAACACCTCGAGCAACCGCTCCGGCGGGTCCACGTGCCAGAGATGGGCGACGCCGTGGCGTGCATAGAGATCGCGCTTCTCGCCCTTGTCGTAGCGCCGGGTCGAGGGCGAGAGCACCTCGCAAGCCCAGTCCGGCGCGAGCTCGAACCAGGCCGTGTCTGGCAGCCGAGGCATGCGCTCGCGGCGCCAACCGCCGAGCTCGGGGATGGCCACGTCATCATCGAGGTGCAGCTCGGGCTCCTGCAGAATCCACCAACCGCCCGGTCCGCCACGACCAAGCTGGAACGTTGGATTGAGTATGCCACACAAGACCGATGCCGCATTCGAATGCCGCGGCGCAGGCCTCGGATGGGTCACGAGGCAGCCTTCGAGGATCTCGGCGACCAGATTGGGCGGCGCGGCGAGCAGATCCGCGTAGGTGGCACGGCGGGTGGGCAGGTCTTGCATGGGGTCAGCC
>JANPDA010000097.1:0-8048 GCA_031431235.1 Hyphomicrobiaceae bacterium
GCGATCACCGCGCATCTCAGCGCGCGAACGGGCCGCAATCGGAATGCGGCGAGCTCGGAGCTATGCTCGAGGCCGAGCGCCATTGCGATCAGCCTGGTATCGCGAAGCCCGGCCCAGCTGATGGCCGCTCCCGACCGGGTACCGGTCAGCTTGCGGAATTCCAGATGACCGGCGGCCGCCAGCCAGTGCCTGCGGCGGCGCGAGCGGATCAAACCCGCGGCGGCGAGCTGGGCGAAGGCTGCCGGTAGGTCGTTCATGCCCGCGCCTGGCTTGCCGGGCTGGCGGGTCAGGCGCTCGAGGTCGGCCGTGAGGATCGACAAGGCAATTCCGGCATCTGCCGCAGCGCCAATGCGCAGCAGCACGATCTTGGCTGATGTCGACAGGTTGAGCTGGCTGGCGACCATGCCTGCTTGTGCCTCGGTTGCCGATCATAGCGCGCACCGGCCCTCGAAATCCGCCTTCGGAAATTCGTTCGAGCCGACACAACGCTCTCAAAACACGCAGTGCGACTGCTGAACGGTGTCCCGCCCAACCAGGCGGCGAAGCCAAACGGCAGCCCCACTCGGGCGTTGTGCATACGCAGGCTTGTGACGTCCGAGGCGCAATACAACTACCCCGGGCCAGCGCACGAATCGCTTCCGAATGACTGCACTATGGGTGAGAGCAGCGATTCGGCCAAGAGGAAAGCGGGCCGGAGCGTGGCAGAAGTGACTGCTGCCGCGATCATTTTTGCCAACGCAGTGTGCTGCCGCGGGCTGGCGGAGCCGCTGGTGCCGATCGCTCCAGCGGCCGCATTCACCTGCGGGCGAAATCCCGAGGCCAGGGTCGGTCGTGATCGCCTGCCGGTCCGCTCGCTCAGTGCAAGCTCGATCCGGAGCCAGCGGGAATGTTGGCCGGCCGCATGGCATCGGCTTCCAGCATGGCCGCGTAGGCGGCCTTCCTGAGCTCGTCCAGGATGGAGATCGCGGAGCCGATCGAGGAGGCAAAACCCTGCATCACAGCATCCGATCGCGCCTCGTCGCGGATCTCGTGCAGCATCTCGAGCATATTGACGGCGGTCAGCTTGTTCTTGTGGGCGGCTTGGGCTGAAACTTGGCGGTGAGTTCGCATGGCTGCTCCCTTTTCGTGAGACGATGACAGCCCGACCCGCGTTCCAGAGCTTCGGATCCCGGTTTTCCGGGAGACTTCTTGGTCCGATGATCGAACAATATCAGCTTTTCAGCGAACCGAGCACTAGGCGGCTCCCTAGGAGCCCGTCAGGCCTTGGCCGGCGTCGGAGCTCGCGTCGCGATCAGCACGCCAGCGGCCGCCACCGCAAAACCCGCCCACGCCAGTGGCGGCATGTGCTCATCGATCAGGATCCAGGCGATGAAAGCCGCGATCGGCGGCACCAGGAAGAGGAGCGCCGAGACGCGCGAGGCTTCCCCGTGCCGCACCATGGCGAGCAGCAACGTGATGGCGATCAGCGAGTTGCCGACGACGAGATAGGCCAGCGAGGCGAGAAACTCCGGCGCCCAATCGATCCTGACGCTCTCGATCAAAAGCGCGAATGGTGTGACCGCCGCGATGCCGACTGCGTACTGCACGAGATTGGAGATCACCGGGTGGACCTTCACATCGGCACGCTTCTCGAGCAGCGTCGCAGCCGTCATGCAGCAGAGCGCAGCGCCCGCGCAGCCAACACCGATCATCGAGGTCGCCTCGACCCGGGAGCGTGCGGCGATGACGAGCGCCGCACCCGCGAGCCCGAGTCCGAGCCCGATCCAGCGTCCGATCCCGACCTTCTCCCCGACTGTCGAAGGCGCAAGCAGTCCGACCAGGATTGGTTGCAGTGACACGATGAGCGCAATCGCCCCGGCAGACACGCCGAGCCAGAATCCAAAGTATGAGAGCCCAAAATAGCAACCCTGGATGAGAAAGCCGGAGATGAGCAGATGCCACCATTCCCTCGCTTCACGCGGGAGCGCCGGCCTCAGCACGAGTGCAATCGGCAGCAGCAGCATGAACGCGAGAATGTAGCGCAGCGAGAGGAACGTAAACGGTTCCGCATGGGCGAGCCCGATCTTCGCCGCCGCATAGCCACCCGACCAGAGCAGCACGAACACCACAGGCGCGATCAGCAACCAAAGCGGCTGAGCCTGATGCCCGACCGGCGGCCTCATCCGCGGACCCTTCGGCCGTGCCCGGCGGCCCGATTGGGCTTGTGCCTGCCGCCCAGGGGGCGGGCCCCGGCCTGGACGGTGCCTTGCTTCAAAGTCGGAACGGGTGGCTGCCACGCTCAGCCTTTGGCCCGCGCCATCAGGCCGAGCACGTTGCAGAGAATCCGGGCGATCGTCAGCGAGGCGAGCCCGCTCTCGTCGCGGTCGCCGACGAGCTCGACGACCGAGAAGCCGGCGAGGCGGCTGCGGGCAGCCGCGCCCGAGATCAGCTCGACCACCTGCCAGTAGCTGAGGCCTCCCGGTGCGGGTCCGATCACGCACGGCATCACCGATGGATCGAGTGCATCGACGTCGAGGTTGATCCAGAGCTTGCCGCCCTTCGGCACCGCCTCGATCGCCGCGGCCAATCCTCTGGAATGGAGCTGGCGTGCGGTCACGATCGTGATGTTGCGCCGCAACGCCTCGTCGTAGTCGGCGATCCGCGTGCTGCCGATCGAGCGCTGGCCGGCCATCACGAGCTTGCCGATGTGGCCCATCTCGGAGGCACGCCGCATCGTGCTCGACAGGCCCATCTTCTCGCCGTTGACCTCGTCGCGGAAATCGGTGTGCGCGTCGATCAGCAGCACGTCGAGGGGACCGTACCCCTCGAATGCCTCGTAGACCGGGATCGGTACGGAATCATCGCCCCCCATCACCACCGGCCGCGCACCGGCTTTCAGCATGGCAGCCACGGTCGATCGGATCAGGTTGCGGTTGGCGGCGAAATCCTTCGCATCCCAGGCCAGGTCGCCATAGTCGAGGATCTTCGTCTTGCCATCGCCGCGGATCGGTCCGCCGACATCGAAATCCATGTGATCGAGCGCGACGCCATAGCCCGAGACGGCCTTGCGGATGGCAGCCGGCGCGCCTGCCGCATAGGGTCCGGTCATCGCATAGGGTGTGGCGGCCGGAATGCCGAGCACGGCGACACCGGCTTCGATTCTGCTGAGCTTGCCCTCGGGCAGCCCCATGAAGGTCTTGGCGCCCTTGCCGCCGAAAATGTCGTTGATGCTTGCCATCTGGCTCTCCATTGGATCCGCGCTGCCATGGCGCCACCATATCGCTCGGGGTCGGACTTGGCTGCTGGCGAGCCATCACCGAGTTGCAGAGCAGAGCCGCCAACTACGCCGGGCCAATGCCCAGCCAGGTGCGCCGCTGCTCGTCCGTCAGGTTGTTGCCGCACAGCGGGATGGCGACGGTCTTGCCGCGCCATTTTCCCTTCTGACGCACCAGGGCTGCGATGGCCGCTCCGACCGTGCCCTCGACGACAAGGCCGGCCGTGCGGTGGAGCATCCGCATGCCATCGAGGATCTCCATGTCGGACACGACGACCACCTCGTCGACCACGCGCCGCATGGTCTCGAGCGAAGCCGCAACCGGCGTGCGCACGGCAATCCCATCGGCGATGGTCTCACAGGTCGGGGTCTCGATCACATGGCCGGCTGCATAGGAAAGCGCATAGGCGGGCGCTCCCTGCGCGCAGACCCCGATCACGCGAGTGCTCGGGCTCGCATGCTTCAGCCAAACGGCGATGCCGTTGATGAGCGCGCCGCCGCCGACCGGGACGATCATGGCGTCGAGCTTCAGGCCCGCTTCGGTCAGCTCACGCACGATGGTGCCGGCGCCTTCGGCGATCTCTGGGTACGCCGCGTCCTCGATGAAGGGGATGGCGTGCATATTGCCATAGGCCTTGGCTGCTGCGTTGGCGCCATCGAAGTCGGCGCCTTCCAGGATGACATTGGCGCCGAGCTCCCGCATGCGGGCGATCTTGACGGGGCTTGCCCCGGTTGCCGCGAACACCGTGACCTTGCCGCCCTGTCGCCGAGCGCCCCAGGCGAGACCCTGCCCGAAATTGCCGGCTGACGCGCAGACGATCTCCTTGCCCTTCAGGCCATGGATTGCCGCGAAATGGTCGGCGCCGCGGCCCTTGAAGGAGCCGATCGGGTTGGCGCTCTCGTCCTTGACGACGAGATGGCAGCCGAGCGCCCGGTCGAGGCTCGCGTTCTCGACGACAGGCGTATCGAGAAAGACGGGATCGATGACTGTGTGGGCCTCGGCAATGCGATCGGCTGAGATGGGGCGGGTCATTTCAGCGCCCCTTCCACACGGGCTTCCTCTTCTCCGCGAACGCCCGGGGTCCCTCGATCTGGTCCTCGCTCGCATAAAGCGTGTCGACCGTCTTGTACTTGCGGCGATTGATCATGGCCATGGCCTGCTGGAACGGCATGCCCTCCGTCTCGCGGGCGACCTCCTTGATGGCGGCGAACACGAGCGGGGGGCCGTCTGCGAGGAGCTGCGCGATCTCGCGGGCGCGCGTCATGTGCTTGCCCGTCGGCACCACCTCGGAGACGAGGCCGTAGTGCTTGGCTTCCTTCGAGTCCATGAAGCGGCCGGTGAAGAGCATGTCCATGGCGATGTGATAGGGGATACGGCGCGGCAGCTTGAGTGTCGCGGCGTCGGCAAGGGTGCCGGCGCGGATCTCGGGCAGCGCGAAGGTCACATGCTCGGCGGCGACGATGATGTCGGCCGAAAGCGCCAGCTCGAACCCGCCGCCGACGGCCATGCCGTTCAAGGCCGCGATCACCGGTTTGTCGAGGCCGACCAGCTCCTGCAGGCCGCCAAATCCGCCGATGCCATAGTAGGCGTCCGGCGGCTCGCCTTCCTTGGCCGCCGTCTTCAGGTCCCAGCCGGCGCAGAAGAACTTCTCGCCGCCACCGGTGATGATCGCCACGCGGTACTTGGGATCGTCGCGGAACTCGACGAAAGCCTCGCCCATGCGCTGGCTGGTCGGGACGTCGATGGCGTTGGCCTTGGGGCGATCGAGCATCAGCTCGAAGATGGCGCCGTTGCGGACGATTTTCACGGGGTCGGACATGGGCTACTCCCTCACTCGAACAATTCACAGCAAGAGCTGCACAACTCACTCGGCGGCAACGCGGCCGCCGACAGTCCCGAGCAGCGCAATGACGTCCTTCGGTTTCGCACCGATCAACACGAGGTAGGTGCGCGCGCCGCCCACGGGGACCATTCGCCCCTGCTCCCAATCGCGAACCTGGCCGATCGTGAATCCGAACGTGTCTGCAAACGCTTCTTGCGAGAGTTTCAGCCGTGTCCGGATGGCAGCCACATCGATCTCTGCGGGAACATGCAACTTGGCTGGCGCGGAGTCACCCCGCGCGATCGCCAGGACCTCATCGAGGCCTCCGGTGATCTTTTCAAATGCCTTCTTCCCCATCACCTCGTACCCTTCTTCGCCGAATCGAATCGCATCGCCTTGTGGTAGTCCGAAATCGCTTTCGTCACGATTCTCAACGCATTGCATTCCGCCTTTGACAGATTGGCTTTCTCGCCCTTCGAGAAGACAGTCAGCAGGTACACCGGAATGTCAACGCCGGTGTAGAACGTGATCACGCGGTAGCCGCCGCTCTTGCCCTCACCCTTGCCAGCGATGCGCACCTTTCGGCATCCGCCCGAGCCGGCAATCTCATCACCGGCGCTCGGGTTCTCTCCGATGTAGTCGATGACGCCATCGACCTCAGCGTCCGTCATGCCGGCGTCACGAGCCGCTCGGATGAAGGCATCGGTCTGCGCGACAGTCTACATCATCGCACTGCACTACGTTGCCTCAATCCTGATCAGCGCATCCGCCGCCACGGCGCCCTTGCCCTTCGGCCGCACCAGCAGCGGATTGACGTCGAGCTCGGCAAGGCGGGCGGCATTCGCTTGCGTGTAGCGCGCGACCGCCATCACCGCCGCGACCGCGCCATCGATATCGCCGGCGGGCTTGCCGCGAAAGCCCGCGATCAGCTTGGCAGCCTTGAGGGAAAGGATCGCCTCGCGCACCTCTTCGCCCGAGACGGGCAGCAGCAGCGTGCGGCTGTCGCCGACGAGCTCGACGAGGATGCCGCCCGAGCCGACGACCAGCGTCGGGCCGAACTGGGGGTCGCGGGCGACCCCGACGATCAGCTCGGCGACGGCGTCCGTCACCATCGCCTCGACGATCGCGTGGCGCGCGAGCGCGAGCATGTGGCGCGCGGCCTCGCGCAGCTCGGCCTCGGTGCGGATGCCGAGCCTGACGGCGCCGGCTTCCGTCTTGTGCAGGATCTCGCGCGAGCAGGCTTTCACCACGACCGGAGCACCGATCTCCCGGAACGCGGCCAGGGCTTCGTCCTCGGTCATGACCAGCCTGCCGCGCGGGCGCGAAAGCCCATGCGCCTCGAGCGCGGCCTTCGCCTCCCACTCATCGAGTGCGGTGATGTTAGTCGGCTCGCCGGCCGCGATCATCAGCGGCTTCGCCGCCCCGCGCCGGAAAGCTTCCCCGATGCTCGCTGCCGCCTCGGCCGCCGCCAGCCCCTCCTCCAGTCCCGCGATCGCGCCGATCCCGAGTGCGGCCGACTGCTTGACGATTCCCTCGGGCAGGCATTCGCCGAGGGAAGCCACCAGCGCGGCCTTGGCCCCGGTCGTGCGGCTCGCCGTGGCGAAGGCCTGCAGCGTCGGCTGCCAGCTGGCGTCCGAGCAGCGGTCGCCGCGCGGGAAATCGAGCACCAGATAGGAGAGGTCGAAGCCGGCCTGCAGCACGCTGGTGAAGGTTGCCGTCAGGCGCTCCTCGTTGCCCCAGATGAAGGTGTGATAGTCGAGCGGATTGGCGACGGTGACGAGCTCGGACAGCGTGGCTTCGACCTTGGCCTTCTGCGCTGGCGTAAAGGGGCGCGCATGGAGCGGGCTCGCATCGATGAGGTCCGACATGAGTGCCGCCTCCCCGCCGGAGCAGCTCATGGAGACGATGTCGCGTCCGGCGAGCGGGCCGACGAAGTGGAGGAGCTTCAGGGTCTCCAGCAGCTCGGGCAGCGAGCGCAGCCGCGCGATGCCGGTGCGGCGAAAATAGGCATCCACGATTCCGTCGGCGCCGGCGAGCGAGGCCGTATGCGACATGGTAGCCGCCGCGCCCTGGGCGCTCGCACCGAGCTTCATGGCGGCGATCGGGATGCGCTTGGCCGCTGCCTTCGCGACCGCGCGGTCGAAGGCGGACAGGTCGTCGATCGCCTCCATGATGAGGCCGATCGCGGTGACGCGGGGATCCTCGAGCAGGGCTTCGATCAGGCGTGAGAAGCCGATGCGCGCCTGGTTGCCGAGCGTGAAAACATAGGCGAGCGGCAGGCCGCGCTGTTGCATGGTGACGTTGACGGCGATGTTGCCCGACTGCGCGATGATGGCGACGCCCTTCTCGACGCGATTCCCCCCATGCTGGTCGGGCCAGAGCACGGCGCCATCCAGATAGTTGAGCGTGCCGTAGCAATTGGGGCCCATGAAGGCCATGTCACCGGCGGCCTCCAACAGCGCGTGGTGCAGCTCGAGCCCGCGCGCGCCCGCCTCCTTGAAGCCCGCCGCGAAGCAGACCGCCCCGCCAGCGCCTTTCGCCGAGAGCTCGCGCATCACCTCGACCGTCAGCTCGCGGTTGACGCCGATGAAGGAGGCATCCGGCGCGCCGGGCAGCTCGCCGACCGAGCGGTAGGTGCGATAGCCCGCGACCTCGTCCTTCCTGGGATGCACGGGCCACACGGGCCCTTCGAAGCCGATCTTGCGGGTCTGGCGCACGACCTCCTCGGCCCAGCCGCCGCCGAACACGGCGATCGATTTCGGACGGATCAGGCGCTGGAGATTGGCGGCGAGGCGAGTGGTGGACATGGTCTTCATGGGGCTTGTCGTGACGGGAGTGGAGGCAGATTGTCAACGGCGGCAGGGCTGTAGGTGCGACCGGCAGGTCGCCCGACTCTTGCATTCTCCAGGACCGGGCGACCAGCCCGGCGCCCCGGGTAAAATAAAAATAGGCTCAATAAGGATAGTTACGCC
>JANPDA010000098.1:0-3677 GCA_031431235.1 Hyphomicrobiaceae bacterium
GCAGCGGACACCGGGTCACGCTCGTACGGGATGACCTGGTCGGAAGCGATCCTGCCGATTGCAGCGGAGCCCGGAGAACGACCATGGGTGACTCGGCAAGATGGGCGATGTCCTTACGGCCATAGGACTTTTACGCTAGCGCGGCTAGCCAAGCGACGGCGCCTTGCTTGGAAAGCGGAAACTCGGACGTTGCCGTCAGCTCGTCTCTTGCGGCATGATCGGATTTCTGTCAATCGGACGGATAGTTGAAGGAGTGCTGCGCAATGGCGTCGATCACAGAGACAGCCGAGAAATTTTTTGTCGCGTGCGAGACGGGTAAGGGATGGGACGCCTGCGAGGCCTACTGCAAGCCGGGAGCGACCTTCTCCGCGCAGGCCGAGCCGCTCGCCGATATCACTACGCTCGACAAATACTGCGAGTGGATGAAGTGGCTGCTTGGACCCCTGCCCGATGGCCACTATGAGCTGAAGTCCTTCGCGACCGATGAGAAACGCCGCAATGTCTCGGCCTACGCGGTCTTCCACGGCACACATACCGGCGAGGGCGGGCCCAAGCCGTCGACCGCCAAGGAAGTTGCCACGGACTACGTCTACGTCATGCAGTTCGATGGCGACAAGATCAGCCATATGACGAAGATCTGGCACTCGGGCCTCGCCTTGAAGGCCCTAGGTTGGGGCTGACCATTGTTCGGCCTTTGACCCGCCAACAGGCCGGCGTTCCCGGCCGTGACCAACTATATTCGGCCAGCTGAAGGTGGGAGCATGGAACGTCGCTTGGCGGCCATTCTCGTTGCCGACGTGGTCGGCTTCAGCCGCCTGATGGAGGCGGATGAGGCGGGGACGCTGGCGGCGTTGCGTGAGCGGCGTGCGCGCACCGGGGCATGGTGACCACCTGTTCCGATTGATGGTGACCACTGTTTCCAATCGATGATGACCACCTGTTCCGGTCCAAGGTGCCCACTAGGTGCCCGGGACTGAGAACAGTGTGGACGGACGTGACGAGGCCCGTTGGGTGATCCTCGAATCGGCTTGGCCTCGCTCCTTTTGAAGGGAGCGGGGAATGCCTCAAGAGAGATTACCCATGCGCAAGATCCGCGACGTGCTGCGGCTGCGGGCCGCCGGCATGTCGAAGCGACAGGTGGCCGCGAGCCTGTCGGTCAGCAAGACCACGGTTTTGAACTGTTTGCGGCGGGCCGAGGTCGTCGGGCTGGGCTGGCCGTTGCCGGCCGATCTGAGCGATGAGGCGCTGGAGGCGCGGCTCTATCCGCCGCCGCGGACCGTACCCGAGGATCGGCGACCGCTGCCCGACTGGGCGGCGCTCCATCGCGAGCTGAAGCGGCCGGGCGTGACGCTGCAGTTGCTGTGGGAGGAGCATCGCGGCCGTCATCCGGATGGCCACGGCTACAGCCGGTTCTGCGAGCTGTACCGGGCCTGGGCCAAGAAGCTGTCGCCGACGATGCGCCAGACGCACACGGCCGGCGAGCGGCTGTTCGTCGACTACGCCGGCACCACGATCGACATCTTCGACGGTGTGACCGGCGAGGTCTTGACCGCGCAGCTGTTCGTCGCGGCCCTTGGAGCCTCCAGCTACACCTATGCCGAGGCCACCTGGACGCAGACGCTGCCCGACTGGATCGGCGCGCACGTCCGGGCCTTCGAGTTCCTCGGTGGCGTCACGGCGTTGACCGTGTCGGACAATCTGAAGGCCGGCATCACCAAGGCCTGCTTCCACGAGCCGGCCGTCAACCGCTCCTACGCCGAGATGGCCGCGCACTACGGCACGGCGATCCTGCCGGCGCGCCCCTACAAACCGCGCGACAAGGCCAAGGTCGAGGTGGCCGTGCTGCTGGCGACCCGCTGGATCATCGCCAAGCTGCGCAATCGCCGGTTCTTCGCGCTGGCCGATCTGAACGCCGCGATCCGTGACTGCGTAACGGACCTGAACTCCCGCACCTCCCGGCATCTGGGCGCCAGCCGCCGGGCCCTGTTCGAGCAACTGGATCGCCCCGCCCTCAAGGAGCTGCCGGCGGAGGCCTACGTCTTCGCCGAATGGAAGGAGTGCCGCGTCGGGCTCGATTATCACGTCGAGGTCGGCAAGCATTACTACTCGGTGCCGTTCACGCTGCTGCGCGAGAAGTTGTGGGCCCGCAGCACGGCCCGGACCGTCGAGCTGTTCCACAGGGGCAAGCGGGTTGCGGCCCACGTGCGCTCATCCTCGAACCGCAAGCCGACGACGGTCGGCGAGCACATGCCGTCGAGCCATCGGCGCTACGCGGAGTGGACGCCCGAGCGCCTCAAGCGGCGCGCCGGCGAGATCGGACCCAACACGGCGACGCTGGTCGAGGTCATTATCGCCGAGCGCACACATCCCGAGCAGGGTTTTCGCTCGTCGATCGGCATCATCGGGCTCGCCAAGCGTTATGGGCCGGAGCGGCTGGAGGCTGCCTGTGCCCGGGCGCTCGAGATCGGCGCGCGCTCCTACACGTCCGTCGTCTCCATCCTGAAGAACAACCTGGATCGCACTCGGCCTGAACCCGCCACGGACGGGCCGGCGATAACGCACACCAACATCCGTGGCTCCACCTACTTCCACTGAAGGAGTGATCATGCTGACCCATCCCACCATCACCCAGCTGCGCGAACTGAAGCTCGAAGGTATGGCCGATGCCTTCGCCGAGTTGGCCCAGCAGGACGCGGCCCGCGATCTTGGCCACGCCGAATGGCTGGCGCTGCTGCTCGACCGGGAGACTGCAAACCGCAATACCAAGCGCTTCCAGAGCCGGTTGAAGGCTGCCCACCTGCGCCATGGCCAGGCTTCCGTCGAGGACGTCGACTACCGCACGCCGCGCAAGCTCGACAAGGCGCTGTTCCAGCAGCTGGCGACTTGCCGCTGGATCGCCGAGCACCGCTCGCTGATGGTCACGGGGCCGTGCGGCGTCGGCAAGTCGTGGCTCAGCTGCGCGCTGGCGCAGAAAGCCTGCCGGGACGGCTACACCGTGCATTACGCCCGCGTGCCGCGCTTGTTTGCCGACTTGGAGCTGGCGCACGGTGACGGCCGCTTCGCCAAGCTGTTCCGCACCCTCACCAAGGTCGATCTGCTGATCCTCGATGACTGGGGACCGGACCGGCTGTCGGCCAATCACCGGCGTGACCTCATGGAGATCGTCGAGGACCGTTATGGCCGGGGTTCGACCTTGATCACCAGCCAGTTGCCGATCGAGACATGGCACGAGGTGATCGGCGAGCCGACCTTCGCCGACGCCATCCTCGACCGCCTCGTGCACAACGCCTACCGCCTCGCCCTCGATGGTGCGTCGATGCGCAAGATCAAGGCCGGCGAGGCGGAGGTGACGGCGTTGGCGGCACCAGCCGACCAGATGGGCGCGGCAGACACCGTCACCGCGACGACAAAGGCCAAGGGAGGCAAGCGATGAACGACCGCTCTGTCGAGGGCAAGGATCGGCACGAAAAAACACACGCCATGCTTGACACAAAACACGAACACTGACATCAGCCGACCAACCCAACGGCGCCACGCCACATCCGGTCATCATCGGCCGGAACAGGTGGTCACCTTGCGCCGGAACCAGCGGTCACCTTCCCCGGAATGCGCAGTCTGGACGGAGCGCATGCTGTCGGCGCTGGTAAGCGGCGTCAAAGGCGGCAAATGGTTCAGTC
>JANPDA010000099.1:0-7981 GCA_031431235.1 Hyphomicrobiaceae bacterium
TCAGCTCTTGTCGATCGTCAGCGCGACGAACTTCTCGCCTTCGGCTGACTTGACCCTGAGCAGCACCGCCTTGCGGCCGCGCGACTTGGCCCCATCGACGCCGGTCACCACGTCGCCCGGAGTCGCGACCTTCTCGCCAGCCACCTCGAGGATGATGTCGCCGGTGACGAGCCCCTTCTCGGCCGCCTCCGAGCTCGCCTCGACGCGGGTGATCAGCACGCCTTCCTGCGGCTCGCCGCCCTTCTGCGCAGCCAGCGCGCTCGCTGGCGCAAGCGACAGGCCGAGCTCGGCCATGTCCTTGGTCTCGGGCGTCGCAGCCTTACCCTCATCGAGCGAGGCGACCTGGGTCGAGCCTGGGAATTGGCCGAGCAGCACGCTGAGCTCGGTCTCCTTGCCGTCGCGCAACACCCTCAGCGCAGCGTTGGTGTCGGGGGGAAGATCGGCGATCTTGCGGGCCAGATCGCGCGAGTTGCCGATCTTCTCGCCGTTGACCGCGACGACCGTGTCACCGACCTCGAGCTTGCCCTTGGCGGCAGGGCCGTCCTCGGTGATCTTGGTGATGAGTGCGCCGGCCGGCTCGGTCAACCCGAGCGCCTTTGCCATATCGTCCGTCACGTTCTGGATGTGGACGCCGAGCCAGCCGCGGCTGACGGAGCCGCTCGTCTTCAGCTGCTCCACCACCTGCTTGGCGAGGTCGGCAGGCACGGCGAAAGCGATGCCGACGTTCCCGCCTGACGGGGAGAAGATCGCAGTATTGATGCCGACCACCTCACCGGCGAGGTTGAAAGCCGGCCCACCCGAGTTGCCCCGGTTCACGGCCGCGTCGATCTGCAGGTAGTCATAGGGCCCCGACCCGATGTCGCGACCGCGCGCCGAGACGATGCCGGCCGTCACCGTGCCGCCCAGCCCGAACGGATTGCCGACCGCGAGCACCCAGTCACCGACCCGGACGGGCTTCTCGGCGAAGCCAACGGCGGGATAGGAGCCTGGTTTCTTGATCTTCAGGAGGGCGAGATCAGTGCGCGGATCGGTGCCGATCACGTCGGCCTCCAAGCGCTCGTTCTCGTCGAAGGACACCTCGACCTTGGAGGCGCCCTCGACCACGTGATTGTTGGTGACGACATAGCCGTCGGCCGAGACGATGAAGCCCGACCCTTGCGCGAGAGCGGAGGGCGGCACCGGCGCGGCCTGGTCTTGGCCTTCCTTGTCGCGCTTGAATTGCTTGAAGAACTCGTTGAGCGGATGGTCCTTGGGGAGGTCCGGGAAGGCAAACGGGATCTCCGGATTGCCGTCTGCGCCGCCACGGCTGCCGGCCACATAGATGCTCACGACCGAGCCCTTCACCTTGTCGACCACATCGGCAAAGCTCGAGGGTGCCGCTCCGAAGGCAGTCATGACCGAGCCGTCGGTGGTCTGGGCAACCGCCAGACCGGGAAGGTGGGCGAGCGACAAGGCCAATGCCGTCGCTCCGGCAAGGCTGGCAACCAGCCATGCCCGTGCGCGCCGAGCGCGGCGGAATGGCGCGGAACTTGCTGCATGGATGGACAAGCGGCCTCCGGCGTCGGCTGCCGGGCGGACCGTTGAAAGCTGCTCGGAATGGGGTTGCATCAGACATAAACCTTTCGGGTGCACCGGCCGCTGCGGCCTTGTCGAGACACTTGCATAGGTGGGCGCCCCTTACGACAGCCTTTCGGCGGGATTAAAGTCTGTTAATGTCTGGTCGTCGGCTCAGGTCGGAAGCGTGTGATGTCGAGTTCGAGGTCTGTCGCGAGGATGTGGCGCCCGCTGGTGCAGGTGGCGGCGCTGTTTGCGCTGTTGCAAGTCGCGGTCACCTCGGTGGACGGCGCGTGGCGCCCAGGCGCGCGGCCGGGGACTGAGACCATCGTCCGCCGTGTCGCCGTGTTCGGCAAGGACGAGCGCTCGGCGGTTCCCGAACGGCTCGCACCGCTCAAAGGCCAGATCGGTCTGCTCTTCAACAACAAGGCGCGGACTGTGTGCACGGCGTTCTGCATCGCTCCCGACCTGATTGCAACGGCGGCGCATTGCATTTTCCGCGCGCATGAAAGTCTTGCGCCGGTGCTTTCGGACTATTGGTTCACCACCGAGATCAGCGCCGAAGCGGCCTATTCGCGCATCGCCGGATCGCAGAGCGGCTCGGCCGAGCAGAGCGTGATGGCCGGCGCAACCCGGCTTCGCGTCAAGCCGCCGATCGATGCGTCCAGCGATTGGGCGGCGATCCGCCTCGCTGACCCGGTTTGCCGGTCGGGAGTGCTTGCGATCACGGCGCTTTCCTCCAACGAGCTTCACAAAGCCGCGGCCGAGCAGCGGATCTACCAGGTCGCCTACCATCGCGACTACAAGGAATGGGAGCTCGCCTATTCGCCTGCGTGTGAGGTTCGCGACGAGTTCAGTGGACTTTCACGGACAACCGTCGACAAGGATTTCGCCCACGCCGAAGGCCTGATCCTGCACAAGTGCGATACGGGGGAAGCCTCCTCGGGATCGCCCCTGCTGCTGGAAGCGCCGGGCGGACCCTTTGTGATAGGCATCAATGTGGGCACCTATGTGCAGTCGAAAGTGCTGCTGCAGGACGGCCAGGTCACCCAGAGATCGAAGCCGCGAACGCTCGCCAACACCGGGATCAGCGCCACGGCCTTTGCCGGACCGATCGAGACGTTCCGCCGGTCGGTCGTCGCCACGGCGAGCAGTGATATCGCCGAGTTCCAGACCCGCCTGCGCCGGCTCGACCTCTATGCCGGTCCCCCCGACGGCACGTTCGGCGAGCTGACGCGCGCCGCCATCCAGGCCTACGAGCGCTCGCTGGGGTTGCCCGAGACCGGCATGCCGACCGCCGACCTCGCCCGCCGCCTGCTGAATGCTCCCCCGCTGCCCGAGCGCAAGCCGATCGGGCTGACAGGGACTCTGCTGGCGCCCCCCGTCAGGCCCGAATAGCGTGACGCGCTATGGCAAGGAGGCCGTCGTCATCGTGTCGGAAGAGCACTGGCGCGCACGCGTGCGTCCCGCGCCGACGCTCGGGGCACTGCTCGCTCAACATGCGCAGTCGATCCCCGCCACGGCACGCTCCGGCCAGGAGGGAGAGAACGACGCCACCGACCGGCCCTGGACCGACCGGGCACTCGGCCGCGATCTCGGCTGACGATGTACCTGCTCGATACCAACATCGTGTCGATGCTGGACGCACGGCGGCACGCACACGCTCCCGAACTGATCGCCTGGCTCGAGCGCAACGGCGCGAGCCTGTTTCTGTCGGTCATGACCATCACCGAGATGGATGCAGGCATCCTGAAGCCCAGGCGCAATGGCAAGCTCGAGCGAGCCGTTGATCTCGCCGCGCTGTTGGCGGCAATTCTTCAGGATTTTTCGGACCGCATTCTCGAAGTCGACATCGAGATCGCACACCGCGTCGCTCAGCTCGGTGCATCGACCTATCGCCAGCCAGTGGTGTTGCCCGATCTCATCATCGCCGCAACGGCCGCTCGGCACGGGCTGATCGTGCTAACGCGCAATCTGCGCGACTTTGGCCGCCTCGGTGTGCCTATGCGGAACCCGGTCGTCGATCCGCCACCCGACATTTGAAGCCGCCGAGTCGGCCAGCGTCAGCCCGCGAGCCGCGTCGCGATCACGGAGCTGGCCGCCAGCGTCCGGTGGACCGGGCATTTGTCGGCGATCTCGAGCAGGCGCTTGCGCTCGTCGGCGGAGAGCGTGCCCGTCAGCGTGATCGATCGCTCGAACCGGTCGATCTGGCCTACCCGGCCTTCGCCGCAGTCGGCGCAGTCGTTGGCGTGCACCTTGGCATGGGTGACATCGACCCGCACGCTGTCGAGAGCGAGCTGCTTGCGATCGGCATAGAGGCGAAGCGTCATCGACGTGCAGGCGCCGAGCGCAACGCTGAGGAAATCGTATGGGCTCGGCCCGCTGTCGAAGCCGCCAAAGTCCGTCGGCTCGTCGGCGAAGAGCTTGTGCGCTCCGACGCGAACCTCCTGCTCGAAGGTGCCGCGCCGGGTCTCGGCCACGCTGGCGACGCCGGCTGGGCCCGCCTCCGGGAGCCCGGCAGAGGGCAGATCAGCGTCCAGATAGCGCGACGCCCAGGCCGCGAGCACGGAAGCGGCGAACGCGGCATCCTGGCGCCGCGTCAGCAGATGATCGGCGCCATCGAGCGAAACGAAGCTCTTGGGGTGGCGGGCTGCTGCGAAGATCGCTGTCGCATTCTCGATGCCGACGATCTGGTCGAGCGGGGCATGGAGGACGAGCAGGGGCTTGCGCATGGCGGCGACGAGATCGCTCAGCCGATGCGTCGAGAGGTCGTCGATGAAACCCTTGCTCACGGTGAAGCGGCGGCCGGCGAGCTCGACCTCGGCCTTGCCCTTCTCGGCGATCTCGTCGCGGCTGGCATCGAACAGGTGTGCGACATGGGCCACGTCGGCGGGCGCGCCGATAGTGGCGACAGCCTTCACCTCCGGCACGCGGCCCGCGATCGCGAGCATGGCGGCGCCGCCGAGGCTGTGGCCGACCAGCAGCTGGGGCGCCTGATGGTGCGAGCGCAAATAGGCGATGGCCGCATCCAGATCCTCGAGGTTGGACGAAAAGCTCGTATTGCCGAACTCGCCCTCGCTGCCGCCGAGACCGGTGAAATCGAAACGCAGCACGGCAAAGCCGTGGCTCGTCAGCTCGGTCGCGATCCGTGACGCTGCCAGCGTGTCCTTGGAGCAGGTGAAGCAATGGGCAAAGAGGGCAAATGCCTTTGGCACGCCGGTCGGACGGTCGAGCCGAGCCGCCAGGCTCTGGCCTCGGTCATTGACGAAAGTGAGTTTATCCGAAGTCCTCGCCATGCTGCTCACGCTTCCCAAGCTCCCACCCGGCAGAGGATGGGGCGCTGGCTGCCCATCGGCAAGGCGGAACCCCATCACGACTGCGGCATCAGGTTTTTTCGTCGGGCGGCACTTTCAACACCGATTGAAGATGTGCCTCCTCTTCCGGCGAGAGTGCGTCGGATCCGGCGGCTACGGTCGCTCCGGGCCGAAGGTGACGCAACAGATAGCCTGCTGCTCCAGCAAGCACCAACAGCGGCGTCAGCCAGAGCACCAGCGTCGCCGGGCCGAACGGCGGCTTCAGCAGCACGAAATCGCCATAGCGGGCCACGACAAAGCTGGTGACAGCCTCGTCGCTGTCGCCCGCCACCAGCCGCTCGCGCACGATCAGGCGCAGATCGCGGGCGAGCGGGGCGTCGGAGTCATCGATCGACTGGTTCTGGCAGACGAGGCAGCGCAATCCAGCCGAGATCGCCCGGGCGCGGGTTTCGAGCCCGGCGTCCCGCAGGATCTCGTCGGGCTGCACGGCACGGGCGGCAGGCATCGAGGTCAGCAGCGCGACCAGCAGCAGCAGCAGGATCCGCATCGCGCTACTCCGCAGCCTGGCGGACGCTGGCCTGCCGCCGGCGCGGAGCGCCGACCCGGAACCGGCGATCCGACAGCGACAGCACGCCGCCCAAGAACATGACGAGCGCACCCAGCCAGATCAGCCGTACGAGCGGGTTGAAGTAGAGCCGGACCGTATGGCGACCGCCTTCGAGCGGATCGCCCAGCACCACGTAGAGGTCTCCGCTCGCGGCCACGTGGATGCCGGCCTCGGTGGTTGATTGGCGCTCGGCCTGGTAAGTCCGCCGGCCGGACTCGAGCCGGGTGATTTCCGCTCCCCCGTCGAGCACGCGGAACGCGCCGACCCGCTCCTCGTAGTTGGGCCCACGGCGCGGTGCGACGCCCTCGAATGCGATCGTGTAGCCAGCGATCGTCGCGGTCTCGCCGGGCGCCATGGTGATGATCTGCTCGCTCTGCCAGGCGCTCGTCGCGACGATCCCGATGATCGAGAGCCCCATGCCGAGATGGGCGAGGAGCGCGCCCAAGGCTGAGCGTGGCAGGCCGGCGAGCCGGCCGAACGACTGCGCAAACGGCACCGTGGCGAGCTTGACCCGAGTGGCCGTCTCGGAGATCGCTCCCGCGACCAGCCAGACGCCAAGGCCGATCCCGAACGGGGCGAGCCATGGACCGCGGAACGCGAGCGCGTAGCAGGCGATGACGGCAACGACGCTCAGTCCGGCGGCAACGTAGAGACGCTGCGCCGCCCCCCCCAGATCCCCGCGTTTCCAGGCGAGCATCGGTCCAAATGGCATGGCGATGAAGAGCGGCACCATCAAAGGGCCGAACGTCATGTTGAAGTAGGGCGGCCCGACCGAGATCTTCGCGCCGGTCAGCGCTTCGAGCGCGAGTGGATAGAGCGTGCCGACCAGCACCGTCGCGCAGGCCGTTGCCAGCAGCAGATTGTTGAGGACGAGAGCGCCCTCGCGCGAGATCGGTTGGAAGAGGCCGCCCTGGCGCAGCAGTGGCGCCCGCCAGGCGTAGAGCCCGAGCGACCCACCGATGAAGAGCCCCATGATGGCAAGGATGAAAACGCCGCGCTCGGGGTCGACGGCAAAGGCATGCACTGACGTCAACACGCCCGAGCGCACGAGGAAAGTGCCGAGCAGCGACAGCGAGAAGGTTAGGATCGCCAGCAGCACGGTCCACACCTTCAGCGCATCGCGCTTCTCCATCACCAATGCGGAGTGCAGCAACGCCGTGCCGGAAAGCCAGGGCATGAAGGAGGCATTCTCGACCGGATCCCAGAACCAGAATCCGCCCCAGCCGAGCTCGTAATAGGCCCACCACGAGCCCATGGCGATGCCGAGCGTGAGGCACATCCAGGCCGCGAGCGTCCATGGCCGCACCCATCGCCCCCAGGCCGCATCGATCCGCCCGTCGATCAGCGCCGCGATCGCAAACGAGAAAGCCATCGAGAAGCCGACATAGCCCGCGTAGAGGAACGGCGGATGAAAGGCCAGTGCGGGATCCTGCAGCACTGGGTTGAGACCGAGGCCCTGCGCGGGCGCCGGATCGAGGCGCGCAAATGGATTGGAGGTCGCAACGATGAAGAGGAGGAATGCGACACCGATCGAGGCTTGCACAGCCAGAACGCCCGCCTTCAGCTCGGGTGGCAGATTGACCCCGAACCAGGCGACCGCTGCGCCAAAGAGCGCAAGGATCAGCACCCACAGCAGCATCGAGCCTTCGTGGTTCCCCCAGACGCCAGCAATGCGATAGATCAGGGGCTTGGCCGAATGCGAGTTCTCATAGACGTTCGCCACCGAAAAATCCGAGGACACATAGGCCTGCATCAGGCAGAGAAACGCTGTCAGGACGAGCAGCAGCTGAACCAGCGCAGCCGAGGTTCCAACCGCCATCAGCCGCTCGTCGCGCCGCACGAGGCCGAGGCCCGGCAGCACGAGCTGGGCGATCGCGACGACCAGCGCCAGCAGCAATGCGAAATGTCCGATCTCGGCAATCATGCGACGCCCTTCCGGCCCCGTTTGCGACCGTGCTCAATTGGTGGTGGCGGCTCCGGGCTCGGCGCCCTTCCAGACACCCTTCGCCTTCAGCGCCTTGGCAACTTCGGGCGGCATATAGGTCTCGTCGTGCTTGGCTAGCACGTTGTCCGCCTGGAACACACCGCTGCCGTCGAGCTGGCCCTCGGTCACCACGCCCTCGCCCTCGCTGAAGAGGTCGGGCAGCAAGCCGACGTAAGCAACGGGAACGGTCATCAAGGTGTCGGTTACGACGAACTCGATCCGCGTGCCGAGGCCGCGCCGGACACTGCCCTTCTCGACGAGGCCGCCCAAGCGAAATCGCTGACCCGCTTTCACCTGCTTCTCGATCACATCGCTCGGCGTATAGAAGAAAACGATCGAATCCTGCAGCGCAAAGAGCACCAGCCCCGTCGCGATTGCGAGGCCGCCGAGCCCGAGCCCGATCAGGAACGATCTCTTTTGCTTGCGTGTCATGGCCATGGGCTTCTCTCACTGCTGTTCGGGCGGCGCATGATCACAGCCCCAGGCTACGGGCCAGGGTGGCAAGCTCGGCCTGGGCCTTGG
>JANPDA010000100.1:0-3727 GCA_031431235.1 Hyphomicrobiaceae bacterium
GTTCGGCCTGGCCCAGCAGGGTCAGATGTCGGCCTTCGCCCTGCTGTTCATCTTCGCCATGGCCATCGCCGTGGTGGTCTTCATCGTCTTCATGGAGCGCGCTCAGCGCCGCCTTCTGATCCAGTATCCGAAGCGCCAGGAAGGCAACCGGATGGCCGGGGGCGAGCGCTCGTTCCTGCCGCTGAAGGTCAACACCGCCGGCGTCATTCCGCCGATCTTTGCCTCCTCGCTGCTGCTGCTTCCCGCGACGCTGTCGGGCTTCCAGGTCCAATCGACTGGCGCCTCCGACTGGCTGCTGACGCTCAACGCCATGCTCGGTCGCGGCGCCTGGCTCCACATGCTGCTCTATGTGGCGCTGATCGCCTTCTTCTGCTTCTTCTACACCTCCATCGTGATGAACTCGCACGAGACCGCGGACAATCTGAAGAAATATGGCGGCCATATTCTGGGCATCCGGCCCGGACAGAAGACGGCCGAGTACATCGACTACGTGCTCACCCGCATCACCGTGCTTGGCGCTGCCTATCTTTCCGCCGTTTGCGTGCTGCCGGAGTTCCTGATCTCGCAGGCACGCTTCCCCTTCTATTTCGGTGGCACCTCGCTGCTGATCGTCGTCAGTGTGACGATGGATACGGTCGCCCAGATCCAGAGCCATCTGCTCGCCCATCAGTACGAAGGACTGATCAAGAAGGCGAAGCTGAAAGGGGCGAGGACCGACAAGCCGTCCCCCGGCCGTGGCGGCGGGAGGAGACGATGAACCTCATGCTGCTCGGCCCCCCGGGAGCCGGCAAGGGTACGCAGGCCAAGGAGCTCGAACGGCGGCGCGGCCTCGTCCAGCTTTCCACTGGCGACATGTTGCGGGCTGCGGTTGGCGCCGGCACCGAGGTCGGCATGCGCGCGAAGGCGATCATGGACTCGGGCAAGCTCGTTCCCGACGACGTGGTGATCGGCATCGTCGCCGACCGGATCGGCCAGCCGGATGCCGCCAAGGGTTTCATCCTCGACGGCTTTCCGCGTACGCTCGCGCAGGCCGCTGCGCTCGAGCAGATGCTCGCCACGAAAGGGCGTCGCCTCGACACCGTGATCGAGATGAAGGTCGACGACGAGGAGCTCGTGCGACGCATCTCCGGCCGCTTCACCTGTGCAAAGTGCGGCGAGGGCTATCACGACACGGCGCGGCTGCCAGCCAAGGCTGGTGTCTGCGATCGCTGCGGCTCGAGCGAGTTCAAGCGCCGCGCCGACGACAATGCCGAGACGCTGCGGACGCGGCTGCTCGCCTACTACAAGGAGACGGCCCCGCTGATCGGCTATTATTTCTGCAAGGGCAATCTCGCCACTATCGACGGCATGGCCGCGGTCGCGGCGGTGACGGCTGAGATCGATCGTATCATCGACGCGGCCAAGGGCTGAGGTCGAGCAACTGAGGATCGATGACGTGTTGACGACAAGGGGCCGGCTCGGCTACAAGGGCGATCTCGCGACGTAGGATCGTACGATCGGCGCCGGGCGTTTGGCCCGCGACGCCGATTTTCGTGCATCGGAACAAGGTTTTCTGCATCCGGCTCTGATCCGGATCGCACCGGGATCGGTCGGCCAGTCGGCTGCGATACCAGACTCTGAGGAGAGACAAAGTGGCCCGTATCGCTGGCGTGAACATCCCGACCAACAAGCGTGTCGTCGTCGCGTTGACCTACATCCACGGTATCGGGCCGAAGTTCGCCAAGGATATCTGTCTCAGAGTCGGCATTGGTCCGGAGCGGCGCGTGAACCAGTTGAGCGATGCCGAGGTGCTGCAGGTGCGCGAGACGATCGACCGCGAGTACGTGGTCGAAGGCGATCTGCGGCGCGAGGTCTCGATGAACATCAAGCGCCTGATGGACCTGGGCACCTATCGCGGCCTGCGCCATCGGCGCGGCCTGCCGGTGCGCGGCCAGCGGACCCATACCAACGCGCGGACCCGCAAGGGTCCCGCCAAGGCGATCGCAGGCAAGAAAAAAGCCTGATCGCGAGCAGCGATTGACGAGCACGCAACCCGGAACACGGATACCAAGAGTAGTCTATGGCCAAGGAAGCACAACAGGCCGGCGGCAAAGTCCGCCGTCGCGAAAAAAAGAACATCGCCTCGGGCGTCGCGCATGTGAACGCGTCGTTCAACAACACCATGATCACCATCACCGATGTGCAAGGCAATACGATCGCCTGGTCCTCGTCGGGAACGATGGGGTTCAAGGGCTCGCGCAAATCGACGCCCTATGCCGCCCAGATGGCGGCCGAGGATGCCGGCAAGAAGGCGATGGAGCACGGCATGCGCACGGTCGAGGTCGAGGTCACGGGACCCGGCTCCGGGCGCGAGTCGGCACTGCGCGCGCTGCAGGCCGTCGGTTTCCAGGTGACGTCGATCCGCGACGTGACGCCGATCCCCCACAATGGCTGCCGGCCGCGCAAGCGCCGCCGGGTCTGAGCGCGCGATCAGCGCTTGCCCTCGATATGATGGCGCAAGACGACCCGTTGCTCCCCGGCCTTCGCATCTTTCCCCGGGCAGTCGTGGGAGCAACACACCGGCCGCTGGAGCACGATGGCTGGCGGCAAGACGAGTGCGGACATCCAGGCCCGGCGCCAGGCGCTTCGTGAGCCCGGAGACGATCCGCGAGAACGAGAAGGTTCAAGTCCATGGCAACAGCAGCACTTCATAAGAACTGGCAGGACCTGATCAAGCCGCAGAAGCTCGAGATCCAGGCCGGCCGCGATGCATCCCGCTCCGCGACTCTCGTCGCCGAGCCGTTGGAGCGCGGTTTCGGCACCACGCTCGGCAATGCGCTCAGGCGAATTCTGCTGTCCTCGCTCCAGGGTGGCGCCATCACCACCGTCCACATCGACAGCGTGCTGCACGAGTTCTCCTCGATCCCCGGCGTGCGCGAGGACGTGACCGATATCGTCCTCAACATCAAGGAGATCTCGCTCCAGGTTCATTCCGATGGCGTGAAGCGCATGGTGCTCCGCAAGGAAGGGCCGGGCGTCGCCAAGGCCGGCGACATCGAGGTCTCCTCGGACGTGCGGGTGCTCAATCCCAACCACGTGATCTGCACCCTCGACGAGGGGGCTTCCATCCGCATGGAGTTCACGGCGGCAATGGGCAAGGGCTATGTCCCCGCCGAGCGCAACCGCCCCGACGACGCCCCGATCGGCCTCATCCCCGTCGACAGCCTCTACAGCCCCGTCAAGAAGGTCTCCTACCGGGTTGAGAACACCCGTGAGGGCCAGATCCTCGACTACGACAAGCTGACGCTCCAGGTGGAGACGGACGGCTCGATCCGCGCCGACGATGCCGTGGCGCTGGCCGCCCGCATCCTGCAGGATCAGCTCTCGATCTTCATCAACTTCGAGGAGCCGCAGAAGGCCAGCGCCGAGGATCGGGTGCCTGACCTCGAGTTCAACGCGGCGCTGCTGAAGAAGGTGGACGAGCTCGAGCTTTCGGTGCGCTCGGCCAACTGCCTGAAGAACGACAACATCGTCTACATCGGCGATCTCATCCAGAAGACGGAAGCCGAGATGCTGCGCACGCCGAACTTCGGGCGCAAGTCGCTGAACGAGATCAAGGAAGTGCTGGCCGGCATGGGGCTCCATCTCGGCATGGAGGTGCCCAACTGGCCGCCGGACAACATCGAGGAGCTGGCCAAGCGCTTCGAGGACCATTATTGAAGCAAGGCGTGTGAGTTTTGTGGTTTTT
>JANPDA010000101.1:0-9487 GCA_031431235.1 Hyphomicrobiaceae bacterium
AGCGAGCGGGCGCAATGCTGGAAAGTGTCGTAAGCCGAAGCCAACAATCGACAACCAAGCCATTGTAATAACACATTTTTTAGGATGCTTTGGACATCGGCACCACCACGCCAACGAGTGGTGCGAGGGGCGTCGAGGGACGCTTCGGAGGAACCCGCGAGGAGGCTGTGCAGCACCACCAGCAAACCGGAGAACTGATCATGAAGAAGACCATCATCGCGGCACTCCTGGCCGCCGCATTCGCCGTGCCGGCCTTGGCGGAGGACTACGCGACGCTCGAGGCCAAGCTCGACAACGCGATGGCGACCGTCCAGGTCGACGAGACGACCAAGGGCAAGGTGGAGGGCTTCAAGGCCGATGCCGAGGCCAAGAGCAAGGCAGGCGATGCAGCCGGCTCGATGCAGGCGCTGAAGGATGCGCTCGCACTCCTCGGCGTGAAATAGGCGAGGCCCGTCGCAACCCGTCGGCCCTGGAAGGTGGCGGGTTGCGGCACTCGCCCAACCTGGCGCGCCGCTTCAGCTCATCGCCACCATGATCGAGCGCGCCCCCTCGTACGGCCTGCGGCCATGGGCGCAGATCAGGTTGTCGAGCATCAACAGGTCGCGCGCACGCCAGTCGAACGCCCGCTCGGCGGCCTTGGAAACTTCGCAGATGGTCTCGAGATCACGGCGTTCGATTTCAGAACCGTCGCCGAGCGTGCAGTGGGCGGCGAGCGTCTCGCTATCGGTCTGGCTCATGTCGGCATCCCAGAACCGCGCGGTCTGCAATGCCGCATGCCAATGCTCGGCCTGGTTGAACCAGCAGGTCGCGCCCGTCACGGGATGGCGGATGACGCCCTGGCGCAGGATGCTGGTATTGAGGCCATAGTCGGTCCAGCGATAGTCCATGCCGTGCTTTTTGCAGTAGGCTTCGACGACCATTGGGTCATCGGTCTCGAAAGTCTGTTGCCAGGATTTGCCCGGCCCCTTGCCGCTGTGCAGGTTCTGCAGATAGCGCACGCCGTGGGTCTCGAAGCGCTCGCGCAGTCCAGCCGGCATCGCCTGGTAGATCGCCCGACTGTCGCCGATCGGGGTCTGCCCGCCCACCTTCGGCTCGATCCGGCAATGGAAGAAGATGCGGCTCGGCCACCAACCGGCGTAGGAGAGCTCGTTGTGCAAACCGATCGGCAGGTGCGGCGGGAAGTCGGTCGAGTTGTAGATCTTGTCGGCAATCCGAGTGCGGGGAGAATCGCCGCCCACATAGGGCTGCAACTCACCCCCCAGCTCCGCGCTCGCCCAGGCGAAATCCTCGGGCGCCTCGAAATCGAAGCCACGGAAAAGGATCGCGCCAGCCCGGAGCAAATGACTGTCGAGCTGTTCGCGCTGCGACCCTGCCCAAGCCAAAAGCGATTGGATTGGCCGCTCGGCCGACGAGCCCGGCTCAACGACCACCGGCATGGCATCGAGGCCGGAAAGCGTGCTCGTCCACATGGATATCTCCTTCTGCGGGTCAGTGGCGGTAGTCGGGCTCCTCGCGGTCGAGCCGGCGCCGAGCAGCCTGGAAATGTCCCTCAGCGAGCGTGTCGGGTGTTGCAAAGGTCGGCGCGAGACGGCGGCATTCGGCCTCGGTCAGCACACGCAGCGGCTTGCCCATGCTCATGGCCGTCACCTGAACCTCGGCCGCCTTCTCCAGATAATAGAAGTCGTCATAGGCGCGCGCGACCGTCGGGCCGACGACGGTCACGCCATGGTGGGCCATCAGCATGATCGCGCGATTGCCCAGACCCGACGCGATCCGCCGTCCCTCGTCGTCGGTGATGGCGGCGCCATTGAAATCGTCGTCGTAGGCGACCCGGTCATAAAAGCGCAGCGCATCCTGGTGGCTCATCTCGAGGCGACCTCCCTGCGAGCAGGCAATCGCCGTCACATGCCGGGGATGGGCATGCAGCACGCAACGCGCGGTGCCGACCGAGCGATGGATATGGTAGTGGATGAAGAAGGCAGTGCGCTCGACCGTGCCGTCGCCCTCGACCACCTTGCCGTCCTTGTCGACGAGCAGCAGATCGCACGCCCTGACCTCCGACCAGAACAGGCCCTCGGGATTGATCAGGAAGTTGTTGGCATCGACCGCGAGGCTGAAATGATTGCAGATGCCACTCTGCCAGTTGTGCCGCGCCGCCATACGCAAGGCGGCTGCGAGATCCTCACGTTCCTGCCGGTGGCTGAGGTCGGGCATCGTAGGGCGTCTCCCTGACATTCGGTAGCTTGGGATCGACTATCGGAGCCGGCCCCCAGCATGGCAAGCCCGCGCATTGCATGGCTCGGTTTCCGCACCGCCCTGCCCGCAGTTGCAGGCTACCTTCGTTGGTCAGCCGCATAGTCGAGCGGCAGCACGGTGGTCGACTTGATCTTCTCCATCACGAAGCTCGAGGAAACGTCCGAGAGTTTCACCCGCGCAATGATCCGCCGGTAGAGCCGATCGTAGGCGGCGACATCGGGCACAACCGCCTGCATCAGATAGTCGACGTCCCCGCTCATTCGGAAGACGCCCATGATCTCGGGAATATCGGTAATGGCGGCGCGGAATTGGTCGAGCCATTCCTGGCTGTGCTCGTTGGTGCGGATGGCGATGAAGACCGTGAGGCCGACATTGATCCGCTCCGGGTCGAGGAGTGTGGCGCGGCCCCGGATGGTGCCGTCGTCCTCCATCTGCCGGATGCGCCGCCAGCAGGCGTTGCGCGACAGGCCGACCCGCTCGGCGAGGCGATCGAGCGAGAGGGTCGCGTCCGGCTGCAGCTCGGCGAGGATCCGGCGATCGGTGGCATCCATGTCCCACACATTCGGCAAATGGCGAGACAGAATACCACAAAATCGCGATTTGTGTTGCGAGATTGGGACGAACGCCCGCCGAATCACGACTAGCTTGGTGCCTGCGATCAGCGAGCCCGCCAGCCCACCAGGGAGCCAGCCATGCGTCAAACTTTCGAGCGACTGTTCCTCGCCCATCCCCACAGCGTCGATGAGAGCTATGGGGAGCATTTCCGCTTTGCGTTCGGCTTCGGCCTCGAGCTGTTGGGCGCGGCCTTGGCGGCCCTCGCGCACGCCATGCTGCCGTTCCTGTTCCAGACGACGGCGAGCCTCACCGTGAAGCGGCTGCATGCCCGCATCATGTCGCGCGGCGTCGCGGCACCCGCGAGCGTTGCACCGGCAGCCCGCGATCTGCAGGATCTCTGTCCCCAGATTTGAGGGTGATCGCCTCAGGCGGTAGCGCTCGCGTCGCCCATGACGAGCCCGCGACAGCTTGCGAATGTGCCCTGTTCCAGCTCGAGTACGAGCAGCCGATCCGGATTGACCGGTCCTGGCAGCTCGACTTTACCAGGCGGGATTGGTATAAAGCCGAAGCGGCCGTAGTAGGGCAGGTCGCCGACCAGGATGATCGCCCCCCAGCCCTGCTCCCTCGCACGCTCGATGCCCGACTGCACCAGATGCCGGCCATAGCCCTGGCCTGCCAGTCTCGGCTCGACCGCGAGCGGCCCCAACATCAGCACGCCGCCCCTGCCGCCGATGGTGACGGGTGCAAAGCGGAGCGCGGCGGCAAGGCCGGTGCCGACCGTTGCCACCAGGCAGACGCTCGAGATCGGCGGCAATCCCTCGCGGATCCGGTAGGCCGTGCGCGCAAAACGGCCGGGACCAAAAGTCCGCTCGTGCAGGTTCACGATGGCGGGTAGATCCTGCGGCGCTACGGGCCGCACGGTGAAGGGGTGGGTCATGTGGGGAAGAGGCTCCAGCACGGCATCCGACAAGGGGTCTGGCCGTTTCCCGGGTGAGCCTCGACGCTGCCTACGGATCCCGTATCAACGTGCGACCGGAGCCAGGAAACGTGTGACAAGGCACACGCATCGGCGTCGTCGCGACTGCTGAACAAGCTGGGCGGGACCGTTGGTCATGGCAAGCGTCTATCAAGACCGATTGCGGCCGTAAAGGGCTATTTACAGCCGCACGTGAGGTCATGATTGAACGCGGTCCTCAGCTGACAAATCGGCTTGGCCCGCAGCGGCTGTGCCTGCCAGCTCGGTGGCCGCCGTCCAATAGCAGCGGACACGGCGGGCCAGATCTCTCGCCGGCTCGGCGTAGAGCCGGAGGCCGAGTGGCGCCGCGAGCGTCCGCAGCCCGGTCTGCCTGAGCGCCGACAGCTCCATCACGGCGGCGGCTGTAACGGGACCGGCAGCCTCCGCCAGCGGACCGGCAACCGCTGCCTGCAGCACCAGCAGGTCATGGTCCTCGCCGAGAATGCGGGCAAGGTCGCGGGCAATTCCTGCTCGGGTCGCCATCTCCTCTGGCCAGGCGGCATGCATGAGCAGCATGTGCCGCCAGTGGCGCTGCACGTGCTTGCGCCAATCGTGGAAGGCCTCGCCATCGCCCGTCTCGCGCGCAAGCATCATGGCCCGGCGCCCGGCCTTGTAGGTGCGCGCGAGACCATCGCACAGCGCTTCGGGTGGGATCGCGAGGCGCGCATAGGTTGGCGAACGCCGTCGCAACTTGGCGAGCAGCACCAGCGTGGGCTCGGGGAGGGCCGACGTCGAGCCCGTCTGCTCCGCGAGCCGCGTAGCGAGGGCAGCCTGCAGGCTCGCTCGGCCGCTGCCCAAGGCCGCCGCACCGTACTGCGCCTCGAGGTGCGCCACCGTATCGAGCATCACCTTGGCATCGCGGACATCTGCCAGCATCCCGGCAATCTCGCGCACCCGCCCGGTATCGAGCCGCCAGTCCTTCTCGGGCATCGCCGGTCGGACGAGCTCGAGCAGGGCCCGCAGCCGCTTCAGCGCCCGCCGCGACCGGTGGATCGTCGCATTGTGATCATGGGAACTGGCGAGCTGCTTCTCGATCCGGCGCACGAGCATGCGCATGAGCCTGTGCACGCCTTGGGGCAAGCCTTCGTCGATCTCGAGCCGGTATGCCATTCGAAGCCTCGAGCAGAGTTCCCAGAATAGCTCCCCAACCGGCGGGGCCGGAATGCGTGCCTGAGGAAATGTCTCGCACACAACCATCTACCCGTCATCCCGGACAAAGCCGAAGGCTTTGATCCGGGACCTCTGCCACAGGCGCCGCCCTGCCGGCGAAGGTCCCGGATCGGCCTGTCGTGCCGGAGGCGCGCCTCCGTCGCGACCGGCCGTCCGGGATGACGGGTGATGCCGATGTGTTTCTTGAGAGCGTATCCGATTTTGGGGTAACACTCTGAGCAATCGACAGATGTACAGCAGATTTTTGCGGGCACCCTATGCAAGCGCGGTTGGATCTGCCTTTTTAGCCGGCCGTCTCCCTCAGTGTGACGCTGGCGGCCGCGAGCGGCTGAGCAGAGGCAGGCGTGCGCCCTTGGTAAAGGCTATGAAGAGGCCACTCGCCACGATGATGGCGATGCCCGCGAAGGTGACTCCGTCGGGCAGGTCGCCGAACATGACGAAGCCGGTCACCGTCGCTGCGACGATCTCCGTGTAGCCGAACGGGGCGAGCACCGCCATGTCGCACTTGCTGCAGGCGGTGATGGTCGCGATCTGGCTGACCGCGGAGAGCGCGCCGAGCAGCAGCAGGAGACCGAGCTGGCCCTCGTCGGGCGTCACCCAGAAGAAGGGGACGAGCAGGCTGAACACCAGGACGCCGGTTGCCGCGGTCCAGGTTGCGGTGACGGTCGGTGGCGCTGTCACCAGGAAACGCCGCGTCGTGATGAGCGCAAACGCAAAGCAGACGCCGCACAGCAACGCCATCAGTGCGGGCCAACCGAGATCGGTGAAGCCGGGCCGCGCCACCACCAGCACGCCGATGAAGCCACTGACAACGGCGATCCAGCTCGCCAGGCCCGCCCGCTCGCCGAGCAGTAATGGTGCGAGCGCGGTGATCAGGAACGGATAGACGAAGACGATGGCGATGGTATCGGCGAGCGGCAATCCCTCGACGGCGCGAATGAAGAAAACCGAGGAGCAGATGAGCAGCAGCGCCCGCACGATGTGCAGCCATGGCCGCTTGGGTGTGATCGCCTCGAAGCCGTAGCGCAGCACCGCGAACGGCAGCACGATGGCGAGCAGCCCGAGAAAGCGCCACCACAGGATCAGGGGCAGCGGCAGGCCCGTGGCGAGCAGCTTGGAGATGCCGCCCTGCAGCGAGCCGATGGAGAGGCCGAAAACGAAGAGGAGAATGCCGAGCGAAGCGTCGTCGAGCCGGTGCCGGGCGGGCGACCCGCCAATTCTGTCGACCTCTGCCACCTGCCGATGCTCCCCTGCGGCCGTCGGCGACCATAGGCCGAGTTTGCCTGCATGACCTATGCAGATATGGAAGAGGCCGCCATCGCGCCGGCGCTGGCTGGCGCTGCGATCAAACTTCCATCCTCTCCCGTCGGGAGAGGATGCCCCGGAGGGGCGGGTGAGGGATGGCTGAATGCACCCGCGTCCGCCGGGATGACGGGTGGCCAGGATGACGGGTGTAGTCTTGGCGGGGATGCGTGCTTACACTATGCCCCTCACATCGCGAGAGGAGCATGCCATGGCCGCCAAGGACCCTGTCGTCATCGTCGGCGCGGCGCGCACCGCGATCGGCGGTTTTCAAGGCGCCTTCGCGAGCCTGCCGGCGCCCCAGCTCGGCGCTTGCGCCATCAGGGCAGCCGTTGCGCGAGCAGGCGTCGCGCCCGACGCGGTGAGCGAGGTGCTGATGGGCTGCGTGCTGGCGGCGGGGCAGGGCCAGGCACCGGCCCGCCAAGCTCTGATCGGCGCCGGCCTGCCCAATTCCGTGCCGGCGACCACCGTCAACAAGATGTGCGGATCGGGCATGAAGGCGGTGATGCTGGCAGCCGACGCGCTTGCGGCGCGCCCGCGCGAGGCGATCGTCGCGGGCGGCATGGAGAGCATGACGAACGCCCCCTATCTGCTGCCAAAGGCCCGCGGCGGGATGCGGCTCGGGCATGGGACCATCGAGGATCACATGTTCCGCGACGGGCTGGAGGACGCCTATGAGCGCGGCGTGCTGATGGGGCGCTTTGCCGAGGCGACGGCTCAGTCCTATCAGCTCTCGCGCGGCGATCAGGACGCGTTTGCGCTGGCTTCGCTCGCGCGCGCTCGCGCCGCCAACGAGAACGGCGCGTTTGCCGCCGAGATCGTCGCCGTCACGGTCGAGGGCCGCAAATCCGAGGCGACCGTCAACCGCGACGAGCAGCCGTTCACGGCCGATCCCGCCAAGATTCCCAGCCTGAAACCCGCCTTCAAGGAAGGCGGCACCGTCACGGCCGCGAATTCGAGCTCGATCTCCGACGGCGCCGCCGCGCTCGTGCTGATGCGCCAGAGCGAGGCGGAGCGGCGCGGGCTGAAGCCGCTCGCGCGCATTCTGGGTCACGCAACCCATGCCCAGGAGCCAGCCTGGTTCACCACGGCCCCGGTCGGAGCGATCCGGAAGTTGCAGGAGAGCCTCGGCTGGCGCGCCTCCGACGCCGATCTCTATGAGATCAACGAGGCGTTCGCCGTCGTCACGCTCGTCGCCATGCGCGATCTGGGGTTGCCCCATGACGTGGTCAATGTCCATGGCGGGGCCTGCGCGCTCGGTCATCCGATCGGCGCGTCGGGGGCGCGCATCATCGTGACGCTCATTGGCGCACTCGCGGCGAAAGGAGCCACGCGCGGCATCGCCTCGCTGTGCATCGGCGGCGGCGAGGCGACCGCCGTCGCCGTCGAGTTGCTGTCCTGAAAACGGGTGCTGCTTAACGAAACGTTGACACTTCGCTTTGCCGCGGCCGGCTGAGACGATAGGCTCGATCTCTGGTCGAGCCGGAAGTTGGTCGGATGCGTGTGCTCCTCGCCGTCGTGCTGCTGACGTTGGCCGCTTCGCCGGCAGCAGCCGACACGCGCCTCGTGGTGTTCGAAGCCCAGGACTGCCGGCCGTGCGCCCTTTTCCGCAGCGAGGTCCTGCCGGCCTTTTGGGGTGGCGCGCGCAAGCAGACGCTCGCCATGATGGTCGTGGACGTGGACGCACTCGGCACCGGCGGCTTTGCGCTCGCCCACCGGCTCGACACGCTGCCGACGATCGTGCTGATCGAGGAGGGCCGCGAGCGCGCCCGCGTATCGGGCTACGTGGGGCGCGAGCGGTTTCTCGAGCTGGTCGAGCAGATGCGGTACGCAGGCGCGCAGTAGCCGCGCGGCGATCGAGTGGTTGGGCCAGCGCTCGTGCCCGTGTTAGAGGGAGTTGTCGCTCCATCCGGTCTCACCATGCCCGCGCAATCCACTCCCATCACCAGCCTGCAAAACGACACGGTGAAGCTCATCCGCTCGCTCGACACGCGAAAGGCTCGCCGCGAGACCGGGCTGTTCGTGGCGGAGGGGGCGGGCTTCCTGGGGATGGCCCGGGCGGCCGGTCAGGTCCCCGATATCCTCGTCGCCGGACCCGGCCTGCACGACCCGGCCGACATCGGCATCGCCAGGTGGGCCGAGGCGGCCGGCGCCCGCATCCTCGAAGTCTCGAGTGCCGTGCTCGAAAAGCTCGCCCAGCGCGAGAACCCGCAAGCCCTGATCGGCGTGTTCCGGCAACGCTGGGCGGAGGCGCCGGACGTCGGCCAGGTGCGCGAGGGCGACACCTGGATTGCCCTGGAAGAGGTGCGCGACCCCGGCAATCTCGGCAGCATCATCCGCACGGTCGATGCCGTTGGCGCGGGCGGGGTGCTGCTGGTCGGACCTTGCTGCGATCCCCATGCGCGCGACTGCGTTCATGCAACCATGGGCTCGATCTTCGCCGTCCCGGTCGCCGCAATTGATCGCGATGCCTTCGCCGCATTGGCCCGCGTTTGGCCGGGCGACGTGGCCGGCACCGCGGTCGGCGCGCCGGAGGATCTGCGGACGGCTGGCTTGCGCGAGCCGGTGCTGCTCGTCATGGGGCGCGAAGGCCCCGGCATGAGCGGGGAGATCGCCGCCGCCTGCTGCCGCCGCGTCGCGATCCCGATGTCGGGCCGGGCCCAATCGCTCAATCTGGCGGTTGCTTCCGCGCTTGCGCTCTATTGGATCAGGGATCGGCATCTGTCGGCGGAATCGAGCCGCAAGGCTCCGCGGTCGGAATGATTGCCGGCGCGTGCCCTGCCCCCTAAGGTGGGCGTAAGGAGACGCTCATGCTCACACTCACATTGCTGCGCCACGCCAAGTCGAGCTGGGGCGACGACAAGCTCTCCGATTTCGACCGCCCGCTGTCGCCCCGCGGCGAGCGGACGGCACGTTTGATCGGGTCCTATATGCGGCTGCACGGCATCGAGCCCGAGCTGGTGTTGTGCTCGACGGCGAGGCGCACGGTCGAGACGCTCGAGCTGGTGACGGCCGAGCTGGCGAGCGTGCCGAAGCTGCTGCAGGAGGATGGGCTCTATCTCGCCAGCGCGGCCCGGCTGCTCGCTCGCATCCGCGAGGTCGGCAAGGGCACGCGGCATCTCATGATCGTCGGTCACAATCCGGGACTGCATGCGCTCGCACTCGACCTCGTCGCCGCCGGCCGTCGCG
>JANPDA010000102.1:0-13532 GCA_031431235.1 Hyphomicrobiaceae bacterium
AATTGCGATGTTGTGCAGCGCCGCCGTCAGTGTCAGCGCTGAGATGTTCGCCACGTCCTCGCGGGCGAACGCCCAGAGCTCCGGGGCAGCCCACGACTTCAGGATGAGCGCGTAGGGCAGGAGATAGAGGTTGGCGATCGAGTGCTCGAAGCCGGCAGCGACGAAGGCGGCGACGGGCGGCACTATGACGGCGACCTTGTCGGCCGTCGTCCGCGCGCCGAATGACATCCAGACCGCCAGACAGACGAGCACGTTGCAGAGCACGGCCAAGAAGAAAAGCGGAAGCGTCGGCAGCAACGCCTTGGTCGCCGCAATGGCGAGTGCCGCCTTACCCACGGCTCCTCCGGCGAAGCCGTGCTGCCCGGAGAGGAAGACGAGGACCGCAGTCGCGACCGCGCCAAAGACGTTGCCGACATAGACGAGCGCCCAGGCGCGCAGGAGGGCGGCGAGCGTGATCCGCCGGCTCGCGCAGGCGACGATCATTAGCGAGTCTCCGGTGAAGAGCTCGGCACCACCTACGATGACAAGAATGAGTCCGAGCGAGAAGACGAGCCCGGCTATCAGCCGCATGACACCCCACGGCAGATCGCCCGACCCGGCCAGGACGACAGTCATGAAATTGGCCCCAAGGGCAATGAACGCTCCAGCCAGGATGCCAAGAACGACCAGCGTAACCGAATCGCGCGCGGCTTTGGAGGCGCCGGCTGCCTCGCAGGCGAGAGCCATCTCGGAGGGCATGAGGGTCGCGATCTGCGGGTGCATTGTCGGCTCTCTTGCAACGGATGGAACCACGAACCCGACGCACACCGACAGGGCGACGCCTCGTCGTCTCGAGGTGTCGGGCCGACAAGAGAACGGACAGCCCCGCGATTGCTTCCTTTAGCTCTGCAGCCGACCCGTCTGGTTGATTGGGATCAAGAAGCCGTGCTGCGCTGTCGTGTTCTGGTGACCCAGTCCAGGCTTCTTTGCACGAGAGGAGATCGCGACGTGTCACTCTGCAATCTGCTGGTTCACATCGACGACAGCGAGGACGCGAGAACGAGTCTGCTCGGCGCGCTCGATCTGGCCGTTGCGCATGGTGCCGCGCTGACGGGCCTTTATCCGATTGCCGGCCTCGAGCCGCTTGCAATCGCGTTCGGAAGGACCTCCAAGGTCTACCTGGACAGGCTCGCCGAGGCGCAGGCGAAAGCAGCAGCAGCCCAGAGCTGGTTGAAGCATGAGGCCACAAGCCGCGGCGTCGCCGCGGAGTGGCTCACGAGCGAGGGGGACGCGGCGGTCTCCATGGCGATGGCGTCGCGGTACTTCGACATCACCGTCACCTACCGGCTTGCCCCGGCGCTCACGGTCGGATGGAACGTCGCCGAGGAGGTCCTGCTGTCGGGAGGCAGGCCGTGCCTCGTGCTGCCGCCCGTTTGGGGCAGGGCAACCGGAGCGCGCGTCGTCGTGGCGTGGAACGCAAGCCGCGAGTCGATGAGGGCGCTTGCCGCCGCGCTGCCGATCCTCGAGAAGGCCTCCTCCGTCACCGTCCTCGTCGGGCCACCCAGAGACCGCTTCCGCGCCGTCGTGTGTCCGCCGAGGCTCGACATCGGTACGCATCTCGCCCGGCACGGCATCAGGGCGGAGATCGCGCCACTCGAGGTGAGCGACGAGCTCGCCGGAGGCGCCATCCTGCGCGAAGCCTACGCGCGGAACGCCGACCTCGTCGTCATGGGTGCCTATGGCCGCTCCTGGACGAGCGAATGGGTGCTTGGAGGAACGACGCGGCATGTGCTGCGCGAGGCCGAGATTCCTCTCCTCGCGTCCTGTTGATGGAAGCGCCTTGCATGCTGCCGGATCGAGCGACCTCGTTCAGGCGCAAGGGAGTCGTGCCTCGAGGGCTGCGACCCAGATGACGGCAAAGGGGCTGAGCCAGGCCGAAGCCGTCGCGCGGCGCGCTGGTGCCGAGCATTTCGGCTACCAAGTCGCCTATGTGATCCTCGCGCTCGCAGCTGCCCTCACGCTGGGTGGCCTCTTCGCCGAGGGGCCGGAGCGGCTTGGGCACGTCATCTTCTTCTCGGTCGCGCTCGCCGTCGCTGCGATCCCCGAGGGACTGCCGGCGGTCCTGACGCCGACCCTAGCCCTCGGCGTGCAGCGCATGTCCTCGCTCAACGCGATCGTGGGGCGGCTGAGCGCGGTCGAGGCTCTCGGCTCCGTCACCGTGATCGCGACCGACAAGACGGACACCTCGACCGAGAACCGAATGCATGTGCGTGCAATCGATGCGCCTGACGAGCGCCGTGCCTTGCAGGGGATGCTACTCGTCAACGACGCCGACCTCGATACGCGGGCCGGCGATCCGCTCGAGCTCGCCCTGCTCGACTTCGCCATCACGAAGGACGGAGCGCGGCGGCGGCGAGGGCGAGAGCGAGGAGGATCTCGACTTCCTCGGCCTGGTGATGCTCTGGGACCCTCAGCGCGCCGAGGTGCCCGATGCCATGGCCAAGGCGCAGGCCGCCGGCATCCGCGTCGTCATGATCACGGGCGACCAAGCGGCGACGGCTGCGGCCGTCGGGGCCGCGGTCGGTGTCGCGGGAGGGCGAACGCTCGTCGGCTCCGACATCGCGGCAATGTCGGATGAGGTGCTGCGCGAGGCAGCGAAGGGAGCTAGTGTTCCGACTCATTCATTCGGTACCCCAAATGAATGGCCAGCCCACTAGCCAACTCTTTGTTTGTGTTCCGGCTTTCCATTCATTGATCCAGCTTCGCCGGAATCGAATGAATGGGCCAGAACACTAGCATCTTCGCCCGCGTGACCCCTGAGCACAAGATGCGCATCGTCGAGGCGCTGAAGGGGTCGCGGCGCCACGCTCTGTGACATTCCGATCTGGCCATTCCGCATTATGCAGCCGGCTTGTCGATGACACCGGCCCAAAAAACACGGCGCAATTGGCACCCGTTGCAGGGTTTTGTGCTATGTGTGCACGCGGTACCGGAGGCCGTGGCACCGAACCGCGCCAGGGACCTGCAACTGCTCCCGTGTTGCGCCGGGCCGGCGTGCACCAGAAACCCGACAGGTCAATGCACCCGCATGGATACGCAGTCTTCATCGATGCGAGACTTGGCCCGGCAACTGCTGGCAGCAAGCCAGACCGGCTCCGGTCCGCACGTCGATGAAGCGGTGACGGTGATTGAAAGGCTGCGGATTTCCCTGGTAAAATTCGCCGGCGATGAAGGTTTCGCATCGCTTCTGCGGCGGGCGTTGGTGCTGGCCAGCGCGGACGTGCCTTCGCTGAAAAGCGTCAAGATCGGCGCGGACGGCCGCGTGGATGGGTTTGAACAGCTCGCCGCTGACGCGGGCACCGGCGCGTTGGGGGGTGAGGCGGCGATCGCGATCACCGCGCATCTGCTCGGGCTGCTGGTGGCTTTCATCGGCGAATCCCTGACGCTACGGCTGCTGCGCCAATCTTGGCCCTACACACGAATAACATTCAAGGATCGAGAGGCCGATCAATGACCGCGCCAGGACATGAAACGTCACACGATCCAGTGAGGATCAAGCGACTGCCCACCGGCGTGTCGGGCCTCGATGAAATTCTCGGCGGCGGCCTGCCCGAGTACTCCTTCAACATCATCGCCGGCGCGCCTGGAAGCGGCAAGACCACGCTGGCACACCAGATCATGTTCGCCAACGCCACTCCAGAGTCTCCTGCGCTGTACTTCACCGTGCTGGGCGAGCCGGCCATCAAGATGCTGCGCTACCAGCAGCAGTTCTCGTTCTTCGACCCGTCCAAACTGGACGGCGCGATCCGTTTCGTCAACCTCAGCCAGCTCGTTCTGGAACAGGACCTCGGCGCTGTTCTGGATGCGATCATCAAGGAGGTCGAGGCGTCCAACGCCAAGGTCGTCGTGGTCGATTCCTTCCGCACCGTGGTGCGCAAGACTCTCACCAGCTCCAGCGAAATGGAGCTGCAGGGGTTTGTCCAGCGCCTGGCGCTGCACCTGACCAGCTGGCAGGCCACCACGTTTCTGATCGGCGAGTACGTCGAAGGCGAGCTGCGCGACAACCCGGTGTTCACCGTGGCCGACGGCTTGTTGTGGCTCTACCAGAGCGTCGAGCGCAACTCGATCGTGCGCAAGATGCAGGTCATGAAGCTGCGTGGTCAGGAGTCCGTGCCCGGCCTGCACACCTTCCGCGTCACGGAGCATGGCCTGCAAACCTTCCCGCGAACCTTCGGCCTCACGGACAACAAATCCGAACACGTCAAGGGCCGGCGGCGGCTTTCCACCGGCGTCCGAGAGCTCGACACCCTCATGGGCGGCGGCATCCCCGAAGGCGACAGCCTGCTCGTGGCCGGCCCCTCCGGAGCGGGAAAAACCGTGCTCGGCATCCAGTTCATCGCCGAGGGTTTGAATCAAGGCGAGCCGGGCATCGTCGCCATGTTCGAAGAGCTTCCCAACGAGTTCATGCAGCGGGCAGCCTCGTTCGGATTCGACCTCGACAAGAACATAAACGACGGCTCGCTCAAGCTCATCTATCTGCGGCCGCTGGACCTCTCGGTGGATGAGACGGTGCACGAAATCGTCAACGCGGTCAAAGAGATCGGCTGCAAGCGCCTGGTCATCGACTCGCTGGTCGGCTTCGAGATGGCGCTGGCGCCCGACTTCCGCACCGATTTCCGCGAATCGCTGTATCGGATGATCGGGGCACTGACGCGGTTGGGCGTGACCATCATCAGCACCGTCGAGGTCGAGGAGGACTTCACCTCGATGGGCCTCTCGAACTTCACCATCTCGTTCCTCGCCGACGACATCGTGCGCCTGCGCTACGCCTCCATCAACGGGCAACTGCGGAAAATCATGATGGTGGTGAAGATGCGCCGCAGCCAGCACTCGATCGACATGTGCGCCTACAGCGTCAGTTCCAAAGGCCTGGTGATCGGCGAGCCGATGCGCGGCTACCGCGGCCTGACCAGCGGCATCCCCGGGCCGTGGTCGGATTCCGGGGACCCACTGAGCGCCGAGGCTGTAAGGGATGTTCCCAATGGCTAGCACTCCAGCAAAAGGCCCCCCGGACCACCAAACTGACCGCGCCTTCGCGCGGCAATTGCGCGAGATGAACGAGGCGCTGTTGGTCTCCTCAGTGCGCCAGCAAGAGCTAGCCGACCAGGCGCATAAGGCGGAGACGGCGATGCGCGAAAGCGAAGAACGCTATCGCACCCTGTTCGACTCGAGTCCCGTGGCCGTCTATTCCACTGATGCCTCCGGTGTGATTCAGGACTTCAACCGCAAAGCGGCGGAAATCTGGGGCCGTGAGCCAGCGGTAGGGGATACTGGGGAGCGGTTTTGCAGCTCGTTCAAGTTGTTCCTTCCCGACGGCAGTCCTTTGCCACACGATGAGTGTCCCATGGCCAAGGTGGTGAGCGGCAAAATACCGGAGGCGCGCGACGCGGAAGTGCTCATCGAGCGGCCCGACGGCTCCCATGTTACCGTCGTCGTTAATACTCTTTCGCTGAAGAACCAACGCGGAGAAATCAAAGGAATAATCAATTGTTTTTCCGACATTACTGAGCGCAAGCGCACGGAGGAGCACAACAAGCAGCTCATGACGGAGGTCAACCATCGCAGCATGAACCTGCTCGCCGTGGTGCAGGCGGTCGCCCGGCTGACTGCGAAGCACTCCAACCCGGGCACCTTCGTGGCGCGCCTGTCCGAGCGCATCGACGGACTTGCCGCCAGCCAGATTCTGTTGGTCAAGAACCAATGGCAGGGCGTCGATGTGGCGAACCTCGTCGAGGCCCAGCTCGCCCACTTCAAGGACTTGATCGGCACGCGCGTGTTGCTCGTGGGCCCATCCGTACGCCTGACGCCGGCGGCCGCCCAAGGCATCGGAATGGCGTTACATGAGCTTGCCACCAACGCCAGCAAGTACGGCGCACTCTCGAACAGCGAGGGTCGAGTGCGCATCTCCTGGCAAGTCTCTGCTGCGCAAGAGCCGATGTTAGCGATGCAGTGGCTCGAGGAAGGCGGCCCCAAGGTCGCAGCCCCTAGCCACACCGGCTACGGCCAGATGGTGATTGGAACGATGGTGGAGGCGGCGGTCGACGGCACGGTCGAGATCGAATATCGAGAGAATGGGTTCTCCTGGAAATTGAATGCGTCTGTCGCAAAGACGTTGGAGAAGGGACGAGCAACAAGGTTTGCATTAGAAGCCAGTTGATAAGGAAGCCTTTGTCGGACTTGGAGAGCTCGGAACAGTATATCCAAACGAAAATGTCCGATTCGACCGGCAATCCCTGGCGCAGATTTTTTACAATCCAACAGCGTGTTCGACCACCATACTGAGCGTACTACGAAATTTCGGCTGAACCGCCCCGAATGTCCCAAGCGGAGTGATTGACCATGAGTACGATGAGCGCTTCAAAATCATCAATCGGACAAAACGCATGACGCGTCGGTCACCATTCGACTGGTTGTTACGCTCTGAGGGAACGTCTGGCCAGACGGTACTGGTGGCGGGGGAAACATTGGCCCGGTTTGTGTGGCGAATCAGCGCCAAACATCAGATTTATGTATCCATAATTGCCATTTCAATTGCAATTCTGAATTTTGCTCCAGTCGAATTGCAACGCCAGATCATTGACGGTGCTATTGTCACTCATGATGTTGTGGCGCTTACCAATCTTGGAATTATATTTCTGGTTGTAATTTTGCTTCAATCTTTAGCAAAATATGTGCTGTTGATCTACCAAAGTTGGGTTAGCGAGACAGCGATCAAGGCCGCCCGCGAGGAATTGGCCAAAATAGCGGTACAGCGCACGAATGATCCATCAGTGACTTCATCTTCGGGACAGACGAGCGCTATCCTTGGCTCAGAGATCGATCAAGTTGGAAGTTTCATAGGAGCTAGTATTTCAGAGGCTGTAGTCAATCTAACTTTCATCGTAGTAACATCTATCTATTTAATCTATGTACAGCCGTGGATTGGCCTCGGGTGCCTGTTATTGCTCATTCCGCAGGTTTTTCTTGCTCCCTATCTCCAGCCGCGACTCGATCGTCTGGTAGAGCGTCAAGTCGTACTCGTTCGGGCCCTTGGTGATCGCGTCACTTCGCCAGTTTCTGGACAACCAAATGATTCGACAAATCCTTTACCAACAATTAGATCCCTGTATCGAAATAAAATGATGTACTTTGCCATGAAATTTGCACTGAAAGGGTTGCTGAATTTGTTCAGTTCCCTTGCGCCTCTAGCAGCCATCGTTGTTGGCGGCTACTTCGTCATGAATCAAGGGCTATCGCTCGGCTCACTTGTTGCTTTCGTCAGCGGTCTCGACCGTCTGGCCTCCCCTCTGCGCGAACTTTTAAACTTCTATCGAGATGCGGCACAAACTCGAATTCATCATGCAATGATATTGGACTGGATTAGTAGCGGGAGTGGGGCGGCTTCTGAACCCGGGCGAGCAGTAGGGCAGCTGTAAGAGTAAGCCCTAGTGTTCTGACTCATTCATTCGGTACCCCAAATGAATGGCCAGCCCACTAGCCAACTCTATGTTTGTGTTCCGTCTTTTCATTCATTGATCCAGCTTCGCCGGAATCGAATGAATGGGACGGAACACTAGAATCAACATCCGTGTCACCAGGGGCCATTGTGTTGTGTGGAAAACACCTGCATGCACGTGCATTGGCGGCGCATGACAGCAAATGACCCGAACCGGTGGATCTCGGCCCTGGCTCGACTCCATCCCTATCAGGGAGTAAGCTGCCGCTCGATCGGTCAAGGTCGCCATCCGGACGCTTATGGGGGACCGGCGCGGTCGATGCCTGCCTCGGAAGGGCGCCCTTGTTGAAAGGCATTGCGCTCCCAGAAAGCAGAGTCCGTATGGATCGCAGAGCCATGAAGGTCAAGTCTCGACGCTACGATGCTTTGACGCAGGTCTTGAAAACCTATCGGGATCCGGAAGCGACGGATTTCGGCAACGCCTGGGTAGGAATGGAACCGACCTTTCAGACCCAAAAGTCCGTGCGCAAGTGGAAGAAGTTATCTGTCACTCCTGAAGGAGAAGATGCGTACTTCCGTGACAACTACATGCTGAAGACTCAGCGAAAAATCGCCAAGGCTATAAAGAAGCACTATTTGGTCCAGCATCGAGCCGGAGAGTCTCATTGTCTGTTTGCTCGGGTCGAACTGGACGAAGATCTCGATCAGTGGCAGGTGCGGCGCCAGAAGCTGCACTTCCACTGGGCGGACGACAGCTTAGAGCCTTTTGTGGTGGGCTTCGGCCTCGACCCCGAAACCTTCGAGTACAGCATCAAACCAGTGCCCCTCGTTTGGTTCTACGACGATCGGTTCGTTAATTTTCTGGAGGAATTTGTTTGGAAGGTACCGTGCAAGCTCGGATTGTCCAGCGCCATTGGCCACGGTGGGGGACAATTTCATCTCTCCGCGAAGACGTTTCTCGGCGGCAGCCTGCTTGCCGACGATATTGCCTACAAGCTGAACCATCCCGAATTGGCGTCGTGGATCATGGATTATCCACAACCCGATGACCGCGCCTTTCGTGCCACGAAACATCGCCTGGGAGCGTTCCAGAAGATCTTGCAACACTACTGGGCCGGAGGCTTTCACCCGCGCGCCATCGGCGGATTGACGCCCGAAAATGCCTATCGTGACCATGGCTTCGGGCCAGCGTCATCGCACAAGACACTCATGGACCCTCGCCTCGGGCCCATCGGCGAAGCAAGAGACGTGTTTCAAAACAACTTTGCTTTCGGGCGGGCCGTGCGGTGGCAGGCGCAGAATGTTCATCCCGGTTATTGGCAGTCGGCCCATCCCGACGCAGAGGGTTACCGTCCCGATCAGATCATGCGTTACAGCGAGGGCAATCTGAACCGCCTTGAGATCGCGGGCGAGTTGCATGTAAAAAGCAATAAAGTGATCGAGTTGGAACGTGTGCCGGAGCTCGATGCTCCCCTGGAGATCGCCATGCTGGCAACGGAAGCAAGTTGGGAAAACCGCGCCCAGATGAGCCGAACCAGTGCCCGCGACTACGTCGAGGCTGTGTTGCTCGATGTTCACCACGCCCAATACCTTCAGGCTCATCCGCACGTATCCGTGAAGGAATCACTCCTTCAGGACCAAATCATGGGCGATGCCGAAGCAACCATTGCGCGTTACGGTGGTCCGGCGGTGCTCGGCAAGCTGCATCGTGAAGCCCGAGCGCTCAATCTGGAAGCATCCCACGGACGCATAAAGTCCGACTGGATCGAGCCGGAGTCCGCGTTCTGGGCATCATGGCGCGTGCTGCCGGCCGGCGAAAAGGCAGCCATTGCCGAAGAAGTCATCTCCGGCTTTCTCGAGCGAGTGGAACAAGCCGCCGCTATGGACACACGACCAAAGGCAGCAAATGACCCGATGGAATGGCATCGCCACCGCATTCACCCGGTGCTGTGGGCAGCGCTGGAAGCAACTCCGGCCTCCAGCGTACCCAACAAGGTGCGCAAGGAACTCGAGAAATGGCAGGCACGTAAAGAAAGGTATCTTGCACGCCGGCCGCAATGGTCACAGGACATAGACAACATTCCGCCATGGCAGGAAGGTTAGCGCCCGATCATGGAAGGTAATGTCCCTGTAAGACATGGTTCATCGCGAGCGAGGCGATCAGAGCCGTGAGCGCGATGACGACGGTTTCCTCCCTGTCCGCAGGATAGCTCTGGTGGAGCTCTCTCGCGCGCGACGCCAAGTGTCGCACGAGTCGCCGAGTGTTCTCGGGGAAGTGGCCGGTCCAACAATAGACGTTGGCCATCAGATCCCGCTCCATACGCATTATCAGCTCGTTCGCCGGACGCTTAGCCGTATCGGAAGAGACACCCGTCGATTCGGCGAAATCCTCGAAAATCGCCTGGAGCGCGCCGTCTAAGCCCGGCGGCAACGGATCCTCGCCCGACTCCACAGCTTCTCGATAAAACTCTTCCACTGAGCTTTTCACCTCACTCACATCTTCATCGTGGTCCTTGACCGTTACCAAAGGATCGCTGCCGTTGAGAACGGCCATGGTTCTATTACAATAATCGAGCTTCGCAAGCGCTTCCGGCCAATCCGCATAGGTGACACGCCAATCGAGGTCGGGGGTCATCCAAACAGCGAATGTCTCGGCCCAGTCTTCATCGGGATGCTTCTGCGCATACCAACCTGCCAGATGCCGCACGTATCGCCGGCTGAAAGGTTTCGGGCGATAGTCCTCCAAATAGGGCCGCATCATCGAGCCAAACTGTTTGATCCAATCTTCCTGTTCATAGAGCTCGTAGGCATAGTTGACGACATGGCCCATCTCGTGGCGGAGAAAACGCAACAGGTCTGTTGGGCCTACACCCTCCGTGTATCCGCTTCTGTCCGCGTGGATTGCTATCAAGTCTGGCCGTGCCAGATAGAACGGAATGCCGATGGAGATCGATGGAAAGGGGACGCCCCAATCGGTTGAAAGATAGAAATCGGGGCGCAGCCGGATGATGCCGACGCGTTCCAGCTCACGCTGAAACTGCACCAGCGTCGGCTCCAGCGGCGTACCCGCAATCTGAAGGCCGAGATCGCGGATTGGAATGGACAAATGAGGAAACGGGGAGTCGGGGGCCATAACTTTCTCATTATGCCAGAATCGACAGCCCAGTACACCAAGACCGAAGACTCTCGCGCTGGTAACGCCAACAAGGCTTACGCATTGTCTCAGGGCGGTCAAGAGGCTTTACGTACCTGAAACGGGGGCCGATTTAATAAACGGCAACCTTGGCGACAAGACGCGGCACGCTTACATCCGCCGCATCGAGACCTTTGCCAAGCTCCTGGGGCGCGCACCGGATACGGCGACCGGCGACGATGTGCGCCGCTACCAGTCCCAGCAGATCGGGCTTGGCGCGCAGCCGCCGAAGATGGACACGCAAGCCTCAGCCTTGCGCTTCTTCTTCATGGTCACGCTCGGTCGCATCGATCTCGCGCATCAGCTGGCGCGCACGCACGATCCGCGCAAGCTGCCGTGCATTCCGGCACCCGACGAGGTGGGACGATAGCTCGAGGCCGCGCCGGGGCCGGGCCTCATGTACAAGGCGGCACTTGGAATAGCCTACGGCGCTGGCATGCGCGGCGTCGAGGTGGTCGTGCCGCGCGTCAGCGACATCGATTCCAAGCGCATGCTGATCCGCGTCGAGATGGGCAAGGGCCACATCCGGCAGCCCTGGGTCGGAAGTCACATTGAGAATTGCTGCCTCGCAGCGACAGCGCGTGACTTGCGCTGAAAAGGCCGCAAAACTGCGCCAAGGTGATTCGGACGTCCACGCTTGCCAGCAGAACGGCCGGACCGGGCCACCGCTGCCGCAGGCGCGATGCCGGTAGCGGCAGGATCGAGAGCTGACCATGCGCTTCATCGTCTATGGCCTCGTCGGGGTGCTGTGCGTTTTCATTGCCGCAGCGACCTTCGTATTCGTGGCCGCCCCGACCGGGGCGATCCGCGACAGGATGATCGAGGTCGTGCATGAGCGGACCGGCCGCGATCTGATCGTCGCGGGCGCGACCTCGTTCACGGTCTACCCCTCGATCGGCATCTCGCTGGGCAACGTCTCCCTCTCCAATCCGCCCGGCATGGCCGCGGGCAGCTTCGTCAAGATGGCGTCGCTCGAGGCTGCTATCCCGCTGCTGCCGCTGCTGCGCGGCGAGATCGCCGTCGATCGGTTCGTGCTGACGCGTCCGGTGATCGCGCTGGCGGTCGACAGCAACGGCTCGCGGAGCTGGGACCTGTCGCTGAGGACAAGCGAGCCACCCGCCCTCGAGGCGGACGCAACGACAGCCGCAAGCGACGCCGCCGCGACAGTCGATGCCCCCGCCGCTCCCACCCAGGGCATCGCCGGGCAGGTCGGCACGTCGCTGCCCTCGAGTCTGCGCCTCGGCGATGTCCGCATCGTCGATGGCACGCTCAGCTATTCAGACGAGCGCTCGGGCACCCGCGAGGAGGTGACGGCGATCAACGTCGCACTCACCCTCGATGATCTTTCCTCCCCGCTCGCCGCCGAAGGCAGCCTCGTTGCCCGCGGCGAGAAGCTGCCGTTCAAGGCCCGGATCACCTCTCTCGCGGCACTTCTCGCCGGGCAGCCCTCGGACGCCTCGATCTCGCTCGCGTCCTCGCGCCTGATCGCAGGCTTCGAAGGCAAGCTCGAAATTGCCGCCGCGTTCATCGCAACCGGGCGCATCGAGGCCGAGACCGCTTCGCTGCGGCGCCTCGCCAAATGGGCGTCGGGCGCCGATCTGCCGCGCGGCGACACGTTCGGAGCCCTGCGGATCGAGGCCGAGCTCGCTTATACGCCCGGCCGCGCCGCGCTCACGGGCCTGAAGCTCGTGCTCGACGGATCGAACGCAACCGGCGATCTGACCCTCACCACCTCCGGCGCCCGGCCCCATCTCCAGGCCGATCTGCAGGTCGATAGGCTCGCGCTCGCCCGCTATCTGGGCACCGCCAAAGCCGGCAAGAAACGCAAGGGCGAGGCATCAGCCGCCAAATCCAAGCCGGGCGATGCCACGGCAGAAGTCGACGCTGCAACAAGCGAAAGCGCGGCCATCCTCGGATCACCCGAGTCCGAGCCCATTGTCGAGCAGCCTGCAGCCAAGGGCTGGAGCCGCGAGCCGATCGACCTCTCCGGTTTGCGCTCCGCCGATGCCGACGCGACCTTCGCGGTCGGCCTCCTCAGCTACCAGGACCTGGAAGCCTCCGACAGCCAGCTCATCGTCACCCTTAAGGACGGGCTCTTGAAGGCGCGCGTCCCCAAGGCCAAGCTCTACGAAGGCCGTGGCGTCGCCGGCATCACTGTCGATGGCCGCGCCACCGCGCCGAAAATCGACGCCAATTTCTCAGTGACCGGCGTCTCGGCGCTGCCGATGTTGAAGGACGCCGCAGCCTTCGATTGGCTCGCCGGCCGGGCCGAGATCTCGATCGGCGTCAAGGGGTTCGGCCGCAGCGTTGCGGAGATCGTGCGCTCGCTCGTCGGCCAGGGGCGGTTCAACATCGCCGATGGCGCCATCGTCGGCGTCGATATCGCCAAGATGGCGCGTGGGTTGACGGAAGGCCGCTTCGGCGATTTACAGCGCCAGCCCAACCAGACGACCGATTTCTCCGCGCTGTCGGGCAGCTTCACCATGAATGCCGGCATCGCCCGCAACGAGGACCTGCAGATGCAGGGCCCGCTCGTGCGCATGACGGGAGCGGGCTCCCTCGATCTGCCGCAGCGCAGCCTCGACTACCTCGCCAGGCCCAAGGTCGTTGCCAGCCTCGAAGGCCAGGGCGGCACCGACGCATCCGGCATCGAGGTTCCTGTGCGCATTACCGGCAGCTTCGATGATCCCAAGCTCACGCCCGACCTGGCCAGCGTCCTCGGCAATCCCGGCGCCGCCCTCGACACCGTGCAGAAGCTCGCCAAGAAAGCCAAGGGCTCCGGCAAAATCGGCGCCGCCCTCGACAAGCTGACCAAGGACCCCAACGCCAAGAAGAAGCTGAAAGGCCTGCTCGACAACGTGCTCG
>JANPDA010000103.1:0-1839 GCA_031431235.1 Hyphomicrobiaceae bacterium
GCCAATCTCGTGCTGTGGTCCCAACGCTTCCCTCCGGCCGCAGGTCGCAAGCGATCGTACAGCCAGGAACACGAACCAAGGCTTGCTCGTGGGGCGGCCCGACGCTTGGGAGCAAGCGTCGAAGACGGAGCTCTGGCGCGCGCCATGCTCGACCCTTCGCCCAGAAGCATACTTTGAAAGATCAATACACCGATCGAGGCCCTACGAGGCTCAAACTCACGTCGCATGATTTCCAGCGGTTGGAACAATCAAAAAACATTACAGTCCGATTCGCACGCCGCGCACCAGCAGCCGGGCAAACTATCTGCAGCAATATTGCTCATCTGCTGGCGCTCTGGGAAAGGGCAGCAGGCGCCGGCCATGGCGCCATGTCCAGGCCGCGTCTGCTCGACCCGCTTGCGTCGCGTGCGATCGGCGGTGATACTGCAGCGCAGCATAGGCCAAGTGATTCTCCAACGGAGTTCGATGTCCACATCCAACGACCGGCAGATCCGCGAGCTGCTCGCCAAGCTCCGCCTGGAGCATCGCGACCTCGATAGCGCCATCGAGGCGCTGGTAACACTGTCCTCGCCCGACCTGCTGCAGTTGACCCGCCTGAAGAAGCAGAAGTTGCGGCTGAAGGACGAGATCGCCCAGCTCGAGGACAAGCTGCTGCCCGACATCATCGCCTGAGGCTGTGCGCGTCCCTCAGGCGCGCGGTTGACGCTCGGCGAGGATCTTGTCGTCGATCTCGCGCGCACGTTTGGCTGCAGGGCGCGCGCTGATCCCTGCCCAATAGCTCTCGAAGGCCGGCCGCCTCTCGATCGTGCCGAACTGCAGGCCCCAGCCGATCTGCGAGCCGAGATAGACATCGGCAGCCGTGAAGCGGTCGCCTGCCACGAACTGCTTGCCCCTCAGGTGGGCTTCGAGAGTCCCCACGACATCGTCGAGGCTGCCAAAGCCGGCCATGCCCTTTTTGTCGGGCGGTACGATGAAACCGAGCGCCTTCGCCGTCACCGCCGCCTCGATCGGCCCAGCCGCGAAGAACAGCCAGCGATAGTAAGCGCCTCGGTTGGGGTCACTCGGCGCGGGGGCGAGTCCGGCCCTGGGAAAGGCGTCGGCCAGATAGGCGCAGATCGCGGCGCACTCCGTTATCACGATCCCGCCGTGGCGGATGGCGGGCACCTTGCCCATCGGGTTGACCGCCAGATAGGCCGGCGCCTTCATGGTGGTGCCATAGTCGAGCAGCTCGGTGCGGTAGGGCGTTGCGACCTCCTCCAGCATCCAGCGTGCGATCCGCCCGCGCGACATGGGGTGGGTGTAGAAGACGAGATCTTCGGCCATTGATCACACTCCTCGAGACAGCACGGCGTCGTTGCCACAGGATTGTGACGCGGGCGAGAGATTCAGCGGACGAAGATGCGCCCGTCGACGATGCGGATCTCCCGGTCGGCGCGGGCGGCGAGCTCGAGGTCATGGGTGACGATCACGATCGAGCGTCCGGTCTCGTCGACGAGCCGCCTGAAGATCGACAACACCTGCTCGCTCGCGGACGTATCGAGATTGCCGGTCGGCTCGTCGGCCAGGATGACGAGCGGGTCGTTGGCGAGCGCGCGGGCGATCGCTACGCGCTGGCGCTGGCCGCCCGAGAGCTGGCCGGGCCGCTTTGCGGCATGGGCCTCGAGACCGAGCGAGGCGAGCAGCCCGGTTGCCCGCTCGCGACGGGACGGCTCGTCCAGCCTGGCGAGGGCCCGCATGGGCAGCATCACGTTGTCGAGCGCAGTGAACTCCGGCAGCAGGAAGTGGAACTGGAAGACGAAGCCGAGGGCGGACAGCCGAAGGGCTGCGCGCGCATCCTCG